>JAISWR010000128.1 GCA_031270985.1 Bacteroidales bacterium | reverse complement strand
GTACGTTGCCGCATGGGAATACACCGGCGACGACAGCGAACCCAGCCTGAACAAAGAACCGCTCCAATACGAACAAATCAAAGTGGCGCAACGAAACTACAAATAATCCCTGTTTCCCGTTGACCATATATATTGTGCGCGGCGTGATTTTGTGCAATGAGTGTAACCCGTATTCCCCTTCGGTGGAATAATATCAACCGAGCAATAGCGAGTTCGCGTAATTCATAGGGACGGACGTCTTGACGGCAATGCGCAAAATCACACTGCCCGAAGTACAAACACGCCCAAAGAGACGATTTTTTTCATGCGCCTGTGTGTGATTCAGAAAAATTTCATGTACATTTGCAACGAATATTTACTGAAATACCATGAAACACATATTGTTTGTATCCTTATTGTGGTGCGTAGCCTCCGTGTACGCACAGAACAAAATCATCCAGAAAGACACGGTGGTGGTGTCCCGCGACGGGACGGGCGATTTTCGCAGTTTGCAGGAAGCATTCGACCAAATCCGCGCTTTTAGACCTGCTCCTACGCTGATTTTGGTGAAAAAAGGCGTGTACAAGGAGAAAATCATCCTGCCGTCATGGCTCAAAGATGTCACTGTGCGGGGCGAAGATCGCGATCAAACCGTTATTACGTGGGACGATCATGCCAACATCAACAATATGGGCACATTCCGCACCTACACGTTGCTGGTGCAGGGCAACAACATTACTTTCGAAAATCTGACCGTTGAGAACAACGCGGCTCAACTCGGACAGGCCGTAGCGCTGCACGTGGAGGGCGACAGGATAGTGTTCCGCAACTGCCGACTGCTGGGCAATCAGGACACTGTGTACGCCGGACGGGAAGGAACGCGACACTATTTCGTCAATTGCTACATCGAAGGTACCACCGACTTTATTTTCGGACCTTCCGTCTGTTGGTTCGAACGCTGCACGTTACACTGTAAACGCAACTCCTACATCACGGCAGCCTCCACCCCTCAAGACCAGCAATACGGGTATGTGTTCAACAACTGTACCGTAACGCTGGCGGACGGTGTTGACCGTATGTATCTCGGACGTCCTTGGCGACCGTACGGCATGACGCTGTTCATGAACTGCGATCTCCCGAAAGGGATAACGCCCGAAGCGTGGAACAACTGGAACAACCGCGACAACGAAAAAACCGCCCGCTACATGGAATACAACAATAAAGGAGAAGGTGCGGCAACGGCCGCGCGTCCGCCGTGGATAAAAATGCTGACCGCACAGCAAGCGGGAGCGTACACAGTCGCCGCAGTGATGAAAGGATGCGACGGATGGTTGCCGGAATAACTGGCTCGGCTGTTCGTCTCCTGAATTACAGCGCCAACAGGCTCAACGCCATGACAAGCATTCCCGCCACGACGCCGGAGATGGAAATATGATGTTTGCCGTATTTTTCGGCGGTGGGCAACAGCTCGTCCAGCGAAATGAACACCATGATGCCCGACACAGCCGCCAACACAATCCCGTTGACGGCAGGCGACCAAAACGGAATCAGGAAAAGAAAAGCGATCAACGCACCCAGCGGCTCCGCCAAACCCGACAGGAACGACCACCAAAACGCTTTCTTTTTGCTGCCTGTGGCATGATACACAGGTACGGAAACGGCGATGCCTTCCGGAATGTTGTGAATAGCGATGGCGACGGTGATGGGAACGGCGATTCGCCAACTTTCCAGCACAGACGTGAAAGTGGCGATGCCTTCGGGAAAATTGTGAATCGCTATGGACAGCGCCATGAGGACACCTGTGCGTTGCAGCGCTTTCCCGTTTTTACCCATATCTTCAATGCTTTGCGCTTCATGGGGGTTCTCCTCTGCGGGAATCAGAAAATCAATCAGTGCGATCAGTCCTATTCCGCCGAAAAACGCCGACAACAAATATAACATGCCCGCACTGCCGAAATAATCCGTCAGTTCCTGTTTGGCGGAAGGCATCATCTCCATGAAAGACACGTACAACATCACGCCTGCGGAAAATCCCAGCGAAGCGCACAGGAAATTGGTGTTGGTACGCTTCGCCAGCAAAGCAATGGCGCTGCCGATGCCTGTGGAAAGCCCTGCAATCAACGTCAATGCAAAGGCGGGCAACAAACTGTCTGGCGAGAACATGCCGGTGTACAACTACTTACTCTTCTTCGGGGAAGATACTTTCATACCTCCCGAAAAAGAACGACAGAGTGACGAAGATTTCGTTGGTTTTCATTTTTACGTTATACGGACGGCTTACGTTTTTGACAAAAGTCATTTCGGAAAAACTCATGCTGTAGCCTGCGGAAAGTTGTACCCGCGACACCTGAACCCCTGCGCCTACTGTTAATCCGTAATCCCATTGCGGTTTGAGGATGTCGCTTGATTTGTGTTCCCCGTATTTCAGTTTTTGGTCGGTTTTCACCACATTGTTCACATATTTTTTCAGTTTGCCTCTGAAACCGTATCCGATGTAGGGGCCAGCCTGAAAGATAAGGTCGGGTATGCCCAAATCTACCTTATACTGTATGTTGACGGGTACTTGAAGTCCATAGAACGCAAAGGTCCATTTGTAGTCCTTACCATCCGGATTCACGTAGACGTCTTTGAATCCCTGCGATTTGAATACTACCGACGGTTGCAGGTAAAATGCATTCGTCAGCGGTATTTCGCTCACCGCTCCAAATTGGAATCCGGATTTCATCTTCCATTCGGGTGTCGGTTGGTTGGCTTCCACACTGCTGGTACGGATGCCGCCCGAAACGCCATAAACGTTGTTTATGTTGTAACCGCCTTTGAATCCTATCCTAAACTGTGCCTGTGCCGTCACCGCCGTTGCCGTCATCAAAGCAGCGATTACCCAAAAAGGTTTTCTTGCCATTGATATTGCGTGATTAACGGGCATATTTGAATTGTTTGCCAGGATAACGAGCGTTGTCGCCCAGAGATTCTTCAATACGGAGCAACTGATTGTACTTGGCAATCCTGTCGCTGCGTGAAGCCGATCCGGTTTTGATCAGCCCTGTGTTCAGCGCCACCGCCAGGTCGGCAATGGTAGTATCTTCCGACTCGCCCGAACGATGGCTCATAATAGCGGTGTACGACGCGCGGTAAGCCATGTTTACGGCGTCTATTGTTTCGGTGAGCGAACCGATCTGGTTCACTTTTACGAGGATGGAATTTGCTACTTTCCTTTCGATGCCTGTGGACAGCCGTCGGGTATTGGTCACAAACAAGTCGTCGCCTACTAATTGCACCTTGTCGCCGATGGCGTCGGTCAGCAGTTTCCAGCCTTCCCAATCATCCTCAGCCATACCGTCTTCGATAGATATGATAGGATATTTGTTTGTCCATGTTTTCCAATAATCCGCCATTTGTCCGGAGGTCAATTTGTCGCCGTTCGACTTGTGCAGGTGATATACTTTTTCGTCCTCCAAATAATATTCCGAAGATGCGGGATCGAGCGCCAGATAAACGTCCACGCCGGGTTTGTATCCTGCTTTTTCAATGGCTTGGAGAATGACGGTAACCGCTTCTTCGTTGGATTTCAGATTAGGGGCAAATCCGCCTTCGTCACCCACATTGGTGGAATATCCGCCTGCTTTCAGCACCGATTTCAGATTGTGGAACACCTCTGCTCCCATGCGCAAAGCTTCGCGGAAATTGGGTGCGCCCGCCGGCATGATCATGAATTCCTGAAAATCAATGCTGTTGTCGGCATGAGAACCGCCGTTGAGGATGTTCATCATCGGGATGGGGAGCGTGTTGGCATTCACGCCGCCCACATAGCGGAACAGTTCCTGCCCCGTCACGTCGGCTGCCGCTCTGGCAACGGCCAGCGAAACGCCGAGTATGGCGTTGGCGCCGAGTTTTCCCTTGTTGGACGTGCCGTCCAGTTCAAGCATTCGGGCGTCGATAGCGTTTTGGTCGGTGACGTGCATTCCCGTCAGTTCCTCGTTGAGGACGGTGTTCACGTGTTCAACGGCTTTCAACACACCTTTGCCCATGTAGCGACTTTTGTCGCTGTCGCGCAATTCTACCGCTTCATGTACTCCCGTGGACGCTCCCGACGGAACGATGGCGCGACCCACAAAGCCGCTAACGGTATGCACTTCTGCTTCTACTGTCGGGTTGCCGCGCGAATCCAGCACCTGACGACCTAATATTTTGACAATTCGTCCCATATATAAATTTTATTTTTAGATATATTTTAAAAACGCAAAGTTATATATAATTTTTGAATTATCCACTAAACCGGATAAATTTGAACTTACCAAGTCCTCATCAAAGATAAATGCGCCCCGCGCAATGACCCGTTTTGAACATTGGATTTTGTACGCTATATTTGCAGCGAAATTCGCACATGAAAAATTTAGTGCAAAAAAAACAAATGTTGTTGTGCTGGGCGATTTTATCTACCGGCATATTGTCTTACGGTCGTTCGTTCGATTATCCCTTTGACAACCTGCATACGGCATGGGTGGACTCCGTGTTCAACAGCCTTACATTCGATCAGCGTATCGGACAGTTATTCATTGTAGCCGCATATTCGGACAAAAATCAGACGCATGCGGATCTCATCAGCGAATATATATCCAAATACCACATCGGCGGTGTGGTGTTTTTTCAGGGCGGACCTTTGCGGCAGGCTGCGCTGACCAACAGATACCAATATCTGTCGCAAACGCCTCTGCTGGTTGCTATGGACGCCGAATGGGGATTGGGCATGAGGCTGGACAGTTGCATTTCGTTTCCGCGCCAAATGCCGCTGGGTGCAGTCAAAGATGCGGAATTGCTGCTCCGTATGGGGCGCGAAATAGGCTTACAGTGCCGCCGCATGGGCGTACATTTGAATTTTGCTCCGGTGGCGGACGTCAACAGTCATCCGGAAAATCCGGTCATCGGTATTCGCTCTTTCGGCGAAACTGCTGGAGAAGTAGCACGCCGCTGTCTGCTGTACATGAAAGGTATGCAGGAACAGTATGTCCTCACTACCGCCAAACATTTTCCGGGACACGGCAACACCACCATTGATTCTCATTTGTCGCTGCCGTTAGTGGAAGGCACGTATGCCACATTTGACGTGCAGGAATGGCTCCCTTATAAGGAGCTGATACGGGACGGGCTGACGGGAATCCTTGCGGCGCACATACACGTACCGGCACTGGATACAACACCCGATCTCGCCGCCTCGCTTTCCCTCAGGATATTAAACGGCATTCTTCGTGATTCGCTGGGTTTTACCGGATTGATATTCACCGACGCGCTGAACATGAAAGGTGTTACACAGTTTTTCTCTGCTGGAGAAGCGGAGGTAAAGGCTTTGGAGGCAGGTGCGGATGTTCTCCTGATGCCCGCAGATTTGCCAGCATCCGTCAAAGCCGTCAAAGATGCCGTAAACAGCGGGCGAGTCAGTGTGGAACGTATTGAGATGTCATGCCGCAGAATCCTTGCCGCCAAACAATGGGTGGGTCTGAATCGCTACCGTCCCGTTGATATGCAAGGGCTGTCGGCTTTCCTGAACCGTCCTGAAGCCGACTTGCTGAACCGCATATTGACAAGGTCGGCGCTCACCGTTATACAGAACGATGACAACATCCTTCCGCTGAAAAGCCTCGACAAGGAAAAAACCGCTATTCTGATGACAGGCGTTGCGCAACCCAATGCATTTTTGCAACGGATGAACAGTTACGAGGAAAACGACTGTTTTTTTCTTAACGAAAAAACCACGCCTGAACAGGAACAGGCGCTGGAAGAAACGCTGAAAAACTATACCCGCATCATTGTGAGTATCCATAATACTAAATATCGCGCCGACGAGCATTACGGCATCCCTTCGCGTGTGTTTGCCTTCGTGGACGAACTTGCGGACAATAATCGCGTTGTTCTTTGCCTGTTTGCACCGCCTTACGCATTGGCGGATTTCAAAAACAAGGCAAGAATGAAAAGTATCGTGGTGGCTTATCAGGATGCGCCGTTGTTTCAGGACTACGTTGCCCAAACGCTCTATGGCGCATTGTCTGCGGAAGGTTCATTGCCCGTGTCCGTAGATTCCGTTTATCACTATCGCGACGGACTGCATACTGAGGGAATCCTTCGTTTGAAATATTCCATTCCTGAGGATGCGGGCGTATCGTCACAAAAACTTGCGGCCGTAGATACGTTGATACAGGCGGCCATTGCCGCAGGCGCAATGCCCGGTTGCCAAATCCTTGCCGCACGCAACGGAACAGTCTTTTTCAGCAAAGAATACGGGCAAACGCGCTATGACGATAAAGCCTTAGCGACGCAGCCGACGCACATATATGATTTGGCTTCAGTGACGAAAATCTCCGCCACATTGCCCTCCATCATGTTGTTGCTGGACAGGGATGAACTCAGGTTGCGCGATCGTTTGAATAAACATATCCACTTTCCGGACGACAGCGAAGTGGGGAAAATAACGCTCACAGACCTGCTGACGCATCAGGCGCGCTTGCCGGCAGGTATTTCGTCATATTTGGATGTGCTCCAGCCGTTGGATTCCACTATAAACCTGATTGCCCGCACGCGCGACGAACGCCACACCATACGCTTGTCTGCCGGTTCGTGGCTGAGTACGCAAAGCAAATACAAAAACGGCATTTTCACGCCCGTCGAAGATTCGCTGCATCATTTACCTGCCGCACAAGGATTATATGTGCTGAACACTTATCGTGACACCATTTTCGGCAAAATCAAACGGATACCCCTGTTGCCCGTCAAGCAGTATCTGTACAGCGACTTGGGCTTCATCCTGCTGGCAGAACTTGTGGAACAACATGCCGGAATACCGATCGATGAATTTGTCGCCCAAAATTTTTACCGTCGTCTGGGTGCCACCACACTGGGTTATCATCCCCTCCGACGTTTCCCTTCGGAGCGTATTGTCCCCACCGCCAACGATACCGTCTTCCGCAACCAATGGCTACAAGGCTATGCACATGACGAAAATGCCGCATTGATGGGCGGAGTGAGTGGCCATGCCGGATTGTTCGGTAACGCCAACGACCTCGCTAAACTGATGCAAATGTATATGAACAAGGGAGAATACGGAGGCGAACGCTACATTGAGAAGAAAACCATTGATACATTTACCGAATGTCCCTTTTGCCGGCAAGGCAACCGGCGCGGCATAGGCTTCGACAAACCCGAACCCAATCCGGAAAAAGCATCGCCCGCGTGTGCCTGCGCATCGCCCGAAAGTTACGGACACAGTGGATTCACCGGAACTTACGTATGGATGGACCCCGAAACGGGATTACTTTTTATCTTTCTTTCCAATCGGATATGCCCGAACACATCCAATAACAAATTGACGGATTTAAACGTCCGCACAAGGGCTTATCAGATTTTTGCCGAAGCGATAGCGCCCTGAACGTTCAAACGAAAAAACAAACAACGGCAAATGTTCCGAAATACTGCGAATCACCGCACAGTTTGTTTGATTCCCCGCTTGTGTATTGTTTTTTCAAACCTTCCGATACACTGTTCCTTGTGCTACGGCAATGAGTTCGTTCTCTCCATTGGTAATATTCACCTGATAAGTAGCCACCACACGATGGAGTGACAATTCTTTTGCTTCGGCGTATAACATCCCTGAGCTTTCCGCCTTGAAATAGGCAATGTTGCCGGTAAGCGTCACCGCCGTCACCCCGTATGAATTGGCGGCGGCAGCCAACGTAAGATCGGCTAAGGTGTATAACACACCGCCTTGCACAATCCCTACGCCGTTCAGATGTTCGGGCAGTATTTCCATCCGTGCGGCAGCGGCGCCTTCTGTAACATCCGTTAATTCAATGCCGCAGTACCGCGCAAACTTGTCTTTTCCAATCAGTTCTTTTACTTCACTTACGGACATGTCCACTGGAATTACAGAACATCGGAATCGCTATGTACGCACATCACCGGTATTTTTTCGGCGTTGGAGATAAGTTTTTCTTCTCTCAGCCCGAACAGGAACTTGCTGAGGGTAGAAACTTTTTCCATAGGCGTCATAATCATATCTGCATTGGCTTTTCTGGCAATGAGAAGGATATCTTCCGCCGTGTTTTTCTTTTTATCGTGCAGGATAAATTTCACCTTTATCTGCCGGTCTTCCAGCGCTTTGGTCATGACCTTGATGTCGGTGGCAATGATCTTTTCTTTCTCGGTATCTTTGCCTGACGGCGTAATGATGTGCATGGTGGCGTCGGGATAAAACAGGCTGAAAAACACCACCCGTTTCAGTTTGGTGTCATGCTGTTCCAGAAAGTTTATCGGGAAAACGATATTCTGGAGCAACGGCCCGGCAGGTGCATCTTGTATCACCACAAACGGCACTACGCTACCCGACAGAATTTTGATGGTGCGGATACCCGTATAACGTCTGATGCCTTTCACTCCGCCTGTTTTCAGGATCACCAGTTTGGGGTTCAGCTCCATCGCCACATCTTTGATGATGGCATACGGATAGTTGCCTTTCCGTATCATAAACTCAGGTGTTATCCCGTAATTTTCGGCACATTCTTCCACAATGAGCTGCAATTTCTTTTCCAGTGCGGGAATTGCCGAATCTTTATCGGTAATATGGAGCAGCATCAACTTCTGCTCCATAGCTTTCGCCATGTATGCCCCGTGCTCCAACGCCTGATAGGACATAGGCATAAAATCAAATGGGACAAGAATAAGGGTATTTGTTATATTCATAAAGATAAAAATTAGATAGATTTGAGGAATCAAAAGTAAGCATTTTTAAATAAAAATGTATCTGTCTTTCAAAAAAAAAAAAATTATTCGAAAAAAAAATGGATATATTGTATAACGCATGTCACTACTACCATTAACGTGATGATGGCGTTGTTCCAAAACGAGGAGCGACTGTTTTCCAGATAGTAGGACAGGTAAAAAGATGGCGGGACGGAGAGTAGATACCATGCCGACGGCAACGTATCGGGCGCGATGAGCGTTATCATGCACGAAAGCATCAGCATCAGCATCAACAGATAGTAGCCGTTGCGGACAATGATTTTCTGCGACCTGACACGGTGGAACAGATACAGGATGGAAAAAACGGTGATGACGGCGCACAATATTGCAAAAACGGCAAAGGATGCCGAAAGTTGTGGCATGACGCGCTCAAAGGTAAACATTTCGTTGAACACGCCCGACACGTATGTTGTATTGTCCTCAAAGAGATAATGCCAACAGAACAGCCAGAAGAACGGGAAGAAAAATCCCAACAGGGATGACACCCATTCACGCCAATAGCCCGGACGGAAAAACAGGATGCAGAACCACACCATCAGCATGAAAAAATATGCGTACCGGAAAAAGAATGTGGCCAGCGCGATGCATATTGCCGCAGAGAAATATTCCGGCGAAAAGCGTTCGCTACGGAACGATATGGTCAGCCGCGCAAACGCAATGGTAAGAAAAATGGCGGCAATAGCAGCAGGGTCAAGCAGATGGATGGAAGGCACTCCGCCAATCAGCAACACGTAGCACAACGCCGGAAGTCCGGATGTTTTGTTGAGCAGGTGGAATCGGTTGACAAAAACCAATGCGGCAATTTCTGCCATGACGAACAAAAAGCCACACCATGCCGCCACAACGGACGGGTTTGTCAATCGTTCCGAAATCGCACGGAATCCTGTCATTCCGTAACGGGATTCTTCATACGCGGTAGCATTTGTCAAGCTATGTAGCCATGTCAGTATGCAAAAGAGGATAATCAGCGTGACAATTATACCGGTAGAACGAAAGATGCGAAACATGGGCGGACGTGTTACAGGTGAGCAAATTCTTTTCAAGTAATACACTTCGTGTCGGTCATTTCAGGTCGAAGCCAATGTCGCTCCGGTAGTATTTTCCTTCAAAACGGATAATAGCGGCATTCCGGTTGGACTTAGCCAGCGCTTCATCCACAGTGTCCGCCAATACGCTGACTGCAAGCACTCTTCCGCCCGCCGTCACTATTTGCCCGTCTTTTACGGCAGTCCCTGCATGGAACACGATGCAGTCCGTCGTATCATTGATGTTTTCAATGGGCTTTCCTTTGTCGTAATTGCCCGGATAACCGTTTGACACCAACATGACGGTAGTTGCCGTCTGCGGAACGGCGTGTACGGTTTTTGTCTCGACAACGCCGTCGGCGACAGCCTGAAATAATGCGACCAAATCGGATTCAAGGCGCAGCATCACCACCTCTGTTTCCGGATCGCCCATACGCACATTGTATTCAATCACCATCGGATCGCCATTCACGTTGATAAGCCCAAAAAAGATAAAACCCTTGTAGTCAATACCGTCGCTGCGCAATCCCTCCACCGTTCTGCGGACAATGCGGTTTTCCACTTTATCCATGAATGTCTTATCGGCAAACGGTACGGGCGACACGGCGCCCATACCTCCGGTGTTCGGTCCGGTATCGTTTTCACCTATCCGTTTGTAATCTTTGGCTTCGGGGAGTATCACATAATTTTTGCCGTCGGTCAGGGCAAAGACAGATAATTCGATACCCGAAAGAAATTCTTCAATGACCACTTTGTTGCCTGCTGCGCCAAACTTTCCGGAGAACATTTCATGCAGTTCCGCAAACGCTTCTTCCTGCGTGTTCACAATCACCACACCTTTACCGGCGGCTAATCCGTCGGCTTTCAGCACGTACGGAGGTTTCAGGGTACGGATGAACATTTGCGCTTCCGTTTCCCTGTCTGCGCTGAAAGTGCGATATGCCGCCGTAGGAATATCGTGCCGCCGCATAAATTCTTTGGCAAAGTCTTTGCTCCCCTCCAATTGTGCGCCGTAGCAGGACGGTCCGATAACCGGAATATGCTGCAATTCTTTGTGTTCCATGAAATAATCCGCAATTCCTTTCACCAAAGGTTCTTCGGGGCCGACCACCACCATGTCGATCTTTTCCCGAACGGCGAATTTTCCTAACGATTCAAAATCGCAACTTTCGATAGGGACATTCACCCCAATCTGCAACGTGCCCGCATTGCCCGGCGCGATAAACAAACGTCCCAGCAAAAGGCTTTGCCTCATTTTCCATGCCAGCGCATGTTCCCGACCTCCGGAACCGATTAACAATATATCCATGAACTATTTAAAAAATGGTAACATATCTTCTGGAGTAAAACGCTCCCGCCTGTTGATATATAAACACTCTACTTCACCCGTTTGGGTGTTGAAAATGATTTTTCTTCCCTTATCTCCGCCCACATTGATCAGCGCAACAGGTATTCCGAACTCCTGAAGCATTTTTAACGCTATGTCTATGTTCCGCTGTCCGATGTGGAAACGTGTGGAAGTGCCCACGAGCACTTCCGCCCCGCCAAGTACCTTTGCTTCAATGTCCTTATAGGTGCATCCGAATCTCAACAACCCTTCCAGAATACGGATGATAGATAGATTGCCGTATTTCATGGTTGCCAGATCGACTCCATTCCACTGAGGCAGGATGTAGTGATTGATGGTTCCCATCTGCATGGAAGGCGCATGCAGGCAGACCGAAACGCACGACCCCAGTACCGTACTTACAATATAAGGCCTCCGCTCAATAAAAATATCGCCAGGGTACAATAAATGCATTGGTAAACTTGTCATTGCCCAAAATACAGACCATAATATTTATGTTAGGCAAAAATAGTGATTTAAATTTTGATAAAAAAATAATTGCCGATTTTTTTATCCGTTTGAAAGTGTTTTTTCAGTCTTTCCGGATAATCGACAGCATCATGATTTTGTGTTTTAAATTCCGGCGGGAGACGGATATGGCATCTCTCCCGCATCTTGGAGCTATTCACGTTCAATGCCTGCGACGTTGCCCGAGAGAATTCAAGATAATAAAAAAGTCAGGATAAGCGCCGGTTTTCCGAAACCATCCTCTGATGCTTTACATTGCGCTGTTGTCATTTTCTACGGCGGCGGCAATGCGGACAGGGTTGCATGTCCGCGACAAATTGAAACGCATCCAAATCTTCACTCTTTTGTCAAGCTGTACAGATACACCTCCAGATTGGGGTATGTTCCCGAAAGAGTGTTTGTTGCGCCATCCGAAGCGTTTTTCGGATTCAGGGCATTGGCGGTTTCCCATGCGTCTGGCATGCCGTCTCCGTCCGTATCAACGGGGACATCTTCGGTTTTAAAAACGTAAGCGTCCCATCCGTTGACGTCGTTTTGACTGTCAATCAATCCTGCTTTGGTGGCGGTAACACCGGAAGGGCGTTCGTCCGCATGGAGCGTAAAATATGCCCGCACGGGAGCCAATCCGTTCCTGACCTCGTTGATGAGGCGGGTATCGGTAGCATCGCGGCGGAAACTTGCCCCCGACTTTTGCAGCACCTGTTCATAAGCCTCCTGTGCGCTTTGCGTAGTGATGCTGCCTTTGGCAAATTCGGAGATTGATTTCAGTTCATCTTTGCTTTTTGACGACGGATTGGGTGTCATCCCCGCCCAGTTATCGGCATTGATCGCCGTATTTGGCGAACCGTCTCTGTTGAGCATGTAGTTCCCGCTGACATGAAATTTTCCCCATATTCCCGCCGGCTGTTGATTACTGCCATCGTCGGCATTGGGTTGGAATATACGCGCGGGATTGCTCGTTTCCGGCCCGGGTTTATAGTAATTGCCCACTATGTTGTAACTGCCGCCTTCGCCCGCATAGCCGCTGTTGCTTCCCCAATTGTATATGACATTATTGCGAAAATCCACCATCTCCAAATCGGGTTGATTGCTGTATCTGCTGCCGCAGAAACGCGGATTGCGACTGTCGTGATGCGCCAGCAGATTATGATGGAACGATGCGCCATGCCCGCCCCAAATACCGCCATAGCCGTGCGCACCTTTGGAATGTGTGGAAATGCGCAGACTTTCGGAAAGGATACACCATTGCAGCGTAAAATTCTCATTATCATAAAACGAAGCACATTCGTCAGTGCTCCAACTCATGCTGCAATGGTCAATGATGATGTTTTTTTGGTTGCGTCCCCAAAATGCGTCGTTTTCTTGCTTCGTGGCATCCCCCATCCGGAAACGCAGATGCCGTACGATAACGTTGTCGGCTTTCAATATCACCGGATAGCCTGAGATACAAATGCCGTTTCCGGGCGCAGACTGACCGGCAATGGTCAAATCGCCGTTTTTGATTTCAAGACTGTTTTTCAGGGCAATGACACCGGCAACCTGAAACATGACGGTACGTTTGCCCTGCTGATTGAGCGCCCACCGCAAAGAACCCGCGTTGGCATCGTCTTCCAAACGGACGACATACAGAATCTTTCCGCCGCGCCCGCCGGTTGTTTCCGCACCAAAGCCTTCCGCTTCCGGAAAAGCCTTCAACGTTTTCAACGCGGGGTCGGATTTCCAGTCGGGACGCTCGACAACAGGCGGCTGATCGTCGCCGTTCCCACCCGTACCCGGAGGTTGCGGAGGTTCGGGTTTGTCGGTGCCGCACGAAAGAAACACAGCCGATAAACATGCGGCAAATATGGATAATATTGTCAATCGCATTGTTGTGTAAATTTTAATGTTCTACTATCTATACCTCGTTTTGTACGTCTTTGCATTGGCGGAGAAAACCGTAAAATTTTCCCCTATAGGCTGAACGGATGCGTCCGACACCTTGATATTTGCAAAATTACATGAAAAGCCTGAGATTTCCAAAAATTAATGCCGCAATTTAACCCAACTTGGGAGCATGTCATTGGAACTATCGTTCACTCAGCCGATTATATTTTAGGCGCATCACTTATGGGGGACTACGGCTTTTTTCTCATACCTGAATTAAACTGTTTAAAATTGAGTGCATTATATAATAGCCGCCTGTTGATTAGCCCTTGCGGATTGGCGTATTATCAAACTATCTTTGTCTTCCGGTTTCATTCTCGTAGTTACCGGAGTTTGCGATGACATGATATTACGAATTACGGTATGTAAGACGTGATGTGTGTGTGAAAATCGTGCCAAAGCACGGATAACATGTGTCACAGGATGATTTTATCGGGAAAAAAATTATCATTTTTTGCGAATTTGCGCTGTAGAGAATCGAACGTCATTCATACTATTTGTTCAAAAATTTGACGTATAAAAATACACAATAAAAAGATTATTTTATAAGAATTTTGTAAAATAATTCTCTGTGATGGTTTTTCTGTTTAAGTTATTTCTTTTGATAGCCATATCCGGACAGGCAATCATGCGCCAATTTGAAATACATCCTGTTGACGCCGTCATCCGCGACGGGAGATTTCAACGCGTCGTAGAGCGTTTCCACAGGATGTACGGCTTTGCAACCCGTGCCGTGTGCAATATGCTGGCGGCAACTTGTTCCCGGCGCAGCGACAATGCTTTCTGCCGGCAGTGTCCGTACTTGCGGGAACAGCGTTAGTTCGCCGATCTGCATCGAAAGGTCATAATGTTCCTTTTCATAGCCGAACGCACCTGCCATGCCGCAACATCCTGTTTTCAACTCGCAAACCGTGTAGTGAGAAGGTATTCCGAGCATATCCTGCGTTGCTTGCGTGGTAATCAGCGATTTTTGCTGGCAATGCCCGTGGAAAAAGACTTTCGCGGGTTTGTCGGTAAACGCATCCGACGTTATTCTTCCGTTTTTCCACTCCCGCACGATAAATTCTTCGATAGTGAAAGTGTTGGAGGCTAATCGTTTTGCTGCTTTTCGCAAATCTTCGGGAGCAAGTTCGGGGTACTCGTCGCGAAAGGAGAGGATGCAGGATGGTTCGATGCCCACCAGCGGCATTGTTTCGGTCACGCAGGCGTCCAGCATCCGGATGTTATGTCCGGCTATCTTTTGCGCCTTGCGCAGCAGTCCTTTGGATATACAGGCTCTTCCGCTTTCCCTGTGCGCCGCAATCTCCACACGGTAGCCCAGATAATGCAGCAGCAGGAGGGTTTTCACGCCAACAGGCACGTCCTGATAATCGGTGAACTCGTCCACAAACAGGTACAGTTGACCGACAGGCAAGCGGATGGCGGCGTTCAGCGCCGGCAAATGATGTTTTGCCCATCGGCGAAAATTTTGTCGGTAAACGCCGGGGATGGTACGTTGGGGATGGAAACCCGCCAGTCTTTTCAATGGACGCAGATTAACGCACACATGATACAGATGCGGAAAAAAACTGCCCAGCCGGTTGAATTGGTTGATGTGTGCAATGATCCACGCACGAAGCGGGATAAAGCCTTTGTGGTCGTAATAGTGTTGCAGAAATTCCGCTTTCAGTTTCGCCATGTCCACGCCGGAAGGACATTCGCTTTTGCAGCCTTTGCAGGAAAGACACAGGTCAAGTACGCCGTACATATCGCGTCTGCTGACGGACACGTCGTCCGGATGAATGAGATATTCGCGCAGCAGGTTGGCACGGGCGCGGGTGCTGTCGGTCTCGTTGTGCGTTGCCATATAACTGGGACACATGACCCCTCCCGCCGTATGCCGTTTGCGGCAATCGCCCGATCCGTTACAACTTTCTACAGCCCGCAGTAATCCGAGCGTGGCGGAATAATCAAACACAGGAGCAAATGTTGCGTTGCCTTTCATATAACGCAACGAACTGTCCATCGGCGGAGTATCGGTAATTTTGCCCGGATTGAAAATGCGTTGCGGGTCGAAACATTCCTTAATTTCTCCAAATAATTGATAAACGATATCTCCGTACATGAGCGGTATCCATTCTCCGCGTAATCTGCCGTCCCCGTGTTCCCCGCTGAGCGAACCGCGGTATTTTTTAACCAACAACGCCGTTTCCTTTGCAATGACGTGGAACAGACGTATATCATTTTCGTTTTTCAGGTTAAGCACAGGGCGCAGATGTAGTTCCCCTGTGGCAATGTGCGCATGATAAACGCAGTTCAGCCCGTGTTTGTCCAGGATGGTTTTAAATTCGGCGATATAGGCAGGCATATCTTCCGGAGCGATAGCGGTATCCTCAATCACCGACACCGGTTTGGCGTCGCCTTTCATATTGGAGAGCAAGCCAAGTCCCGCTTTGCGCAATGCCCATACTTTATTGACGTCGCTACCGCAGATGAGGGGGAAATAGTAGCCGAAACCGGCGTTTCTCATGCTTTGTTCCAGCATGTCGGCGCGATTCCTTATGTTTGTCTCGTTGTTTCCGGCAAATTCCACAATCAGGATAGCGCCCGGATCACCTTGCACGAAAAAGCGGTTGCGCTGTTGCAACAAATTGTCTTTGGTACATTCCAAAATAACGCTGTCCATCAGTTCCACCGCTTCCGGCTGATGTTGCAACGCCACCAGATTGGCTTGCAACGCTTCCTCCACCGACGACATGTGGATGCACATCACCGCTTTGACAGGCGGCGGCAAAGGAGTCACCCGCAACTTCGCCGATGTGACGAATGCCAGCGTACCTTCGGAACCGACAATCAGCGTACTCAGATTGAAAGGCTGTTTTCCACCGAAAGGCTGCGTATCAATCAGCGAATCCAGCGCATAACCGTTGTTGCGTCGGCGAATGTCGGGTCTGGGGAATTGCGTTCTTATTTCGGAGCGGTTCGTTTTGTTGGAAAGCATCTCCGCTATCTTTTTGTAGATACGTCCCTCCATGTTGTCCGCAACGGTTTTCTCATGCCAGCGGTCTTGCGGCACAGGGGCGAACACTGCTTCGCTACCGTCGCTTAGCAGTGTATTGACCGCTATAACATGGTCGCGCGTACTGCCGTAAATGAGCGAGTGCGATCCGCAGGAATTGTTGCCCACCATACCGCCGACGGTACAACGGTTGGAAGTGGACGTTTCGGGTGCAAAAAAAACACCATGCGGCTGCAAATAACGGTTCAGTTCGTCCAAAATAACACCCGGTTCCACCTGTACCCAGCCCTCGGCAGGGTTGAAATCCAGAATATGCGTCATGTATTTGGATACGTCCGCCACCAATCCGTTACCGACCACCTGTCCTGCCAGAGATGTACCGCCTGCACGGGGTATCAACCCGCAACCGTAGCGACGGGCAGCGTCAATCAGTATGCGGATATCGGAGATGTCCTTCGGGCAAGCCACCGCCTGAGGATGTTCCCGATATGCGGATGCATCGGTGGCATAGGCTGTCCGATGTACCGTATCCGTATAAAAATCGCCCTGAAATCCGGAAGAGCGAATATATGCAAAAAGAGAATCGTTGTGCCGAGAACAATGTCGATAAGAATTGCGATTCAAAATAATTAACAGGCTTTTATAAAATTCAAAGAACAAAATTACATGAAAAACTTAGGTTTTCCAAGCGCATGAGATAAAAAAGGTTTTTCTACAGGGGAAAGATACATGAAAATTATGGACATTCCGGATTTATTTTTCTCGGATTTTTTCTGTTTCTGAATACCCAGTGGCGTTGCAGCATGTAGTTAAAGAGGATGGAAACCAGCAGTTCTACCATCAGGCGACTTATTTTGTAGTCAATATGTACGGTTTCCGTAAAAAAATATGTCCCGGCGGTTTTCAGCATGATACTGTTGCACACTACAACGGCAAACCGCGCCAACTGCTGCACGTGCGAATACCGATAGGTGTTTTCCCGCCGGTAAAACGCCCATGTTTTATTGATGGAAAAATTGACGACTGCACCTGCAATGCCGCTTATTACGATGGAAACCGTATAGTGTATGCCGAAAAATTCCGTCAGCCCGATCATGACCAGGTAATCGAATGTGCCGCCTATCAACGATGACGTTTGGGCTTTGACGAAAATCTTCAATCTGTCCGACAGGCTCATTTGCCGTTTGCCTTTTCTTCCTTATCCTGCCGGTCGGCGATTTTCAGCAGTTTCAAAAAATCTACCACATTCAACACCAGCAGAAAGATACAGGCAAATATGCCGGAATACAGGATAGAGCCTTTCCAGATGATCTCAAGCAGCAAAAAAAGCGAGATGATGATCCGTACTTCGGTGGGACCGAACAAGCCGGAATCAATAGTGTACTGATTGGTAATCTTGTAGCGCAGCAAAGCCGTCATCATCGCCCAGCCGTACAGTACAACAAAGCAAAAGCCCAGCAATTCCCATCTACCGCCCACATAAACGATGTATCCGTAGCCGATGAGGATAATGGTCAGCCAGTCCACTGTGAAATCCAGTGAGAAACCGTACCATTTGCGCGGTTTGTTGCGGAAATACGCAAGACGTCCATCTAACGAATCGCCAAACCAATTAATCGCAAAACCGGCAATGCCCAACAGCAGGAAACTGCGATGAAAATAGTGAGCAAGCACGAACCCCCCCGCCGTAACAAAACTTCCCAACAAGCCGATGAACGTCAGCATGTCCGAAGTCATCCGGCGAGGAACGCGCTGCACCAGAAACGCTATCAAACGTTGCTCATGTTTCCTGAAAAGATTAGTCCTGATCCTGTCTTTTGTGATTTTGGACAGGACGCTGTTTGTATGGTCGTTTATCATGGGCGTGATTGTTAAAACTGCTTTGGTTACTGATTGTTAATTATTGATAGATTTAATGTATAAACGCAATAATGATAATTTTCGTATTTGCGATTACAATATTATATATTTTTATGATTTGGCGGATTTTTTTTGCAGAAAATTATTGTCGGCGTTTGTTCGTCCTAAATTATTTTTATAGTTTTGCCGCATAATTCAACATTATTTATGTCCGAATCATTAGAAAAATTTGCGCTGAACAAAAACATCGGCAAGCAAGGATTGATCCACCGCGTGGGCTTGATCGGTTGCGGCGGTATAGGGCAGCAGGTTGCCCGCATTATCAGCCAGTCCGGTATCGAAGTCGTTTTCGTGGAGGTGAATGAAAAACGCATTGAAGACGTGTATCGCGCCATTCATACGCAGTTGGACGAAGTCATCAACCGGTGGGGGCTTACGCAAGGCGACAAACGGGTGATCCTTTCCCGCATCAAAGGGACGACCGATTACGGAAAAACCCGTGATTGCGACCTGATTATTGAGATGATCAGTTCCAGCGATCCGTTGCGCGACCGTATCGAACTGTTCCGCACACTCGAAACATACGTCAGTACGGAAACCGTCATCACCAGCAGTGTCTCCACCCTGATGATTACCGACATTGCTGCCAGCATGAAGCATCCCGAACGCGCATTGGCATTGAATTTTTTCGCCTCTCCCGAAAAGGTGCGGATTGTGGAAATTGTGTGCGGTTTGCAAACGGATGAGAAGTCGCACGAATTGGTGAAACGTTTTGCGAAGATGATCAACAGGGATGCCATCACGGTGAACGAATCGCCCGGAAGTGTCAGCACCCGCCTCATCGTTACGCTGATTAACGAAGCCTGCAACACACTGGTGGAAGGCGTTTCCACCGTCGAAGATATTGACGCCATCATGCGGCGCGGCTTCGGAATGCAACACGGCCCGTTTGAACTCGCCGACATGATCGGCCTGGACAAAGTGCTGCGCTACATGGACCACCTTTTCGACGAGTTCGGGCTGTACAAGTTCAAGGCGTCACCACTCGTCAAACGTCTGGTGAGAGCGCACCAGACAGGCGTCCGTACAGGAAAAGGCTTCTACCTGTACGACAAAGACGGACGCAAAACAGGTATGAACATCACCTCGCTGAACATCAAATCTTGAGCACATATACATATTATATGTAATGGCTATGAATGTGCTAACTATAAACGGAATAACAAAACATTACAGCTCCGTTACGGCTTTGAAAAACGTGTCGTTTTCTGTTCCCGAAGGGGCGATTTACGGAATATTGGGTCCGAACGGAAGTGGAAAAACAACCCTTTTGGGTATCGTTACCGATGTATTGAGAGCATCGGCAGGCTATTACAAATTCTTCGACGGCTCAAAACCTATTAACGAAATCCGGAAAGACATGGGCGTGTTGCTGGAAACGCCTAATTTTTACCCGCATCTTTCCGCACTTCAGAATTTGACGGTAGTTGCAAAAATCAAAGGTTGCAACCTTTCCGAAATTCCGGAGGTGTTGAAAAAAGTAAATCTGTTCGAACGGCGGAACAGTTCGTTCAAAACGTATTCGCTCGGAATGAAACAGCGACTGGCAATCGCTTCGACCCTTCTCGGCAATCCCAAAATCGTGATTCTGGACGAGCCGACAAACGGATTAGACCCCGAAGGAATATCCGAAATCCGGCAACTGATTCTGCAACTGGCAAAAGAAGAGAAAACGATTATTCTCGCCAGCCACTTGCTCGACGAAGTCGAAAAGGTCTGTTCCCACGTGGCAATCCTGAAAAAAGGCGAATTGCTGACCGCAGGCGACATTAACAGTGCTTTATCAAAAGAAGGACAGGGCGCAACGACCGTCACCGATGCTTCGTCGCCAAAAGAAACTTCTATGATGGAAGTCGTTGCCGAAAACCTGCAAAACCTCGCAGATGTCCTGAAAATATTAAACGGCGTCGTGGACGTAACCGAATCGGGAGGCGTGATAACAATCACCCATTATGCGGACGAACTGACGCCTCAACAGGTTAATAAACACTGCTTCGACAACGGTATCGTTCTTGGAAGGCTAATTGCAAAAAACAAAAATCTTGAATCGAAATTCCTAGAACTCACAAAATGACAGTAAAACATGGTACGTCTTTTAAATATTGAATTTTTGAAACTGCAACGAAACCGTTCGTTCCTGATACTGATGGCTTTGTTTGCGATAAGCACTTTCGGCGTCAATTACATAGCATCGGAAATCATAACCAACAGTCCGTTGAGCCATTCATTTGTCAAATTTTCCGACGTCTGGGAAATTGTACCTTATGTATCCAGTTATTTGCTTATTATACTCGCTTTTATAACAATCATGCAAACCTGTTCCGAATACACATACCACACGCACCGGCAAAATGTGATTGACGGACTGAGCCGTAGCCAGTATATCACAGCGAAAATACTGTTCATCGTCGTATTGGCTTTGTTTGCAACAGTAATAACGTTTATCTCCGCTTTTGTTATGGGAATATCTTCGTATTCATCCGTTTCTTTTGAGGGGTTCAGGTTTATATTCTACTTTTTCGTACAAACAATCGCGTATCTGAGTTTTGCTTTTCTTTTTGCTTTGACGATCAAGAAATCGGCTCCTGCAATAGGCATATTTTTTATCTATTCGCTTATTATTGAAAATATTCTGGAAAAATATATCAACAAGATAATTACAGGTATAGATAAAACAGGCGGATTTCTGCCGATATCCTCTTCGGAGCATTTGCTTTTGCCCGATAAAGTAAAGAATTTACTGAAAATAGTAAATATCAGCGATCCACATCCGGAATATGCGTATCTTATTGCATCAATTGTTTATATCGCTCTCTGTTATTTCACCTGTTTTTACAGATACAAAAAAATGGATTTATAATTATCGGTCGAAATGAAATATGTATTGTCTTTTATATCAATAAGTTGTTTCCTTATCGCCTGTTGTGCAGATAAAAAACCAAAAATGAATACCCGGTCATATGAACCGACATCAATCAACAAACATTAAATCTTACACGAATATGAAAATTATCGTTATCAATTGCGGCAGTTCCTCTATCAAATACCAACTTTTCGACATGAACGGCCCCATCACCCTTGCCAAAGGCGGAGTGGAAAAAATCGGTTTGAACGGATCGTTCATCAAACACGAATCCAACGGGCAAAAAGTCACCCTTGAAGGCGAAATCATTGACCACCGGTCGGGCATCGAATATGTGCTGGGCATCCTCATCAGCAAGGAATACGGTTGCATCAGCGACTTTTCGGAGATTGACGCGGTAGGACACCGAGTAGTGCACGGAGGCGAAAAATTTAAGTCCAGCGTGCTGATCACCGACGAAGTCATAGCCATAATGGAAGAAAGCACACAACTTGCGCCGCTGCACAACCCGCCCAACCTGAGCGGCATATACGCAATGAAAAGTCTCCTGCCCGACGTCCCGCAGGTGGGCGCATTCGACACGGCGTTCCACCAAAGCATGCCCGACTATGCCTACATGTATGCCATACCCCATTCGCTGTACACGAAATACGCCATTCGACGGTACGGCTTTCACGGCACAAGTCATCGCTACGTGTCGGAACGCGCACTCGAAATTCTCGGCAAAGAGCGCACACAAAAAATCATTACCTGCCATCTGGGCAACGGCGCATCGGTAGCCGCCGTGATGGACGGAAAATCAGTGGATACCTCCATGGGACTTACACCGGTGGAAGGTCTGGTGATGGGCACACGTTGCGGAGATATAGACCCGGGCGTGATGACCTATGTGATGGACAGAGAGGACATCAATCGTTCGGGAATCAACTCTCTGATGAACAAACACAGCGGGCTGCTCGGTGTGAGCGGCGTGTCATCGGACATGCGCGAACTGGAAACAGCCGCGCAGCAAGGCAACGAACGCGCACAACTTGCCCTGCAAATGTTCCACTATCGTGCACGCAAGTACATCGGCGCGTATGCGGCGGCAATGGGCGGAGTGGACACAGTAGTGTTTACGGGTGGTATCGGCGAAAATTCCGACACCTCGCGTTACGAAATCACCAAAGGCCTGGAATTTCTCGGACTGGAATTTGACAGGGAAAAGAACGCCGGTGTGCGCGGTCAGGAAAAAATCATCAGTACGGACGCTTCGCGCGTCACCGCCATCATCATCCCCACTAACGAGGAACTGATGATTGCACGGGACACAGCGACAATCGTCAGAAAGAACTGATGCCTCCTTTTGACGGACGGTAACGTTGCCGCATATCTTTTCACAGGTTGCGTCTCATCTCCTCTGCGGGAAACCCGGAGGTGCAGGCACCGGCACACGCGGATCCGGCGGGAGTTTGAAATCTTCCGGAAGCGGTTTTGGCGACGAAGGACTGAAAAGTCCGGCGTCCGGTGTAATGTATTGTGCAATGTCCGGAAGAGCGCGCCGGATGCCTTCCACGATGCAGCGCGACAGCAGGTAGCCGCCGTAAACGCTGGTGTGCAACCCGTCGGTATAGGCGTCGGAAGCGGCGGAAGCACCCAACGCTTTCACTACTTCCACGCTCATCGCATTAAGGTCAATGAACACGCATCCCGCAAGTTCCGCCGCTTCTTTTGCTGCTTTGGGGTAATCGCCCATTCCGGCGGTATTCACTTCGCCTGTGGCGCGGTTCATCTTGGTCATTGGCGACACGATTACCGGAATACCTCCGCGTCGGGACACTTCTACCGCATACGCAGCCAGCAGCCATTTATAGTCGGTATTGGCGTCGGAGTGGGTATTCACCCAGTCGCCCGCACGGTCGTCGAGCGCCCACATGGCGTCATGCCCCCCCTTGTTGAGGTCGTTGTGTCCGAACTGCATGAACACGTAATCTCCCGGCTTCATCTGCTGCATCACCTTGTCCCATCGCCGCTGGAAACGGAATGCCTTCAGTGTTTGTCCCGATTCCGCATGATTGGCCACGGCTACAGGAGGCGTGAACCAACGCGCCAGCATCTGTCCCCATGTCCCGTACGGTTCGCTGGGCTGGTCGGTGACGGTGGAATCGCCGATGAGCAACAGCACCACGGCGTCGCTCACCGCTTCTATCTCCACCGCGCACACGCAAGGACGGGCGTCGCCGAATTGCAACGTGAGCTTGTCGTCCCACGTAGCCGTCACAGGCAAACGGGTAACGGGATCCCATTCGCGCACATCCAACTTGATTTCGTTGCCGGGTGACAATGTCCTGTTTCTGGTATTGACAATGAACGTTCGTGTTTCGAACCTGCCTTTGGAGGTAGCTACCCGTTCCAGCATGAGCCGTCCCGTTTCCGCTTTCACAGTAGTAAGCGATTCGCCCGATGCATCGCCGAGCGTCACCGTCACTTTGTAATTACCTTCCGGCACGGCAACGGAGAATTTGAACAGCGCTCCCGAACAGGTGATATAATCTCCTTTCAACGGGTCGCCACCTCTGTCTATTGCCTGCACCGCCCCGCCGGCTTCAAACCCGTAACCTCTTTCTGCCGTGTACGGCATTTCTGCCGTCACCTGTGTATAGCCGGCAGCAACTTTCCCCGACCCGAAATCGAATTTCAACAACAAGGGCTTTGCCGTTTCTTCGGCGGTTTGTGCCGCAATTCCCGCAAAGGTGGCAAATACCGTCACGATGACACAGCGTATTTTTATCGCTTTCATATAATATAAAAATTTATTACAAAAACTTAACTTTCATATTATGGTCAGAACAATCTCTATTCGTTCATCATCTTTCGCGGAAAGCGAGGGATTCGAACCCCCGGTACAGTCACCCGTACACCGCATTTCGAGTGCGGCCCATTCGACCTCTCTGGCAGCTTTCCAAATTTTGCGACAAAGGTAGGATTTTTATTGTATCCTGATTACTTTGCTCCGAAAAAATATTTCCGACGGGGCATGTTGGCACGGTGAAAAATGAGGACGTATAATTTTAATTTAAAGCTATTTCCATTTTCACTCTATCATCTCCACGCTGCGGCGGATAAATTTGTTCAGGTCTTCGCCTTTCAGCATATTGTTGGCGAGCAGCGCCAGGTCTATCAGCTGTTTGGGCAGACTGTGCTGTTTGCCGTAGGTTTTCAGCGCTTCTTTCCGGCGGTTGCGGATGGCGTCTTCCTGCGCTTGCAGTTCCGTGCGCCGGTCTTTTTGCGCCTGTTCGATTTCTTCGTCCTTTTTGCCTTTGAGGGATTCGTCGAGCGTTTTGAGTTCGGCGGCCACGGGCGTCAGTTCGGCGTCGATTT
>JAISWR010000004.1 GCA_031270985.1 Bacteroidales bacterium | reverse complement strand
GAAACGATGGAGAGCGCGTCGGCGTAGGAACTCATGTCGGTGAGCAGCACCAGTACCTTCTCGTTTCTGTCCACCGCGAAATATTCGGCGGCGGTCAGCGCCATGTCGGGGATGAGCAGGCGTTCCACCGGCGGGTCTTCGGTGGTATTCACAAAACTGATGATGCGTTCGAGCGAACCGGCGTTGCTGAACACGTTTTTGAAATACAGGTAGTCGTCGTTGGCAAGCCCCATGCCGCCGAGAATGATTTTGTCCGTTTCGGCGCGCAGCGCCACCGTTGCCATCACTTGATTGAATGGCTGGTCGGGGTCGGCGAAGAAAGGTATCTTCTGTCCGGTCACCAGCGTATTGTTCAGGTCGATGCCCGCGATGCCGGTGGCAATCAGATCCGAAGGCTGTTTGCGGCGCACCGGATTGACTGACGGTCCGCCGATTTCGCGCTCTTCGCCTTCTGGGGCTGCTCCTCCGTCGATCGGCTCGCCGAAAGCATTGAAAAAACGTCCGGCTAACTGTGCGCCCACTTTCAACGTCGGCGCCTTGCCCAGAAACACTACCTCGGCGTTAGTCCGGATGCCTTCCGTACCCCTGAACACTTGCAGGGTCACTTCGTTGCCGTTGATTTTCACCACCTGCGCCAGCGCGCCGTCCACCGTCGCCAACTCGTCATAACCCGCGCCGTCGGCTTCCAGCGTACAGGTAGCCTTCGTAATGCGGCTCACCCGCGTATATATTTTCTGAAATGCTTTTGCCATAATCCAAAATTTTCCCGTTGCACAAAAATAGGTATTCCCAGTGACTTTTTCGCTATTTTTGAAAAAAAGAATGAACCTGTCAGCCGGTTATTGCCCTGAGATTGTCGTCGCCGACATAAAACAAAGCAATCCGGAGAGTTGTATATGGTACCCCGGATTGCTGTCAATGACATTCATTGAAAATTAAAAAAAATAGAGCAGTAGATATATTTGTAAGACTTATTTTTCGTTCCTTATTTCAGCGCAATCTCAAACAACACGACGGAATTGGCGGGAACTATCATTTGTCCTCCGCTGGAATCAACAATCCCTTCGGTTCCGCCAAACAGAATGTAAGGCATTGCCACAATGGCTCTGTCGCCTTTGTGCGCCTTTTTCAAGATGGCAGAGAACAGCTCTTCATTTGACACATATAAGGGCAAATAATTTGAATCAAGGATGTTAACCCCGCTTTTGAAATTTTCTTCCGTTTTCACGAACTGAAAACTCTCCTCTTCCTGAAACGTATAATAGGCGTTCACGTCGGCAAGGACTTGCGAAGGCAGATTTCCGTTCGGAGCGATGGCGTCGTCGGATCCTCCCCTTACAATATCGTACATCACTGCATATTCATTGCCGCCGTATTGTACTTTCACCGTATCAACGGTTCTACCATAGGCTATGACATGTTTGTGCATCAGCGATTCCTGATATGCAGTCATATTTTGAATAACTTTGAGATATTCCACATCCAGTACCCGCGACTTGAAATCCATTCTGCTGCCGGTAAAAATATTGTATTTGGAATAGAAATAGATACGCGCACCTTGCCCCTCGCTCACCTGTCCCATCGCCTCAAAAATTCCGGTCAGTGCGGGTTTCGTCATATCCGAGGTGTTCATCAACCACAATTCCGGTCCCCCATATACGTAGGTAGGGTAAAATTCCGGCTGGTCGGCGGTGTTCTCCAGATCACTCAGGTAGCTGGACAATTCCAGCGCGTTGTTGTCTATAAATCTCAACCGGTAGTTTACCAGCACAAATTCTCCGGGTTGGGGTTTCTTGTTTTCGTTTTGACCGACATTGATGTACAAACCGTCTGCCACCCGCTTGGCGCTGGGGTCAAGGGTGGGCATCAATTTATCCAGCGCCTGCAATTCGGCAAGATATTTCTCCTCCGTGTCGTCTTCCTTGTTACACGACATTGCTGCTGTTCCGACTATCAACAGCAAAGCAAAAACTTTTTTCATCATACACATTTAAAATAATATTATTGAAGTAAAGATTCCTTAAATTTGATAATAAGACGGTACTGGTGGCAAAACGTTGCGTCGGGGAATAAAATTTTTTTAATCTTATCCGGCGGTTACTATCCTTTTCAGCGGTTGCCCTGCGATATACCGAGATAGATTGTCTAGAAAAACCGCCACTTTTCCTGTTTGTTCTCCTTTACTGCCGCCGCCCGTATGCTGGGTGATGACGGTGTTGGGACAATTCCACAGTTCGTGTCCGTGCGGTAACGGTTCCGTGCAGGAAACGTCCAGCACTGCTCCCGCGATTTGTCCTTCTTTCAGCCGCTTTATCAGCGCAGGCTCGTCCACCACGCCACCTCTGCCCACATTGACAAACAGCGCCGACGGGGGCATCAATGCAAAACGCCTTTCGTTGAAAAAATGCTTCGATGCCTCATTCTCCGGCAGACAGGCAATCACCACATCTGCCGACGGCAGTTCGCCATCAAAAGCGTCGGTCGTTGAAAGGTCACCTCGCTCCGGATGCCTGTCGTAAATGAGTATTTCCGCATCAAATCCCGACAGCAGTTTCCGGATGGAATGACCGATGTTTCCTCCGCCTGCAATGAGCGTCTTTGCTCCTTGCAGCAAGCCGAGTTGTGGGCGCAATGTGCTCCCCTCCCATTCCTGCCGTTCTTTCAGCAGCGTCAACCGGTCAATGCCTCGCTTCAATGCCATGATACCTGCAAGGGCGCTTTCTGCTACGGGCTGCCCGAAAAAACCGTGCAGATTGGTGAGCACGCCACGCCTCCCGAACTCCGCAAGCGCCCCATTATAGGCTTCGAAGCCGACAGACTCCAATTGCAGCCACCGCAATGCGGCAGACCGCGACAACCAACTTGCCGGTATATTCCCGAATGCAATCTCGCACTCGGAAAACCGCTCAAACTGCCGTTCCTCCGGGTCGGCGCCATTGGCGGCGATAAGTTGCACTTCCGGCGGTAAGCCTGCATGCAACATCTCCTCTGCCTCACGATCCAATGTAATGTGCCGGAACAGGTTCATCACGCAATCCGGAGCAATTTATTCGTTTTTGGCTGTAATTTCTTTCTGGGGGTTGGCATTCCCTTCCTCCTCCTTAGTAGCTTTTTTAAATTCTTTCATGCCTTGTCCGATCCCTTTCATCAGTTCGGGAATTTTTCTCCCTCCGAACAACAGCAATAATCCAACTACTATGAGAACCGCCTGCCACGGGCCAATCACTCCCAACAAAACAAACAGATTCATACCGATAATTTTTTAATAAAATAACGGAGCAAATGTAGGCAATTATCTTGACAAGATAGCCTAAAAAGAAAATAAATTGATTTTTTGGTGAAATTTTAACGGATGATTTTGAAAAAACAGTTATTTTTGCTCCTCCGATTCTGCAAAGAAAATCGGTATAATTTAATGTAAATCAACAAAATATGCAAAAACATAATTTTAGTGCGGGACCGTCTATTCTTCCCCGCGAAGCCATTGAGGCAACCGCACAAGCGGTTTTGAATTTCAACAACAGCGGATTGTCTGTGATGGAAGTGTCGCATCGCGGTAAGGACTTTGACGCCGTGATGATTGAAGCGCGCTCTTTGGTAAAAGAACTGTTATCTGTTCCGGACGGTTATTCCGTACTTTTTTTGGGCGGAGGAGCCAGCCTGCAGTTCTGCATGGTGCCTTTCAACCTGTTGGAAAAGAAAGCTGCTTATCTGAACACCGGCACATGGGCAAGCAAAGCCATCAAGGAAGCCAAAGCATTCGGCGAAGTGGTGGAAGTGGCAAGTTCGAAAGATGCCAATTTTTCCTACATCCCCAAGAATTATACCGTTCCGGAGGATGTGGATTATTTCCACATCACCACGAACAACACTATTTTCGGTACGGAGCTACATGACGACCCGCGTGTGAAATCCATACTGGTAGCCGATATGTCATCCGATATATTCAGCCGTCCGGTGGACGTTGCCCGCTACGGCGTGATTTATGCCGGAGCGCAGAAAAACCTGTCATGTGCAGGCGTGACGCTGGTCATTGTGAGAGACGACATATTGGGCAAAGTGTCGCGGCACATTCCTTCCATGCTGAACTACAAAGTCCATATCGAAAACGATTCGATGTACAATACGCCTCCGTGCTTGCCCGTTTTCACCGCCCTCCAAACGTTGAAATGGATTAAATCCAATGGTGGCGTTGCCGGAATGCAGCAACGGAACGAGAAAAAAGCAGCCGTTCTGTACGGGGAAATAGAGCGCAACAAACTGTTCAAAGGTACGGCGGCTGTGGAAGACCGATCGCTGATGAATGTCTGTTTTGTGATGAACGACGAATACCGTGATCTGGAAAAGGATTTTCTGGAATTTGCCCAGTCTAAGGGAATGGTGGGCATCAAGGGACATCGTTCGGTAGGAGGGTTCCGCGCGTCCATCTACAACGCCATGCCGCAGGAAAGCGTACAGGCGCTGGTGAACGCCATGAAAGAATTTGAAACAAAGCATTAAACGAGTTATAAAATATTGATCCGATCATGAAAAAGGTATTGATAGCCACCGAAAAACCGTTTGCATCTGTTGCAATTGACGGGATCAGGGAGATACTGGAACAGGCGGGATATGAAACTGTATTGTTGGAAAAATATACCGACACAGCTGATTTTCTGAAAGCCGTAGCCGATGTGGACGCCCTGATTGTCCGTAGCGACAGGGTGACCAAAAATATTGTGGAAGCGGCAAACCATTTGAAAATAGTGGTACGCGCCGGAGCCGGATACGACAATCTGGACTTGGCGGCATGTACGCAAAAAAATATCGTGGCGATGAACACGCCCGGACAAAATTCCAATGCTGTTGCCGAATTAGCTGTCGGCATGATGATTTACATGGCGCGCAACGGAATGACTGCCGGAACAGGCAGTGAGTTGAAAGGCAAAAAGTTGGGCATTCACGCTTACGGCAATGTGGGTAAACTGGTTGCCGCGCTGGGTAAAGGTTTCGGAATGGAAGTGTATGCTTTTGACCCGTTTGTGCCTGAAGATCAACTCAAAAAAGACGGCGTGACGCCAGTTGCGGATGTAAAAGAACTGTACCGGCAATGTCAATATGTTTCGTTGCATATTCCGGCAAACGATGCCACCAAAAAATCCGTCGGTTATCAGTTGCTGACTTCTATGCCCAAAGGCGGAACGCTTATCAATACCGCACGCAAGGAAGTGATTGACGAAGAAGGTTTGCTGAAAGCCTTGCAGGAACGCAATGATCTGAAATATGCCTCAGACATTGCTCCCGATGCTTTCTCCAAAATTCAGGAAAGTGTGGGAATGCGCATTTTCGCCACCCCGAAAAAAATCGGTGCGGAAACGGCAGAAGCCAATATCAATGCCGGACTTGCGGCTGCGCGACAGATTGTGGATTTTTTTGAAAAGGGCGATAAGCGTTTTCAGGTAAATCAATAACCGGCACGCACGACAATGCCTTATTTTGGCGCTAAAAGACGTTTTATCTTTTATACGTCAGCCATTTCCACAGTTCTCTCCATGTCGGTTTTTTGCCGTAAATGAGGATGCCGGTGCGGTATATCTTGCCGGATAGCAGGATAGCGCCGATGAACGTAACTGCCAATACCGTCATGGACAGGAAAAGCTCCCAATACGGTACGCCAAAAGATATGCGCGCCATCATCACGATCGGAGAAGTAAAGGGAATGACGGAAAACCAGAAAGCCAGCGTTCCGTCGGGATTTTGCACGGCGCTGAACATTACCGCCATTGCCACGAACAACGGCACCGTGATGGGCAGCATGAACTGCTGGGTGTCGGTTTCGCTATCCACTGCCGAACCGACAGCGGCAAACAGAGAGGCGTACAACAGGTATCCGCCAATGAAGAAAAACAGAAAACAGCCGATAATGACGTCGAAATTGATGGATTGCAGCATGGACATCATCTCTGCTGTTTTCTCCGAGACTTCCCGAACAGGGATGTTGTCTGCAAGCGCACCTATTGTCTGCCGGTTTCCGGCTTGTTGTAACGCTTCGTCGGTAAGTTGCGGAAGAAAAATCCATTGCGCCGCCATCACCAATATCAGCGTGAGCACGATCCAGATGACGAATTGCGTCAGCCCCGTCAGCGCGATACCGACCACTTTCCCCATCATGAGTTGGAACGGCTTCACGGAAGATATGATAACTTCCACGATGCGGCCGGTCTTTTCCTCAATGACGCCGCGCATCACCTGCGCCCCGAACAGGAACACAAACATGTAAATCAGTAACGCGGAAATACAAGCCACTACCATATTCAGTCCGCTATGGCTTTCCTTTTCCGTTCCTCCGCCGGACAAGCGGAATATCCGGATTTTGATGTTCGTCTTGACCGATCTGAGGATGTCGTCCAGATTCTCAATGTGATGTGCGCTCAACTTTTCCCGTTCAATGATTTTTTCAAGGGCATTCGCCATGTGCATCGACAGGTTTACCGGCGGCTGTCTGTCCGAATAAAACTCCACGCCCGACGGCACGTAGGCAACATAGGGCGGGATGTACAGCACACCGGAGTATTTGCTTTTCGCCAAATGTTGCTTCAGGTAAGCGAGGCTGTCCCTGACGTTGGGAAAGTCGTATGAAAATTTGAAATGTTCCGTTTCCGGTATCATGTTGAAAAACAATCGCGAACTGTCCAACACTGCAATATGTCTGACATCTTCGTCTTCCATAGTGGCAAACCACACGGGCGCTGTCATGAAAGAGGCGAACAGCACAGGACCCAGCAGCGTCATGATGATGAAACTTTTCTTTCGGACGCGGGTGAGAAATTCGCGATGTATGATGATAAAAATCTTGTTCATTGCAGTTGATTTGCTTGTCCTTCTTTGCCTTGCACCGTACGGATAAAGATGTCGTTCATGTTGGGCAGCGCCTCTTTGAAAGAGGTCACCTGTACGCAGGATATAACGGCAGATAACAGTTCGTTGCCTTTCATGCCCTTCGGCACGCGGATTTTGACGGTGGTGGATTGTTCCGCTTCAGGTATGATACGACACCGGATGCCGGCCAAAACAGTTTCCAGACCGTGCCTGTCCCCTTCAAAGCGGAGTTCGTATTCGTCCGATCCGTATTCCCGCCGTATCTGCGTCACGTCACCTTGCAGGATGCAGCGCGATTTGTCGATGAGCGAAATACGGTCGCACATTTCTTCCACCGAAGCCATGTTGTGGGTGGACAGGATAACGGTGGCGCCTTCGTCCCTGAGACGCATGATTTCCTTTTTCATCAGGTCGGCGTTGATGGGGTCGAACCCGCTGAACGGCTCGTCGAGTATCAACAGCGAAGGTTGATGTAGGACGGTGATGATGAACTGCACTTTTTGCTGCATCCCTTTGGAGAGTTCTTCCACCTTGCGATTCCACCAGCCTTGAATTTCAAAACGTTTGAACCAGTATGCCGTCTGCCGTTCGGCGTCGGCGCGGCTAAGCCCTTTTAAACGCGCCAGATAAAGCGCCTGTTCGCCTACTTTCATTTTGCGGTACAACCCGCGCTCTTCGGGCAGATAACCGATAGCGGCGATGTCCTCGCGTTGTAGCTTTCTCCTCATGAACAACAGTTCTCCGCTGTCGGGTGCGGTAATCCCGTTGGCAATGCGGATAAATGTCGTTTTACCCGCACCGTTGGGACCCAACAGTCCGTAAATGCTGCCGAAAGGCACATCAAGACTCACGCGGTCAAGCACTTTGACGTCACCGTACTGCTTCACGACATCACGGGCAGATAAAATATATTTTTCGTCCACTGTCTTGGAAGTAACAATAAATTTTGAAGCGCAAATATAGGCAATTTTCGATTAAGGACTGAGAAAATGATGATTTCACCTGTTTTTCGCACTTTTTTCGTTTCAAAAATTTATCATTGATAATCAGATATTTCTGGATAAAAAGAATAAAAAAGGTGTCCTGCGTGAAATTTTCGTAACTTTGTGTTATGTTTCTACGTCGAAAATACAACAAGTATGGAACGGCAAGTGTTCATGTCGTCTCCAAAAGACGGGGAAGATACAAGGTAGAATGCAGTTTCGGACAGGTTGCACGGAATCGGATATAGTTCGTTTGGAGGAACAGGCAAGGCAGCACATGAGTAGAGAAAGTTGATTAAACGATAAACAGTTTATAAATAAATACGAATTATTACTCAACAACTTTGTCGAAAGCCTAAGCAATGACAGTATCCGTGCAATTGGTCCGGAACAGATATTCGGACGGCTTTACGATCGGTTATGAAATTTTTGAGGGCAATATATTTGAAGGTCATACATTTATTCCAGTGTTGCAGAATATGTCAAACCGGTTTTCTTTCGGCAAGCCGGTTGTCATAGCCGATGCAGGACTGCTGTCCGACAGTAACATAACGGCGCTTGAAAAAGACGGATATGAATACATTCTTGGCGCTCGCCCAAAAAACGCAAAAGGAAATATTAAACCCGAACTCCGTCATATTTACCCCGTCTATGATTGTAATAGTTTAGTAAACAAAAGTATGTAAGATTTTATAGACTACCTAAATTTAGGTAGTCCATAAAATCAGCGTAATGGTTTAAATATTAATATTTCATAGAAAATAGCTCCCTAACTTTTGCGAAGTTAAGGTTTAACATGTAACGGATGTTCGATGCTGACAGGTCTGGTCTTTTTGTCCCTACGGATAAGGGATAAAAAAGGTAATGTCTGTACTCATTTTTGTCCGTTCCTTTTTCCCGTTAGAGAAACATATCAACAGAAACAAATGGTGTCTCCCGTTTTCGGAACTCCGTAGGAGTTCACCCCCCCCAAGGGTTGTGCAGGGTGGCTATTCCCGCATTTCTATTGATATGGAAGCCCTAACGGGCTATTCGTTTTTCATTAATCACTATCATCCGGATTGCTTCGTTCCTCTCAACGTTGCTTGACGTATGTCGGTAAGGAACAGCTATTTCAGGATTTTGCCTACGGCGTCCAATACTTCGTCAATGTTTATGGCGGCTCCGCCGTCATTCAAGATTCCCCATACATATTGATTTTCCCAGCGACATTCGAGATCGCCGTTGTAGCGGTCTTTGACAGTAAGCCGACCTTCTGCCGGAGCGCCTTCCTGCTTGGTAAATGCATAGTATTTGTCCAGCAATGTTTTGGCAGCGGCTGTTGTCTCGGCATTGATGAGAAATACCTGATATCTCTTACCGTCCACTGAATAATATGCCGTAAATGCGTCCTGCAAAAATTCATGTCCCAAAAAGCCCATAGCGATGAACTGTTCGCTGTGCGCCACCTTGTTGGCGGCAGGAAATGAAGACAGGCTTGAGGGTAAAGCGGCTTTGGCATTGATTTTTTTCGCAAAATCCCGTGCAATGTCGGTAATTGCCTGAACCGTTGCCACATCCGACGATGGACTTTCTATTTTCACGTAGAGGTTGTCCGCCAGAAAGTTCAGGATAGATTCTTCCTGATAACCCTCTGCGCCGATGTCGAGGAAATTGGTTTCTTCGGGACGTTCGGAAGCATAGATGCCGAATGCGTCGTTGGGTGTAGCGTGCCGGTATATCTGAATGGTGATGTAGTCTTCGCTTTTGTCCTTGTGGTACACGAAAACGCTCAATTCTTGGAAGTCATACATCAGGTATCCCGGTGCAGCGCCGTTGATACGTTCAAACAAAGTGTTGGGATCAAACGTTTCAACGGCGTTTTCCACCGTCCAGCCTTTAACTGCCGGCAGTTTGGCTTTCAGTTCCGCCGGCGTCTGCGCGATAGCGCATTGTGCCAAAATAATCGCTATTCCTGCAATGATGTTTCTTTTCATGCGTATGCCAAAAAATCGTCAGGAATACGTTTCAAGCGGGTGATATCGCTGATATTTTCGGCAACGTGAAATCCCTTGGTGCATTTGACGTTGCACGAACGGCATTTGCCGCACGGGTTGTCCCCCAAATTCAGTTCCATGATGGTTTCTTTTGCCAGCAGTGAGCTTTTGTATCCGTAGTTGTACATGTACGCTCTCATCATCTCCGGTATGGGCAGGTTTTGCGTACATTGCGCCACACAACTCCGGCATCCCTGACAATACAAGCCTTCTTTGCAGGATGCTACCGCCGTCAGGAATTCTTTTTCTTCCAGTGTCAGTTCCAGATCGGACGCGGCAGCGACACATTCTTCCAGTTCGTCGAATGTGGTGAAGCCGGGGATAGCCGTGTGGATGTTGGGGTTACTCAACGACCATTTCAATGCGGCTTTGACGTTCACTTTTTTGGTGCGTGCCCTGTCCAAATACCCGCCTGCCATTGTTTTCATTGCCACCACACCCATACCGGCTTTCGCGGCACGGTCAATCGCGGCATCCAGCTCTTTTTTGTAGGTCTGGCTGTAGTTGTAGGAGGTAAGCACTACGTCATAATTGCCATTGTCAATCATGGTGTTGATGACTCCCGGTTCGTTCGAGTGTGTGGATATGCCCAGATATTTTGCTCTGCCTTCTTTTTTCAGTTTCAGCAACAGTTCGAGGATAGACGCATTGGTCACCTCCTCCGGCTTGCTGAGCGCGTGGATGTAAAGGATGTCCACATAGTCCATTTTAAGGCGTTTCATGCTCACCTCAAATTTTTCGAGAAATCTGGCGGCGTCATTTTCTTTCACCTTGGTAGCCAAAACGAAAGAGTTACGCGGCTTACCGGTAAAAAACTCGCCCAACAGTTCTTCGTTCTTGCCATTCTGATATCCGTTTGCCGTGTCGAACAGGAGAATCCCCGAATTATATGCAGCCCTGACTACCGCAGGATTGTCTGCACGCATGACGCCCATACTCAGGATGGGCACTTTGATGCCGGTTTTTCCCAGCACACGTTCCTGAAACTTGGTTTGGCGGGCAACGCTTTCCGTTGCCTGAGCGCCAGTCGGGTTTAAGGCTAATGCCGCTCCCGCTGCTGCCGATAATTTGATGAAATTTCGGCGATTGACATGACTGTTTTGCATCGTTTTTTGTTTTTGGTGAATAAAAATTTTTCTAAATCGTTAGAATGTACAAAAATATGAAATAATATCATTCGAAATTCTTAAAAATTCTTAAAAATTCTTAAAACGGATCATTTTATTTTCTTATTTCATTGATATTTAATCTGTTTATTCTTTTACCGGCTGCCTTATTTTTATTTTTGATGTGCGACAAAGATGTGTTGGATTGTCGTCCGTATGTCTGATGCGCAGTTCCCAGCGTCGCAACCACACTACGATTGCCGCGAGAATCCAGCGAGGTAGTAGCATCCACCACAGTCCTGCGCCAATGGACAGGAACAGTGAAACGTCCTCCAGGTTGCTGTGTGATATGGCGATATGATGATTGAGCAAATCCGCATCTTTTTTGTTGATCTTATTCTGTTGCACTTCTTCCATCATGACTGCCGCTCCGTATGCCAGTCCTAGGATGTTGGCTACAATCCACAGGAATGATGTTTTTGCGGGCAATCCGAAGATTTTCAGTACGGGGCGCAGCAATTTCGACAGCAGACGAATGACGCCAAATTCTGCCAGCAATTTTTGCAAAATGTTGAGCGACATGATGAGTACGAACATTCTGAGAGTCAGCCAACCGGTTACTTTCATCTGGTGGAGTGCAAACTCTTTTAGGGGTGGCATTGCCGTTGCCTGTTGCACGGCATATGTTGACGTTTCGTTACCGGCGGGCAGCAGCAGGTGGAGTACAAGCGCCGATACCAGCGCCGATATGGTGCGCAACAGGATCATCCTCAGTGCGGACGATCCTGTTTGCTTCTGTACTGCCGTTTCGATGATGATGTTGTGGGCGCAGAGGCACATTACCGCAAGGATGTTGATGGCGCGAATGTCCATGTTGAGCGTTATCGCCGTTGCAACGGCCGAATAGATGCTCACAAAATACCCTGAAATGAATGCCAGCGCCGCTTCGCCGGGCAATCCTACTATGTTGAACAGCGGATTGAGCCATCGGGCAAGCAGGGCAATGACGCCCACGTATTGTAAGATGCTTACTGCCAGCGATACCACGACGGTAAGTCGCACCATCCACCATGTGGTGACAAGTCCGGGACGAATCGCCGAACGGACGGCTTTCAGAATGCGTGTGCGGATGTGGCGGCGGTATCCGGTTGCGGACATTTGCGGTTATGGGTTCTTCCGGTATGCATTCACCAGCGCCATCACTTCGTCATTGAGGTTGTCCTCCCTGTCGAAGACCTCAAAAAATATGTCCACGTCTTCGGGATGTTTGCGCAGGCTTTCTTCAAGAATGGTTAATCCTTTCAAGCGGTCGTCGTTCAGCAGGTAATAGGCTGCCAAATGGTAGCGGAGTAACGCCGAATCGGGATTGTATTGCAGTCCTTTGGTGGTTATGCGTTGTGCGTCGGCGTATTGCTCCTGTTGCGCAAAGGTGTGTGCATACATGCACCACATCACTTCGTCGTCTGTGGTTTTTTGCAGCAACCCGTCGAGCAGAACGTTTGCTTTGTCAAATTGTTGCAGGTTGATGTACGTGGTAGCCAGCCCGAAGAGATATTCCTCATTGTCCTTGTCCAGAGCAATCGCATGTTTCAAGCATCGCACGGATTCTTCAAAACGTCCGCAGTCCGCATTCATAATGCCCATACCGAACCATGCGTCGGCAAAGGTGTTGTCAAGCGAAAGGGATTTTTGGAAATATTGTGTTGCGCAGTCATAGTCATGGTTTTTTTCGTGGCATTCGCCTAAATAACAATGGACTGCGGCGTTATCAGGCTCTATGCGTAGAAAATCATTGTATGTCTCGATGGCTTCTTCCGTTTTGTTGAGCAATGTCAGGGTGTTTGCCTTGTTGAACAGCGCCGAGGTGTATTCCGGATAGATAGCCAATGCGTAGTCATAGGCTTCAATGGCTTTTTCATCATCTTCCTTTCTGTTGTACACGATGCCGAGATTATACCATGCATATTCGGCGAAAGGGTCTTCGTCCAGATATTTTTTATAATATGCGATGCTGCTGTCCAGATCGTTGATGCGGTCGCAGCAAAAAGCCAGATCGTAATAAATATAGTAATTGTCGGGTTCTATGGCACGGACTTTCAAAAAGTACTGCAATGCCATTTTGTATTGGTTAATGCGTTCAAAAGACACGCCTATATCATACAATACCTGTGCTTTGTCTTCGTCTGCCAATGCGATTGCCTTTTCAAACTGCCGTTGTGCCTCTCGCGCTTTGCCCAGCACGTTTAACGCGGCGCCTTTCAGCAAGTGAACGGTATATTCTCCCGTTTCCAGCTTTTCCAGTTCGTTCAGCAGAGCCAGCGCTTTGGTAGGTTGTCCGTTGTCAATCATGATTTCAGCCATCCGGAACTGAATGGAGGAAGAGGAGGGATACAAATGGCTCGCATAATCGGCAACCTGTGCCGCTTGAGTGAGGTTCTCAATGTCAAGATAATAATCAATGATGTTTTCAAACTCGTGAATATCGAAAAAGTACCGGTGATGATTCTTCATCATATCCTCATAACGGTGCACCGAGTCCATTGTCTCGCCGTCATACCAATGTTCTTCATCGTTGAAATTCATATCTTCTTCTGAAAAAAAAGTATTGCACAAAGATATATATTTTTATCGTATATCGTCCTCTCCGGTGAACTTTTTTTGACACGGACGGATACGTAGGCAGTTAGAGGGGGGTAATCTCCGGAGTTTGACCGTAATTTCAATCGCGGGATTTCTTCCCCACCGTAATGTCGAAATCAATTATTGTTTTGGCATACCGGCTGGGAAATGCGGTAAAAAAACCGGAAACAACGGTATTCGGACGGTCAATGCAACGGATATTGGTTTCCACGTTTGCCGGAGGTCCTCCGAAAATAGGGTTCGATCCGCGTATTTCGCTTTGCACATGACCGATGAACAAGGCATATTCTTTGGGTATAGCGTTGATGTTTAATGTAATGACGTCTCCTTTTTTCAGGGTTTGCAATCCGTCTTTTTCCTGAAGCAGAAAACCGCAAGGGACGCCATTCATATAAGCGCCGTTGAAAAACACGTCGTCCATCACAAAAAAATCATTGATGGTGGAATTGATCAGGGAATCATTCACCGAGGTGAAAACGCTGTAAAAGTTTTCCTCGGGCAAATCCTGTGCATACAACAGTATTTCCAGCATGTTGCGTAAAATACCCGACGGTTGTACACGTATGGAATCGATATGGTTGATTTCGGTGAGATATGCGGACGATTGGTAGTGTTCGGTTGTTCCGTCGTTGTTGAAATCCAGCCGCACGTCCAATGTGTAGGTTTTGCCCATTTGCCCGTGGGTGTTGGCGGAAGTCAGGTACAGTCCCGGCACGGTATCGCTTTCCGTGAGCAGGATGGTGTCGTTGTCCGTTGAAATGGTCACTGCCGCATGGCTGACGCCCTCCGGCGGATTGGTGTCCGAATAACTCGCCGAACGGGTAATGCGGATGGAATGTCGTAAAGTGTCCGAAGTGATGTACCCGTAGATGACCAATCTCGGAGGAATACCGTCCGTTTTGATGTTCATGCGTTCCGTGCACGCTGCTATCAGCAACATTACAAAAATCGGGATGATATGTGTTGAACGTGCCATTTCGGTGAAAAATAAAACGTACAAAATTACTTAAAATTTGCCGAGACACAAAAGTTTGGCGTATTTCTTATTTGTTTGTACTTGTAAATCGCAGGATTTTCATATAATTTTGCGCCTGCATGAAAAACGTTTCATCATTTTCCGACAATCAACTGAGCGAGGCGTATGCCGCACATGCGCTTTTGCACGAACTGCAGGACGCCTTGCGTCATACTGCAAACATTCGCCTGAAAGGCTTGTGCTGTTCGGCAACGGCGTTGGTGGCGGCAGCCGTTGTCAGGGAAACCGATCGCAACCACCTCTTCATCTTTCCCGACGCTGAAACTGCCGCCTATTTCCATAACGATATTGTCAATATTCTCGGCAACGATGCGGCATATTTTTTCCCGTCGTCATGGAAGCGCATCACCGCCCAATTGCAACCTCACGAAGGAAACATCATCCTGCGGACGCAAACGCTGGAAGCCTTGCTGGACGACCGTGAGCGCGGCAAGGTGATTGTGAGTTACGCACACGCGGTTGTCGAAAAAGTGGTGCCCAACAAACAGATGAAAAGCAACATACTGCAACTGAAAACGGGCGAACATATCTCCATTGACTTCATTCGCGAGCTGTTGTACGAATACCGTTTTATGCCGACCGATTTCGTGTACGAACCCGGTCAGTTTGCCATACGCGGCAGTATTGTGGACATTTTTTCCTACGCTCATTACCGTCCTTACCGCATTGATTTTTTTGGCGACGAGGTGGAGTCCATCCGCACGTTTGATGTGGATACCCAACTTTCCGACGCGCTTTTGGATGCCATCCATATCATCCCCAATCTGGGCTGGGACAGACAGCAAACGGAGCGAACGTCGTTTTTCGACAGATTTGACGACACTACAGTAGTGTGGAACTATGACCTGAGCCTCGTATTGCATGAAATAGCCCGCATTGAGGAACAACCACCCGTGAAACTCCTGTCGGACGAAGAATATATTGATTTCAATGCACGGGAAGCTTTTACCGGAGCGGCTGAAACGGCACTGCTTTTGGAACGTTTCCGCAACGTTGAATTCGGATCGGTGTTCGACAGCGAGGCAAATGCGGAAATCACGTTCAATACTTCGCCACAGCCTGTGTTCAACAAGAATTTTGAATTGCTTGCTCAGGATATTGCCTCTTTCGCCGAGAGGGGATACACGGTTGCCCTGATGAGTGAAAATCGAAAACAGTTTGATCGCCTGAAAAATATCTTTGCTGGCATCACGCCCAAAGCGGAATTTATACCGGTACACAATATCCTGCACGAGGGTTTCATTGATCACGATTTGAAACTGTGCCTCTACACCGATCATCAGATTTTTGGACGTTACCATAAATATCTCATCCGTAAAAGTTTTTCGCAATCGAAAAGCATCACCATGAAAGAGTTACAGGGGCTGCATCCGGGTGATTACATCGTACATTCGGATCATGGCGTAGGAATTTTCGGCGGATTGGAAAAAATGGAGGTCAACGGCAAGATGCAGGAATGTATCCGCATGGTATACCGAGACAACGACGTGTTGTACGTGAATATTCACAATCTGCACAAGGTATCCAAGTTCAGGGGGAAGGACAGCACCCCGCCCAAACTCAACAAATTGGGTGCAACCGCATGGCAAACGCTCAAGCAAAACACCAAAAAGAAGGTAAAAGACATTGCCCGCGAACTCATCATGTTATATGCCAAACGCCACACCCACAAAGGCTTTGCATTTTCCCCCGACACTTATTTGCAGGAAGAATTGGAAGCGTCATTCCTTTACGAAGACACGCCCGACCAGTTGAAAGCCACGCAAGCCGTGAAGAACGGCATGGAGGACAATGTGCCGATGGATCATCTGGTGTGCGGCGACGTAGGGTTCGGCAAAACGGAGGTCGCCATTCGTGCGGCGTTCAAGGCGGTTACGGACAACAAACAGGTGGCGGTGCTGGTGCCCACCACCATCCTTGCCTTACAACACGAGCAAACATTCAGGGAACGGTTAGACAAGTTTCCATGCAACATTGATTCCATCAGTCGGCTGAAACCTGCCGCTCAACAACGTGAAACCATCAAAAAATTAGCCGAGGGAAAAACCGACATCATCATCGGAACACACAAGTTGCTGGGGAAAGAAATAAAATTTAAGGATTTGGGGTTGCTCGTTATCGACGAAGAACAGAAATTCGGCGTAACCGCCAAAGAAAAACTCAAAGCGTTGCGCGTAAATGTGGATACACTGACGCTCACCGCCACGCCTATCCCGCGCACATTGCAGTTTTCACTGATGGGCGTACGTGAAATGTCCGTTATCGCCACGCCGCCGCCCAATCGACATCCAATACAGACCGAAGTCATTGCGTTCGACAAAGGCATCATCCGCGAAGCCATTGAATTTGAGGTGTCTCGCGGCGGACAGGTATTTTTTATCCACAATCGGGTGCCTACGCTGCGCGAAATGGAATTGCTGATCCACAGCCTGTGCCCGCAAGTATCCACCGTGTCGGCACACGGGCAAATGGAAGGCAATCAACTGGAAAAAATCATGCTCGACTTCATCAACGGCGACTACAACGTGCTGGTGGCTACTTCCATCATCGAGTCGGGATTAGATATTCCCAACGCCAATACCATCATCATCAACAATGCACACATGTTCGGACTGAGCGACCTGCACCAGTTGCGCGGTCGCGTGGGACGGTCGAACAAAAAAGCATTTTGTTACCTCATTACGCCGCCTTTTACCGACATCACGCCGGAAGCCCGTCGTCGATTGCGTGCCATCGAAGAATTTTCCGATCTCGGCAGCGGCTTCAACATCGCCATGCAAGACCTCGACATACGCGGGGCGGGCAATCTCATGGGAGCGGAACAGAGCGGGTTTATTGCTGAAATAGGCTTTGAAACCTACTACCAAATCCTCAACGAGGCAATGATGGAACTGAGCGAAGAGGAGGATTTTAAAGAAATATTCGCCCGACGGGAAATTGCCGACAACCGGCAACCGACAGACTGGAAAAAGTCCGCATTCGTTGCCGACTGCCAGATAGATACCGACCTCGAATTGCTGTTCCCCGACGATTATGTCGAAAACGTTTCCGAACGGGTACATCTGTATCGTGAATTGGACAACATTGACACGGAAGACAAACTGACCGCTTTTGAACAGTCGCTTGTCGACAGATTCGGCGCCATACCGCCCGCAGGAAAAGAACTCATTGGCGTGGTACGTCTTCGACGGCTTGCCGCCCGTCTGGGTTTTGAAAAAATCATCCTTCGCAACGAACGGCTGCTGGCTTATTTCGTGAACAACCCGAAATCGCCTTATTATCAATCGGACGTTTTTAAAACCATTCTGCAACGCATTCAGCAAAATCCGCACCTGTTCCACCTGAAAGAAGCCAGAGACAAACTCGCTCTAAGCATCAGTCCGATTGCCAATATAGGCAAAAGCATGGAGATACTGAACGGACTGGCGGGGGAGACAAGCAAAATCCCGTAACTCAAAGATGCGGCTTCATTGCCTGCAAGATGCGGGTAACGTATTTGCCGATGATGTCAAATTCGAGATTGACCGTTGTCCCCGCTTTTATTTGATGAAAGTTAGTATTTTCGTAAGTATAGGGAATGATGGCTACCTGAAACGATCCGTTCTGTGAGTTTACCACCGTGAGGCTCACCCCGTTGACGCAGATAGACCCCTTTTCCACCGTGAGATTGCCCTTCGAGGAGTCATAGCGAAAAGTGTAGTACCAACTTCCGTCGGCAGTTTCTACGGCAACACACTCCGCCGTCTGGTCTACGTGCCCTTGCACCATATGCCCGTCCAGACGGTCGTTGAGCAACATGCTGCGTTCTACATTCACCTTGTCGCCCGAACGCAACAGACCGAGGTTCGATTTGAGCAGCGTTTCCCTGATGGCGGTTACCGTATAGGCAACGTCGGAGAGGCGAACCACCGTGAGACACACGCCGTTGTGTGCCACGCTTTGGTCAATTTTCAACTCGTTTACAAAAGAACAGGTCAGCGTGATGTCCATATTGTCCTGTTTTTTTTCAATGCTCACCACTGTGGCGGCTTCTTCAATAATTCCAGAAAACATAATGATTCGATTTTCAATAATTCATTGCAAAATCCCGTTACATTCGTCTTTTGCGCGCTTGCACAATCCAATAGCGTATCAACAAATATCCGAACAACATTCCACCGACATGAGCGAAATGGGCAATGTTGCTTCCCGGCTGGGAAAATCCCAAAAATAATTCAATGCCGCCGTAGCCTATCACCAGCCATTTTGCCTTGATGGCAACAGGCGGGAAAAGGAGCATCAGCCGTACGTTTGGGAACATCATGCCGAAAGCCAGCAACAAGCCGAAAACAGCGCCCGACGCACCGACGGTAGGAATGTTCATCAGTTCGCTGGAAATCCGTTGCAGCATGTCAAGCGCTGCCGCCGCATACGACGGATTGCCGGGAGCATCCGTCCAATCGGAGTATAACCCGTAACAATAGCCTATAAATTCACGGTTGAAACCATCTTTGTGGGCTTCAAGAAATTGTTTGAACAATTCGGGAGTAGGCGTATTACTAAATGCGGTAATATCCGCTTGTATACCGCTGAAAATAATGTAATTGACTAAAGTATGCAACGCTGCCGCACCAAGACCGGTGAACAGATAGTAAAAAAGAAAACGCTTGCCGCCCCATGAATTCTCAACGGGCGTACCAAATATCCACAGCGCATACATATTGAAAAAAATGTGCATGAGCCCGCCGTGCATGAACATGTGGGTGACAAACTGATAGGGCGCAAACAAAGATGACGCGGGATAATACAGCGCCAAATGTTCGGTCAGCCAATCGTTTCCCGACCTCCCAAGAAACCACGTGGCAGCAAACAACAGTACGTTAATTACCAACAAATTAAATACTACAGGCGTTCTATTCATGGCACGTTTGAAATTCAAGGCAAAGATAAATCATTTACGCATGTGATAAAAATTATGTGCTATAATTTCTTTGCCATAAAACTTTTGTGTAAGTTTGTATCGAAAATAAAACCATATCATGGCAGCCCATTCCAAACAACAATTGCTGAAACGAATAGCGACGTTAATTTCCGAAAATAAAGAGTTGAGGGAAAAATACCGTTTGCTTTCCGAATCGTATCAACAAACGATGGAGGAACTTGACCAGTACAAACAGACAAAACACAGCAACGACACAGCATCAGGGCAAGTGCGTTTCAATATGGCGACATTGCTGTTTGTCGATATCAAAGGCTTTTCGAACATTATGTCAAATGCACTCAATGTTGAGCGGCAAATGGATAAACTTGACCATTATTTGCTCCGTTTTTCCGACATTCTTCAAAAATACCGTTTGGTGAAAATACAGAGCATCGGCGACAATCTCATCTATGCGGGCGGTATTCTGGAAAAAAATATCACCAATCCGGTTACCGTTACGCTTGCCGCACTGGAGATGTTGCACGTGATGGAAACAGAAGGCGAGAACGATACTTGGTGCGTTAATATCGGCATCCATACGGGCGCGGTGACCGCTTCAGCCGCAGAAAAAAAACACACGGTATTCAGAATCAAAGGCGACACGATTAATATCGTGAGCCGTATCGTATCGTTGGGCGGAAAAAATACCGTCACCATCTCGGCAACGACATACGAACTCGTCAAAGAATTGTTTGACTGCGTTTATACCGGTATTATTCCGGTGAAGTATCAAGATCATCTGGAACTTTTCCGTGTAAACGGCATCCGCCCGCAATTTGCTGCCGACACAGCGCATCGCCTGCCCAACGATGTGTTCCGTACCCGTTTTCTGCTATACCGCTTCGGCGACTTGCAGGAACAAGTGCTGGATTTGCTGGAAAAAAAACTGCCCAAATACTTGTACTACCACAATGTGAAGCACACGGTGGACGTAGTGACGGAAAGCGAACTGATCGGCTGGGCGGAAGGACTGGACGACCACCGGCTACTGCTGTTGAAAACAGCGGCGCTCTTCCACGATACAGGACACATCGTTTCGTACGCCGACCACGAAGAACGAAGCACGGATATCGCCCGCGAAATGCTCCTCGAACACGGCTACGTCCCGGAAGAAATCAACGAAATATGCCGCATCATCATGGCAACCAAACTGCCGCCCAAACCCGCAGACCTCCTTGAATCCATCATTTGCGACGCCGACCTTGATTATCTTGGACGCACAGATTTTATCCCCGTTTCCAACTCATTGTACGAAGAACTGAAAACCCAAAACAAAATGTCCTCGTTGAACGAATGGAACAAAATGCAACTGAAATTCATCAATTCACACCAATACTTCACCGCTACGGGTCGGAAACTTAGAGAGGTAAAAAAACAGGAACAGATTACACGCATCAAACAGTTGATATTGCCCGAATGATGCAAATATGTTATAGCAGAGGATACCAACCGGTAATCTATTGCCCCATATACCTAAAATTTTTTCACGCTATGCGGTTTGGAAAATTTTATGATACCTTTGTAAACGTTTTTACCAGCCTGTTTTTCGGCAGGAAATTAAATTAATATTTTGACCGATATGAAAGAACAACACATTAGCTTAATTTGTAAAGAATTAGGGTTGCGGGAAAGTCAAGTGCGCAACACGTTGGATTTATTGGCAGACGGCGCTACCATACCGTTTATCAGCCGCTACCGCAAAGAAGCCACCGGTAGTCTGGACGAAGTACAGATTGCTGCCGTCAAAATGCGCTATGAGAGGCTTCTTGAAACGGACAAGCGTCGCGAAACCATCCTGCGCTCCGTCAGAGAACAGGGCAAACTGACCGAAAGCCTGCAACAGCAGATACACGATGCAGCAAGCCTTGCGGAGTTGGAAGACCTCTACCTGCCGTATAAACCCAAGCGCAAAACTAGAGCGTCCGTCGCGCGAGAACGCGGGCTGGAACCTTTGGCGGCGCAACTGCTGCAACAAACGGACAATGATGTGCATGCACTCGCGCAAGAATATCTTAGCGACGATTTGCCCGCTGTGGAAAATGTCCTGCAAGGCGCTCGAGACATCATTGCGGAACAAATGAACGAAGACATCCGCGTACGGGACGCGGTGCGAAAACTCTTTGCAGAAAGAGCCGTCATTTCTTCCAAAGTGATTAAAAACAAAGAAGCCGACGGCGAAAAATACCGCGACTATTTCAGCTTCTCCGAGCCGTTGCGCCGTTGCCCTTCACACCGTGTCCTGGCAATGCTCAGAGGAAAAGACGAAGCATTTCTACGCATCGGCGTCAACGTTGACGAAGAAAAAGCGCTGGACATCATCAAAAGATATTTTGTGAAAAACAACAGCGAAGCCACCCGACAGGTACAGGAAGCGGCGAAAGATGCCTATAAACGGCTGCTGCAACCATCTCTCGAAACGGAATTTGAAGCGGCGGCAAAAGAAAAAGCCGACGACGAAGCCATCCGCGTGTTTGCAGATAATTTGCGCCAATTGCTTCTGGCAGCGCCATTGGGACAAAAAAACGTACTTGCCATCGACCCCGGCTTCCGCACGGGATGCAAAGTGGTGTGCCTTGACGCACAGGGCAATCTGCTGCACAACGAAACCATCTACCCGCATCAGCCGCAGAGTGAAACCGCAACAGCCAAGCGCAAAATCATGTCGTTGACAGACGCTTACAAGATAGAAGCCATCGCCATCGGCAATGGCACGGCGGGACGCGAAACGGAACGCTTCATCCAAAGCATGGTTTTCGGGCAAAACATGCAGGTATTTGTCGTCAATGAGAGTGGGGCATCTATTTATTCGGCTTCCGCAACGGCGCGGGAAGAATTTCCCGATTACGATGTGACGGTGCGTGGAGCGGTGTCCATCGGTCGCCGCCTGATGGACCCGCTGGCGGAACTGGTGAAGATTGACCCGAAATCCATCGGCGTAGGACAATACCAGCACGACGTTGACCAAAACAAACTCAAAACGGCGCTGGATACAGTGGTGGAAAGTTGCGTGAATCTGGTGGGCGTGAACGTCAATACCGCCAGCAGACATCTGCTGGTGTACGTGTCCGGACTTGGACCGCAACTTGCACAAAACATCATTGATTACCGGAAGGAAAACGGCATGTTCCTTTCACGAAAAGCATTGAGAAGCGTGTCCCGAATGGGTGATAAAGCCTTTGAACAGTGTGCCGGTTTCCTGCGTATTCCGGGCGCCGAAAACCCGTTAGACAACAGCGCTGTACATCCCGAAAGTTATCATATTGTGGAACAAATGGCACACGACATGAATGCATCGGTGAACGACCTGTTAAAAGACGAAAACATGCGCCGTCAAATCAATCCCGAAAAGTACGTCACCGAAACCGTCGGACTGCCCACACTTTCCGACATCATGCAGGAACTCGCCAAACCCGGTCTTGACCCCCGCGCCCGCGTCAAAATATTTGAATTTGCACAGGATGTCCACCGCATGGAAGATCTCAAAAAAGGAATGGAACTGCCGGGTATCGTGACCAACATCACTAATTTCGGCTGTTTTGTGGACGTAGGCGTCAAACAGGACGGGCTGGTGCACATCTCCCAGTTAGCTGACAAATACGTGTCCCACCCTTCGGAGGTGGTCAAACTGAACCAACAAGTGAAAGTGCGCGTACTGGAAATAGATACGGCGCGGCGACGGATTTCATTCAGCATGAAAAAATGACGATGGATGCGGGCAATGAGATAAATCCCTAACTCCGCAAAAGTTAGGTAGTTATTTCCTATAAAATATTAATATTTAAACCATTACACGGATTTTATAGACTACCTAATTAGGTAGTCTATAAAATCCTAACATACTTTTGTTTACTAAACTATTACAATCATAGACGGGGTAAATATGACGAAGTTAGGGATAAATCCCGTAATTTATGTTTAAAATGAAAATGCTATCTAATGTTTGGGTAGATGGCATATAAAGATCGAAGCGACATGTTATCGGTATAACCGATTTTACACATGCATATTTCAACTGTGCGGATTCTCCTGACTTATTTTCAGGATTTCGCTCTTGCGGACAAGGATCGTTCGATGGTTATCTCTCTACGCAAATTGCGAGCAGACGTATTCCCTGTTCAGTCGTGCGATGTTAGATATTTTGATTTCTTTCGGACATTCAACTTCGCAGGCGCCAGTGTTGGTGCAATTGCCGAATCCGAGTTCGTCCATGCGCGACACCATTTTTGTGGCGCGTTCCTTTGCTTCCACCCGTCCCTGCGGCAGCAACGCGAATTGCGACACCTTTGCCGATACGAACAGCATTGCCGATGCGTTTTTGCAGGTGGCGACACATGCTCCGCAACCGATACAGGCAGCGGCATCCATGGCAAGGTCGGCGTTTTTCTTGCGGATAGGGATGGCGTTGCCGTCGGGCACGCCACCTGTGTTCACGGAGGTGTAACCGCCCGCCTGAATGATTTTGTCGAAAGCGCTGCGATCCACCACCAAGTCTTTCACTACCGGAAAAGCGGCTGAACGCCACGGTTCGATCCAGATGGTGTCGCCGTTGCGGAAACGGCGCATGTGCAGTTGGCAGGTGGTGATGCCGCTGTCGTTCCCGTGCGGACGACCGTTGATAAACAGGCTGCACATCCCGCAGATGCCTTCGCGACAGTCGTGATCGAAACAGACGGGCTTTTCGATCTTGTCCACCAGCTGTTCGTTCAGTTGGTCAAGCATCTCCAAAAAGGAGCAGTCGGGTGAAATATTCTCTATCCGGTAGGTTTTGAATCCGCCTTTTACCTTGGCGTTCTCCTGACGCCATATTTTTAATGTGAGGTTTAATCCTTTCTTTTCCATGATGATTATTCTATTTTTGTTGGGGACAAAAGTACAAATTATTTTTGATTATTCTACAGTCACCGATTTTGCCAGATTACGCGGCATGTCCACATTGCGTTTTTTGTTCACCGCGATATGATAGGATAGCAGTTGCAACGGGATGATTGCTAAAATAGGGTCAAAACATTCTTCGGTGGAAGGTATTTCGATCACATAGTCGGCAATGTTTTTCACGGTAGTGTCATCTTGGCTCACCACGGCTATTACACGCCCGTTGCGTGCTTTGATTTCCTGAATGTTGCTGATAACTTTTTCGTACGTCCCGTTGTTGGTAGCAATGGCGACAACAGGCATCTCATTGTCTATAAGGGCAATGGGGCCATGTTTCATTTCCGCTGCCGGATACCCTTCGGCGTGGATGTAGGAAATCTCTTTGAGTTTCAGCGCACCTTCCAGGGCTACCGGATAACTGTAACCGCGCCCCAGATAGATAAAGTTGTGGGCATAGGTGAAAATGTTGGATAATTCTTTGATTTTATCGTTTGTTTTCAGGATTTGTTCCACCTTGTCGGGGATGCTGTTCAGTTCTTGCAGCAGTTCGATGAAACGCGGTTCGGGGATGGTTTTTTTCTCCCGTCCGATGCACAGTGCCATCATGGAGAGCACCATCAGTTGAGCGGTAAACGCTTTGGTGGAAGCGACGCCGATTTCCGGCCCCACATGGGTGTATGATCCCGAATCAGTATTGCGGGGGATTGACGACCCCACCACATTGCAGAGGCCGTACACAAAAGCGCCCGCTTTGCGCACCAGATCAATAGCGGCAAGCGTATCGGCGGTTTCGCCCGACTGAGAAATGGTAATCACAATGTCGTCCGGAAAAATGACGGGATGGCGATAGCGAAATTCCGACGAATATTCCACCTCCACAGGGATACGGCAAAGTTCCTCAAACAGGTATTCGCCGACAAGCCCTGCGTGCCATGAGGTGCCGCACGCCAAAATCAGTATCCGCCGCGCATTGAAAAAGCGTTCGCGGTTGTCAAGGATGCCCGACAGGATGACATTGTTGCAGTCCACATTGACCCGTCCACGCATGCAGTCGCGCAAGGTGCGCGGTTGCTCGAAAATCTCCTTCAGCATGAAATGCGGGTAACCGCCTTTCTCCAACTGGCTCAGGCTCATTTCCAATTTGATGATTTCGTGCGTCTTTTCCACATTGCCGATGGTGACGAACTTTACGGGAGCGTTGCGTTTGATGACGGCAATATCTTCGTCTTCCAGATAAATGACACGGTTGGTGTACTCAATAATAGGCGAAGCGTCCGACGCCACAAAAGTTTCTTTTTCGCCGATACCCAGCACCAGCGGACTGCTCTTGCGGGCTGCGATAATCAGGTCGGGGTTGTTTTCTTCCACTACTGCAATAGCATACGCACCTACTACCTGATTGAGCGCCATCTGCACAGCCGTACACAAGTCCGTTTTGTTCAATATCTTCATGTACTCGATCAATTGTACCAGCACTTCGGTGTCGGTGCTGCTCTGGAAGGTATATCCGTTGCGGATAAGCTGTTCTTTCAGGGTGGCATAGTTCTCAATAATGCCGTTGTGTATCAGGGCAAGGGTTTCCGATTGGGAATAGTGCGGATGCGCATTGTTATTGCTCGGTTCTCCGTGTGTTGCCCAACGGGTATGGGCAATGCCTATCGTGCCGGATACATCCTTATTTTTACAAAATTCATCCAAATCGGACACGCGTCCTTTTACCTTGTAAACGTTCAGTTCGTTTTGTCTGTTCGGCAACGCGATTCCCGCGCTGTCATACCCTCTGTATTCCAGCCTGTACAAGCCTTTGATTAAGATCGGATATGCTTCCCTGTATCCAATGTATCCAACGATTCCACACATATATTTATTGTTTTAAGATTTTATCCGACAAATAGTAGTTCCGCAACCACCATACAAACATGACGGAGGCAACAACCGTGCATACCGCCGCGATGAGCAGACCGGTGTTGATCGGCAGGCGGAAACCTTCCGGCGCCACTATGATGTAGCTGCATATCACCATCGTCATGAACAGCGACGGGATGAGCGTGATCCAGTAACATTTCCGTTCCTTTGCCAGATACACCGTGATGCTCCACAATGTGGCGGCGGCTAAGGTCTGGTTTGCCCACGCAAAATATCGCCAAATCACGTCAAAATTGATTTGCAAGATCACCAGTGCGATGATAAACAGTGGCAAAGCGACAATGATACGGCGACTGATGTTTTTTTGGCTATAGCCGATGAAGTCGGCAACTATTAGCCGCGCCGACCTGAATGCCGTATCGCCCGAGGTGATGGGCGCTACGATCACGCCGATGACGGCAAGCAATCCGCCGAAAACGCCCAGCCACGAATGAGCAATTTTGTCCACCACCACGGCGGCGCTGTTGTTATTTGCACGCAAAAATTCCTGCAATCCGCCTACCGACCCGAAAAAACTCATGGCCACAGCCGCCCAGATGAGCGCCACAATACCTTCAATCACCATCGCGCCATAAAAAATACGCCTTCCCATTCTTTCGTTTTTCAAACAACGCGCCATGAGCGGCGATTGGGTAGCGTGGAAACCGGAAATGGCGCCACAGGCGATGGAGATGAACAACATCGGAAATATGGGATAGGCGTCGGCATCGGGATGCATGTTACGCAAGCTGGAAAACGTGATTTCGGGAATCGGAGCGTCATTCCATATCAGGCATCCGCCGATACTTGCCGCCATGAAAAGTATGGCAAATCCGAATACGGGATAAATCCTGCCGATAAGCTTATCCACAGGCAACAGGGTAGCCGCAATATAATAGACGAAGAGTATGATGCACCACACCGTCATGTTCATCCATTCCGGAGTGAGGTTAGCAAGCAACTGCGCCGGCGCTGCCACAAACACCGCTCCTACCAGCACCATCAGCAGAACGGTGAAACCGCGCATGAACTGTTTAAATCCCACTCCCATGTATTTGCCGGCGATTTCCGGCAGACTCATGCCGTTATTCCTGACGGACAACATGCCTGAAAAGTAGTCGTGCACCGCACCTCCGAAAATCGTCCCCAGCACAATCCACAAAAAGGCGGCAGGTCCGTATATGGCTCCCATGATGGCGCCGAAGATAGGCCCCAGCCCTGCAATGTTCAAAAACTGTATCAACAGGATGCGACACCAGCCCATAGGAACGTAATCCGCTCCGTCCGTGTGCGTATATGCAGGCGTTATCCGTTCGGGCTGCACGCCGAAGACCCGTTCCGCAATCCTGCCGTACAAAAAATATCCGCCTACCAGCAACAATATGGAAATGAAAAAAGTGACCACTTAATTATGCCTCATAGATGCCGTCACAAAATTACATGAAAAAACCGAGTTTTCCAAGCGCATGAAATAAAAAATCAAAGCCACCCTGTCGCGCTTACTGCCGTACTCTCAGGTATAATTGCTATCTTTGTGGCTTAGGTCATAAAACCACAGTAAAATAAAAACGAAGAAAATGATGGAGATATCCGGCAAAAAAGTCAAACGAATTTTGGGGACTGTTTTTCTCATTAACATTTCGACGGAGTGATTTTTAGGGGTGCTCCAACGTGTCACTTTCCCCACCGGTCGGGGGATTCGCGCCATTTTTCCAGCAATTCAATCTGGTCAGCACGGATATATCCCGATTTCAATGCCAATTCCAGCACTTCGGCATAATCAACAAGCGTATGCAACGGGCAATCGGCATGACGGAAATCTTTTTCCGCTGATGCAAAACCGTAGGTAAAAATGGCTGCCATGCCCAACACGGGATTACCCACGCCGCGTATGGCTTCCAAAGCAGAGAGACTACTGCTTCCGGTGGAAATCAAATCTTCCAGCACTACCGTCTTTTTCTCCGGATCAAGATAACCTTCAATCCTGTTGCCCAAACCATGATCCTTGGCCGATGAACGGACGTACACAAACGGCAAATTCAGTGCATCCGCCACCAATGCTCCCTGCGCAATAGCGCCTGTGGCAACGCCCGCAATCACTTCTACCTGAGGGTAATGTCTGCGAATGAGCGCCACCAAACCATCCCTGATGGCTGAACGTATCTCCGGAAAACTCAGCGTACGCCTGTTGTCGCAATAAATGGGAGACTTCCAGCCCGACGCCCATGTGAAAGGTGTTGCAGGTTCCAATTTTATTGCTTTACTTTGCAGTAAATATTCAGCAATGGAATGATGTGTCATGAATAAAGATATAAAAATATATTTTGACGATCATGTATTGGTTTTCGTCGGCAAAGATACAAATATTCCGGCAAACGGAACGGTATTGACATTCAAAAACAAAAAATCCCTCGAAAACCAATTGGAAAAATTCGCAGACGCCCGTAAAGACGGATATATTTATCATGACGGTACAGACGAAATACTGGAACTTTTCAAAAAATGCTTCAAGTATATCGAAGCTGCCGGCGGATTGGTTGTCGGAAAAGACGAAAAAATTCTGCTGATACGGCGTCGCGGGAAATGGGATTTGCCCAAAGGAAAAGCGGAAAAGGGAGAAACACCGGAAGAAACGGCAGTACGCGAGGTGTCGGAAGAGTGCGGATTGGTAACCCTGCCGCAAATCACCGAAAAGCTGACCGACACTTATCACGTGTACCGGCAAAACGGTAAATTAATATTGAAACATACCGTATGGTACGTCATGGCGTACAACGGCGAAGAACCGTTGCAGCCGCAAGTGGAGGAAGACATCACCGAAGCGGTGTGGCGCTCCGAAAACGAATTAGCGCCGGTATTACGGAACACTTACGGCACTATCGGACAGGTATTGGGACAATGGATGAGCCGGCAAATATGAACGAAGGGTGGAAACAAAAGATAAACGAATTTACGGATTACCTGAAAATAGAAAAAGCAGTATCCGCACATACCATTGAAGCCTATACGGACGACATCGGTAAATTGCAAACGTATTTGGCTGAATTTCATCCGGGAATACGCCCGATCGACGTCACATCCAGCATGATAGAAGATTTTTTTATCCGGATAGGGAAAACAGCGATAAAAGCCCGTTCGCAAGCAAGACTCTTGTCGGGTATTCGCGCTTTCTACAAGTTTCTGCTGATGGACAACGAGATAAACGACAATCCTGCCGATATGATAGACCATCCGAAAACAGGCGTCACACTGCCGGATGTACTAACTGTGGAAGAGATAGATATGCTGCTGGCAGCCATAGACCTGAGTAAAAAGGAAGGACAACGCAACAAGGCTCTGCTGGAAACCATGTACAGTTGCGGGTTGCGCGTCTCCGAAGCCGTATCTCTGCACTTGTCCGACGTATATCCCAAAGAAGGGTTCGTCCGCGTGAAAGGCAAAGGCAGCAAGGAACGTCTGATCCCCATCAACGACAAGGCGTTGCATGAAATCAACCGCTACCTGCCCGACCGCACAAAAACAAATGTTGCCAAAAATTACGAAGACATCCTGTTTCTCAACAGGCGCGGAAAACCGCTGACGCGGGTAATGGTGTTCACCATCATTCGCCGGCTTGCGGAATTGGCGGACATCCAAAAACATGTCAGCCCGCACACGTTCAGACACTCGTTTGCCACCCACTTGATAGAGAGAGGCGCCGATCTGCGTGCTATTCAGGAGATGCTGGGACACGAATCCATCACCACCACCGAAATCTACACCCACATGGATCGCAGTTTCCTACGACAAACCATCATCGAATACCATCCCCGCAGCAAAGCAAGCAGAAAAATACACGACTGAGCAATAATAAGAAAATCAGATATTTGCAAATATGCATGCAAATGACTGATAATCAACAACGTTATCCTAACGTTACCCGTACGGCATCATGGCAAAATTTATTTCCTGACTTTGACAATGCGATACCCTAAAAAATTCCAGAAATTTTGGTCAAAGAGCATAGCGATAGATTTGTGTCGAGGCGTTAACAGCTCGGTACAAATATCAGGATAGAATCAAGCGATTTGCTCTTCCCGCTACCAAAATTTGAAGTGGATTTAAATCCTAATGTACTGACGCAAAACCGATTTGTTTTGAGGCGCAAAAAAAACCGGAGCCACTTAGACTCTGGTTTTTGTGCCTTTGGAAAAACGATAAATCTACGCATCTGCCATTTTTGTCATAGCAAAGTGAAAAAATGGCAGAGAAATTCATCCGATATGTGCCATATTGCATTTGGCACAAAATATGTATGCTAAAAAGAGAAAATAATTGTTTAACTTTTTAAAATCATAAAAAAATGGCAAATGTAAAAATTAAACCTCTATCGGACAGAGTTTTAGTGCAGCCGATGGAAGCCGAATCGAAGACAGCAAGCGGATTGATCATCCCCGATACGGCGAAAGAAAAGCCCCAAAAGGGAACAGTAGTAGCAGCAGGACCCGGCACCAAAGATGAAACCATGCAGGTGAAAGTGGGCGATGTGGTACTCTACGGAAAATATTCCGGTTCCGAACTGAACGTGGACGGTGTGGATTACCTGATGATGCGGCAGTCGGATATTTTAGCGGTTATTTAAATTAATGTATCATTCATTGTAAAACAAAGTAAATCGTAAAACACTATGGCAAAAGAAATTAAATTTAATATTGAAGCCCGCGACATCCTGAAAAAAGGTGTTGACCAATTGGCAAACGCGGTGAAAGTAACGTTGGGCCCCAAAGGTCGCAATGTGGTGATTGACAAAAAATTCGGCGCTCCGCAAATCACCAAGGACGGTGTGACGGTAGCCAAAGAGATTGAACTGTCCAACAAAGTAGAGAATTTGGGCGCTCAAATGGTAAAGGAAGTAGCCTCCAAAACCAACGACGATGCTGGCGACGGAACGACTACCGCTACCGTGCTGGCACAGTCTTTGGTGGCCGTTGGCTTGAAAAACGTCACGGCAGGCGCAAATCCGATGGATTTAAAACGCGGTATTGACAAAGCGGTACTCAAAGTGACCGAGAATCTGAAAAGCCAGTCACAATCCGTAGGCGACGACCTGAAAAAAATTGAACAAGTAGCGGCGGTTTCAGCGAACAATGATCCTGAAATCGGCAAACTGATCGCCGAAGCGATGAGCAGAGTAAAGAAAGAAGGGGTCATCACCGTAGAAGAATCCAAATCCACCGAAACCTACGTGGACGTGGTAGAGGGGATGCAGTTCGACAGAGGCTATATTTCTGCCTATTTCGTTACCGATACCGAGAAGATGGAATGTACGCTTGAGAATCCGCTCATCCTGATTCACGACAAGAAAATCTCCACCATGAAGGAATTTCTGCCCATCCTCGAAGCATCGCTGCAAACAGGCAAACCCTTGTTGATCATTGCCGAAGATGTGGACGGAGAAGCCATTGCCACGCTGGTGGTGAACAAGTTGAGAGGTTCGTTGCGTATTTCGGCTGTTAAAGCTCCGGGCTTCGGCGACCGCCGCAAGGAAATGTTGGAAGATATCGCCATTCTCACCGGCGGTACGGTGATCACCGAAGAAAAAGGACTGAAATTAGAAAATGCCGCCCTCGACATGTTGGGCAGCGCCGACAAAATCACCATCAACAAAGACAATACCACCATCGTGAACGGTGCAGGCGAAAAGAAGCAAATCGAAGCCCGTATCGCACAGATTAAAGCGCAAATGGAACACACCACATCCGACTACGACAAGGAAAAGCTGCAGGAACGTTTGGCAAAACTTGCCGGAGGCGTTGCGGTGTTACACATCGGTGCAGCTACCGAAGTGGAAATGAAGGAAAAGAAAGACCGCGTGAACGACGCCCTGAGCGCTACCCGTGCAGCCGTTGAGGAAGGAATCATACCGGGCGGCGGAGTAGGATACATCCGAGCTATCCGTGCGTTGGACAATCTGAAAGGCGACAATGACGATGAAACCACAGGTATCGCCATCGTTCGGCGATCGCTGGAAGAACCGCTCCGTCAAATCGTTGAAAATGCCGGACTGGACGGCGCCGTTGTGGTACAAAAAGTCCGCGAAGGCAAAGATGATTATGGTTACAACGCCCGCACCGACGTGTATGAAAATTTGATGGCGGTAGGTGTTATCGACCCGACCAAGGTGGCGCGCGTTGCGTTGGAAAATGCCGCATCTATCGCCGGCATGTTCCTCTCTACGGAATGTGTCTTGGCAGAAAAGGAAGAAGAAAAAGCCCCTGCCATGCCCAATCCCGGCATGGGTGGCATGGGCGGCATGATGTAAAAAACATCACGTTTTTCCACAAAAAAGGCTGTCGCAAAAACTCGACGGCCTTTTTTGTGGAAAAAATTTTATTTCACGCAATACACCAACGCATAGTTGTCGTTGATGACGTAGCGCATTTGGTATTCCTCGTTGCGCAGGTTATTGCGCACCACGCCTATGATGTTGCCTCTCTGTTCCGGTTCAAACGGCTTGATGGTCAGGTTTTTCTGGAAATTAATATCCACCTTGTCGCAAATTTTGTACAATGCCTCTTTGGCGCACCAATGTACATACATATGCTCCTTTCTCTTTTCGGGATGAAGCGTAATCACTTCCCGCTCATTCAGGAATTTGTCGGCAATCCGTTCAATGTCATGCGACATGTACTCCAAATCTACCCCTACGAGACGATTTTTGCCCAGCAATATGGAAGTCATCCGGTGTGAATGAGAAATGCTGATGTTGTACGAATTGTCCGCCAAATACGGTTTGCGCAACTCGCAATACACAATCCGCGCTTTCGGATGCGTCATTTGCTGTAACAATGCTCTGACACTGAGCGACTCAACCTTCCGGTTCATGTTTTTGAACCCGTTCAATCGTATGATATCGGCCTCGTTCAGATACACCGCCGGAAACAGCGTTTCATAATCCTCCATTATTTCCCAGATGCCAAGGAAACAGCCTTTTTCTATTTCTCTATGTATCAATAATCCCATTTAACCCTCCACATTAATATCTCCAATTAAATGATTCTATCATACGGGTAATGTCTTTGCGGAAAAACCCGATGACCGGCGCCAGAGAATCATAGTTCGGTCTGACACTGAAATATAACGAACCTCGAATGAAATGCCGCACGCTGTCGGTGACGAAAAACTGTACCGGCGATGCGGCGTTTCCTTTGATATCGTACACCGTTGCATACACTCGGCGCACAGTGTCGGCATAGGTATGCGGTTCAACGGCGTCGGCTTTTTGAGAGATTTTCTTGTACACAAACGTCCAATCGTCTTCCAGATACACGTCCAGATCCTGATGTATCTCTTTATAGGTCATGTGAACGGTGCTTTTATAGGCGGGGAACACGATGTTGAACAGGCAAGGCTCGTCGGGATGATTGCTCGCCGGAAGAATTTCGCCGTACACCGGAAAGTCGAACGTAAACGGACAATCACTTTCGTACACCCGGTATGCCTTTTCAGGAAAGTCGATGCGATAATAAGCGTGAGGTTTGGGCATTTCGTTACGATTGCCGCACGAAACGACCACTGCGCCGATGATTACCGACACCGCCACAAGCCGGTTCGATTTACTCTTTTTGTTCATGCACTGTCACTCTGATTTGTTTGATACGCCGATTTTCCATTTCTTCCACACAAAAGGACAGGTTTTTGTAATCTACGCTGTCGCCTTTTTGCGGTATTTCACCTTTCAATTCGAGGATGATGCCGGCAAGTGTGTCGGCGTCGCTTTTGATTTCGTCAAACAGTTTGTCTTCCAGATGCAGGATGCGGGAAAAATCATTGAGCAGCACTTTCCCGTCAAACAGGTAGGTATGTGCATCCGTTTGGCGGTATCCGGGTTCGTCGTCATCCGATTCGTCGGCTATTTCGCCCACAATTTCCTCCAGAATGTCTTCAAGGGTGACGATGCCTTCCATGATCCCATATTCGTCGATGATGACCGCCATGTGTATTTTTTTCGCTTGAAACTCTTTGAGCAGATCGTCGATTTTTTTGTTGCCGGGTACGAAATAGGCTTCCCTGAGCAGCGACTGCCACGCGAAATCCGTCCCTGTCCCCATGTAAGGCAACAAATCTTTCACGTACAGGATGCCTTTTACATTTTCGCGTTCATCATACACGGGAAGGCGGGAATAACCGTTTTCGCCGATGAGTCGTATCAAGTCGGGGAAAGGCGTGTCTATCCCCACCGCTTCCACGTCAATGCTCGGGGTCATAATCGTGTGGGTATCAATATTCCCGAATTTCACAATGCCTTTTAAAATGCTTTCGTTTTCTATCACCGCTTCGGATGATTTGTCCCATGTTTCTCCTTGTTTTTGCTGCGTTTGGCGATGCGTGAGCGTTGCGTTGGTCAATGGACGGAATATCATGTTGAGTGCAGGCAAAAGCCATGCCATGCGACGCAGAATGTACGGCGAAGCAAGTTTTTGGGAGAATATTCTCAGCAGAAACAACACCGCAAATATTGCCGACAATGTTGCCCATCCCGCTCTCTCTCCTGTCACCAGATAGAAAAGACATGCGGAAACGACGGCGGACAACAGGAATACAAAACTTCCCGACACTGACAATATGGCCAGCAACCGTTCGGGCTGTTCCCACCATTTGTGCATTTGTTCGTCGTGCCCGTCCTTTCTCAGTGTGTTGATGTCGCTGACGTACAAGGAAAAAAGCGATGTTTCCGAACCGGAAATCAACCACAATAATACCATGCACAGTAATAATGCCGCCGAACACAGCAGGATGATCCCCATAGAGCCGGAATAAACGGTTGCTACCAATAAATGAGGTTCAGGATTCAAAAATATCGCGATAAGTGTGTACTAAAACGGTAAATCATCCCCAGTCGCTACAGGCAAAGGTGTTGTTTCCACATTTGGCGCAGATGCCGGCGTAACCACCGCAGATGACGGATTTTCGGAAGGATTACCTGCAAAACGCATGACATCGCCCTCTATATCAACGGAGTAATGCTTCACCCCGTCTTTTTCCCACGAGCGTGTTCTGATTTTTCCTTCGATATAGAGCAGTTTTCCTTTGGTGACCCATTTCTCGGCAAGTTCTGCCAATTGCCTCCACAACACGATGTTGTGCCATTCCGTTTGGGTGACTTTCTCCCCTTCCTTATTTCTATACCACTCATCGGTAGCCAACGGAAATCTTGCTACTGTGAGATCATTGTCCAAATGACGTACTTCGGGATCCTTCCCCACTCTTCCCAATAAGATTACTTTGTTTACCATGACCAAATTTTATTTGTTTGTATATTAAAAAATAAATATTTTTGAACAACGGGTATTATCCCGTAGTTAAATACAAAAGTACTGTTTTTTTTGTTAAAAACAATAAAATGCGATTTTTTAAACAAAAAATCATGAAAGTGATGCCTGAAAGTTGGATGAGTTCGTCACGAAATTCAGTCATAGTGCGGCAGATAGCTTTTCCCGTCGGCTCACTTTTTTTGAGGCAGCAGTGGAAAGGAGACAAGGTTTCCCAATTGATAAATGCTTTTCTGCTTGCCGACCAATGTACTGCCGGCAACGCCTGCCGATACCTCTACCACTTGCGGTATGCGGTAATAGACAATGTTGGCGGCTTGGTGCTCCACATGCACGGAAGCCGGAGCGTTGGCTTTCCCTATCCTGTACCACACTTTGGTAGCGTCGGCTGAATTTCCGGACACAATGCCCGTTTTGTCCGAAAAATAGAACAGCGGATCACTGATGTCTGCTTTTTCGGGCAATACCGAATAAGTATGTACGTAGCGGCTTTCCACCTTTGCCCCGATGAACAGGGACAAAAGTTGCTCTTCTTGATTGTCGAGCGCTTCCAGCACGAGTTTCATGGCATTTCCGTCGGGGTTATGGTCGGTGTTGCCCGTAATGATGTCTATTCGTCCCTGGCGGATGCCGAAGATCTGGTTCGCCGCCTCGCGTGCCTGTTCTTCCGCCGTTTTGCCCATCACTTTGCGCTGCAGCACGGGGATACGTACGAAAGCGGTGTCGGTCAGGATGGTTTTGTAGAACGTGTCCACTTTTTCGACCACCGTTGTGGTAATGGCGGTGTTCATGAAATGAAAGTCCTCATTGTTCTTCCCGAACGTTTGGCTATTCATCAGTATATTGTCCGCCGACACGTCCAATATCAGCCCTTCTTTGGTGAAACGCATCAGTTTGTCCAGTATCTGCGGATAATTCCGGAATGACAATGCATACAGTTGTTTGTTGTCCACTTCTGCTTTATCGTAAATGTGGACATAGCCAAGTTGCCATCTTTCGGAATCTTTCATGGGAACATCCTGCAAACCCAACATACGGGCGGCATATTCCGCATAAGGGCCTTTTTTGATCCGCGTTTTCACAAGTTCCACTTCGAAATACAAACGTGTCTGTGGAAGCCCGTACACCAGCGCGCTGTTGTTCATCACCGCAGGCGAGTAAGGTGCAACGGCGGTTTCATTTTTGACGGATACACAGGACGCCACCCACACCAAGGCAACGACAATACCACAACCCTGCAATATTCTTTTAATTAATTGATATACAAATTTTTGCATGTCACAATTGTTGATAATTCATCATACAATATTACGGATATTTTTCCGAAAAACAAAATATTGTGTGATTTGGCAGGGTCAACGCATAAAAAACGAAAAAGGGAGTGGTTATCAACACTTTTTAAAATCCTCTTCGCCACACGCCGGACATGGTCTTCCGGGAAGACGAACAGCGCAAGCGAGCACGACAGCCGCCGAAAATTTTGCCGTCATCAGGAAAATTGCCCTCAACCTTCTTAAAAAAGACACCGCAAGGAAAGCTTCCGTTCAAAACGGCTCAATGCCGCATGGAACAAGGAGTTCCTCTTACATCTCCTCAAAATTTAATTCGTTGATTCTGCTTCTCGGTATCAAAAATTGTTTTTGTCGTTCAAATGATATATCTTTGAGGGAATTTTATGCTCATGAAAATATCTATGTTCAAGTGTTTGTTGGGATTTCTGTTGATGGTGGCGCCGGTGCATGCCCAGCGGAAGAAATCCGTAGCTGTTCCGCGTGATACGTCGTTCACTGTGTATCAGACTTTTGAAAAAGAGCGGAAGCGGTTTCCAGAGATAAAGATGGTGCGACCCGAATTGCCTGTCGGAGTAATTGCCCGCGAAGGATTGGTATATTCCGTATTGGCGGAGACACCTTACGGGAAAAGAGAATTGCATGCCTGCCTCTACCGTCTCGACGATCAAAAGGTTTATCCCGCTTTGGTAATGGTGCACGGCGGTGGATGGCGTTCGGGCGACCTGTCGTTGCAGGTACCTTTGGCGCAACAAATAGCTGCAAGAGGCTATGTGACGGTAGCGGTGGAATACCGCCTCAGTCCGGAAGCATTGTATCCGGCGGGAGTGCATGACATTAAGGCTGCCATACGGTGGTTGCGCGCCAATGCCGCCCAGTACGGTGTTGATCCGGAACATATTGCTATTTCGGGATGTTCGGCAGGCGGACATTTGGCAAATCTGGTAGGTATGACCAACGGCGTGGAAAGATTTGAGGGAACAGGCGGCAATCCGCAGACCTCCAGCGATGTACAGGCGGTTATAGATATTGACGGTTGTGCCGATTTTCTTGTGGATGCACGCATCAACAGAGCGCGGGCGGCAAGAGCCGAACAAAAGGATTTACCCTCCGACGCCAAATGGTTTGACGGCACATACGAAGAAAAGCCGGACACGTGGAAAGAGGCTTCTTCCGTCCGCTGGGTAACGTCTAAAGCGCCGCCTGTTTGCTATATCAACAGTTACGGACGGTTACACGAAGGTATGGACAGACAGATGGAGATGCTGGACAGTATGAATATCCACTCGGAACTGCATGTGATGGAAACGCCCGTACATCCCTTTTGGCTGCTTCATCCATGGTTCAAAACCACTGTTAATTATATGGTGAATTTTCTGGACAAAACCTTCAAGCCGGTTACGGCGTCAGTGCCCGCAGGGAAATACCATTTTGTGGTAGCGCAGGACGGCACGGGTGATTTCGTCACTGTGCAGGATGCAATCGACGCAGTCCCCGATTTTCGTCAGAATGAAACACGCATTTTCATCCGCAACGGCGTGTATCGTGAAAAAATCGTTCTTGCGGCAAGTAAACGTTTGGTGACTCTGATCGGAGAAGACTGCGACAAAACCATAATCATGTATGACGATTATAACTTGAAAAAGAATATTTTCGGCGAAAATAAAGGCACCAGCGGTTCAGCGGGTTTTTATGTGTATGGCGGCGATTTTACGGCAGTGGACATCACTTTTGAAAATACGGCAGGACCCGTTTCTCAGGCAGTGGCCATGTACGTGCTGGGCGACAGGGCGGCGTTTTACAATTGCCGTTTTCTCGGATTTCAGGATACGCTGTACGCAGCCGGCGACGGAGCACGACAATATTATCGCAACTGCTATATTGAAGGGACTACCGATTTTATTTTCGGTTCGGGAACAGCATGGTTTGAATCCTGTGTCATCTATTGCAAAGTCAATTCGTTCATCACTGCCGCAAACACACCGCAATCGGTGAAATACGGCTATGTGTTCAACCGTTGCACCGTCACCGCTTCGCCGAAGGTTACCGAGATGTATCTGGGGCGTCCGTGGCGTCCACACGCCATGACGCTGTTCATGAATACGCAGTTGCCCGTCGTTATCCGTCCCGCCGGCTGGGACAACTGGGGCAATGCCGCCAATGAACAAACCGCCCGCTACATGGAATACAACAACACCGGTGCAGGCGCTGCCACCGCCAAACGGGTAAAATGGTCGAAAGTATTGACCGATACGGAAGCGGAGGAATACACGTTGGAGAAAGTGATGCGGGAATGGAAACCCGATAAGGATATTGAAAAATAAGGATATAAGCAGTTAAACGATTAAATGGAGGGGATGCTTGCCGGATTGACTCCCACAGTGGCGATTCGTCGCGACGGGGGATTCGGATAAGTGACTGTCGGGTCGGAAATTTATCCCCTGTGGCAAATCTCCGCGTACGGGCAGTTTTGGCATTTCTTCTCATTGTTGGTGCGGATGAAAGGCTGTTCGCCGAGGAAGATTTCGGCGAGCAATGCGTCAAGTTCTTTTTCAAACTCACCGGCAATGGAAAAATAGTTGTCGAGCAATAATTGTTTGGGGATGTACAGACGGGGATCATAATCGCCGGCAAACAATTCCTTGGTGACGTACAAACCCGGGCAGATATGCTGCTGCTCGGGCAGGTCGGCGTGCACCATGCGGGCATACACCAACGTCTGCATGGCGGCATGGTTGCCTGCCCCGTAGCGGTCGAACAAGCCGACGACGCCGGCAAAATTCCGACCGGCGCTGCCGGTTTTGTAGTCAATGATGCGCAACCCTTTGCTTGTTTGCTCCAACCGGTCGATGACTCCATACATGTTTACTTGCCGGTTGCCGGCGGGTATGCGCACATGCAGTTTCTTTTCCACGCTCAGGATGGTGAACGGCGCCGCCTTTTCGTCCACTTCGAGGATGCGCCCGACGTATTTCATCAGCACTTCGCGGATGATGATGTTCCGTCCGCTGATGTCGCTGTCATTAATGTTTTTATGGAAATATTCTTTGGAAAAGGCTTTGAGCAAGGTGCGGCGGATATTCCCGACGTCGTCCGCAATGCGCCTGATGTCGGCAGGCTCCATCATTTTTCCCGTATGCGGCAGGTACAGTTGCTCCATCATGCTGTGCAGCAGCTTCCCGAAGTCATTGGGTTCTATCTCCTGTGCCGGTTCTTCCGGTTCTTTCAACTCGTCGATATAGCGGAAAAAGAAACGCAACGGGCAATCCAGATAAGTGTTCAGCGCACTTGGCGACAGCATTTTCCGGTTTTCTCCCTCCGACAGGTACAGGTCGAGTATTTTGCGCACCTTTTCCGTTCGTTCTTTGACGATGACGGCGTCTGCGGTGGGACGGATACGGAACGGGGCATGATATTCGCTCACGTTAAAAACGTCCGGTTCGTAGCGCATTTGCGTGATAAAACGACTTACTTCGCCCGAATTACGGGAGGTTGCCGCCGAATTGTAAATTAATTTAACGTTTGCGGCATGTTGCATCAAGCGGTAGAAACAATATGCGCTGACGCAGTCCTGATGTTCGGACACGGACAGTCCGAAGCCTTTGCGCAGATGGTAGGGGATGAAAGAAGGGAAATGATGCGGAGCGGGAAAAATGCCTTCGTTCATGGACAGAATGATTACCGTGTCGAAATCCAGCGCACGGGTCTCCAACATACCCATCACTTGAAGTCCCTTGAGCGGTTCGCCGTTGAACGGGATTTTTACGGACGCCAGCACTTGCCGCACCAACCGTATAAACATCGGCATATCCGCATGAATGTCATTCCCTGTTAAAATATTATCTATTTTTTGCAACTCAATATGCAGCGTATATAGGTATTCCATAGCATACCGGTCGTTTACGGAAAGTTCCCCGCCGTCTTTCCGAATATTACCGGCTATTTCCGACACTATCTCCATGAGATAAGCCGTAAAATCGCCGGGGTTGGAACATTCGCGGAATATTTTCCGCAACAGCGAGTGTGCGGCAAGTTCCGACGCTTCCACGTAGATGCAATTCAGTTGTATCAGGGAGCGGGAGATGCGTCCGGCATCGTCGCCGACGATGCGTTGTACGTAGGGATGGTGCAAGATCATGTCCACGTCGCGGTGGTAAAACCACACGACGCCCGCATTGTTGCGAAGACGCTGCCGGAGTAAAGCCAGCCGCTCAAAGAGGCTGTTGGCGAGCGAATACACAAAGGGGTAACCCATAGTGATGTTGACGTCTTTTATCTTGGCGGGCAGGGATGACAGCACAGGCAGTAGCATGTGTTCATCGGGAAGCGCCACCGCCACACGGCTCCAGTCGGTGTCGTTGGGCAGGGCGTCCAGTATTTGCGCCATCATCTCCGCCTGTCCCGTTTCGGAGGGCACGGAAATCACTTCAATATGCCCGCAAAAACCGGCAAACGGTTTTTTGTCCGGCTGCTGTTCGGATGGAAACTGTCTTACATTGTCACGAAGGAACACGCCGGCTTCGTGCCATTTGTTGTCCAAATAGTAATTGTCCGTGTCCCAGAAAAAAATAGCCTTGCCGGACTGTTGCAGGGTTTTGAAGAATCTTTTCTCGCAAGCGGTCAGCGCATTGAACCCGATGAACACATATTTTTCGTAAGCATCAAGGCGTGCTTCTCCCCGGCGTATGCGTTCCACCGCCTCCCGCTGAAGCATCCCCTCGTAGCCGACGGATTTGTCGCGCAGCCGTTGCTTGAAGGTCACGTACATCGCGTGCAGCGACGACCACACCAAGGAAAACGTATCTTTCATCGGCGTTTTACCGTCGCCGAAATCCCGCCAAAACATGCGGATTGCCTCTTTTTGTTCCCTCGTCAGGTAATCAAACAGCACGTCTATCTCTTTGAGGTCGGAAACATTGCGAAACAGGTCACGTGCATCCGTGAGGCTTTTGTCCACATCGTCGAAATCATTCAGCAACATTTCTCCCCAAAAATAGAACGCTTCGAAACTTTCTTCGGATAGCCTGCAGGCACGGTAAGCCTGCCACAGGTCAAACACCATAGCGATTCGCTCCGCATGTTTCCACCCCGTGAGTTCCTCAAAAAGCGCATTGACGGAACGAAAAGCAGGCGACCACAGAGGTTGCGCCGACAATTCCGCCAAATATTTTCGGAAAAACAATCCCGCCCGAATATTGGGAAACACGATGCAAAACCGGCTCAGCCTGTCGCCGTACATGCGGTGCAGGTATGCCGCCGTTTGCCTGAGAAAACCGGATATTTGTGGATGCGATTCGATAAGGGATGCTTTTTTCAACGGACAAAGATATAATATTTCCGGAAATGAGCGACAAACGAAGGATACATTTCAAATTATCGCACCGATTAAACGACCATTCCAAAAATCTATGACTTTCGACCACTGTTTATTCGTTGTTTTTGAAACAGTCCCAAATGCGCAAATTACTCGGTTATTTTCTTATATTTCAATAAATTGTGAAGGAAAACCGTTGGCCACGTTATCAGTAATTATCGGATTGATTAACGGAACGGTAACGAAAAACGGATTGACAGTGAAAGCTCAACTTGACAGTAATTTATATCAAACAGGCATTAAAATAGATGATAACGCATTTGCTAAAATAAATATAGAACGAAATTCTTTTCACGGAGAGTGGAATTATATGATCATTCCAAGTTGATGCTATAATTTATTGACAATTCATTACGATGAAATTATAATCAATTGCATGACACTCGGATGCCGCACTCAAAGCAGCCAGTAACCCGTTCCGGCGGGGACAGTGATTTACGGTTAAATGAATTTTATTTTGAAGTGTTGTTAAATCAGTATGGTTTTGAACAAAAAAGGAACCGTTATATCTTGTTTATTGCGCATCCCTTAACACGGGAAATCAGCCGGTGTGTTTTTGTCGCGCCAGCAATTCGATTGTCCGGATACTGTCTTTGTAGCGGTCGTATTCATTCTGTTGTTGCACGGACAGTGCGGCATCCGAATTTCCATCCCAGCGGCGACACAAATAGACGGGGTCGTATATTCGTCCCACTTTGAAACGACGGGATATTGCCAACGCCACCGCATAATCTTCTCCGTAACTGACATTTGGAAAACCCGTTTCCCGAAGCGCCGGCGTGTAAAAAGCGCGCGGGGCGCCAAATCCGTTGATACGGAGTGCATTGTTTCGTCCGTTATCGGACGTCCATTCTCTGTGATCAATCAGTCCGGGCAGCAGTTTGCGCAAAGCGAAATCTACCATGAAATATGCCCCGATGACCATTGCCGCATGGGTTTCGTAGAAACAATCCACTATTTTTTGCAGCGTATGCACATCCGCATAAAGGTCGTCGCTGTCCAACTGCACGGAAAAACGCCCGCAAGACGGATGGTACACCGCTTCATTCCAGCATCCTCCGATGCCCAAATCTTTTCTTTCGGGGATGAGGTGCATCAGGTTTCCCGCGTGAGCGCTCTTGTCCGCAATGAGTTGCGTAGCGCCGTCGTCGGAATGATTGTCCACAACGATGACATTAAAAGGGAAGCAAGTGGTTTGGCTAAGGGCGGAATCAATGGCGTCACCGATTGTTTTTACGCGGTTGCGGACAGGTATCACCACCGTTGCCTCGCAAGGGAACTTTTCTTTGTCGAATGTCACGGCGCTTATGCTTTCAGGGGCAATCCATGCGCCAATCTCTTTCAGATATTGCGTACAGGCTTGTTCCATTTCCCGCTGTATTTCCCGATTGGCGGGATCTACATAGGCAAACATCGCCTTGTCGTCATTGGTGCCGGTGTGCGCCTTGCAGCGGTACAGCGCTTCCCTGATGTGGAACAGATGTCCTTTTTTCGCCATGTCTAACCGCAAACGGTACAGCGCCGCATAACGATATTTTTCGTTGCAAACGTTTTTCGTCGAGTTCCGGAAAGAAGACGTACGGAGCAATATCAACGGACCGAAGCGGAAATCGTCGCGCAGGCTTCCTTGCCGGTAATCAATAGTGGGGAAAGGTTCCGTTTTGCCATCCTTTTCCGTATGGTAATCCGCATATACCCAATCTGCCGCCGTTTGTACGGCTATATCCGCCATCCTCTTCAATGCTTGCGGAGTTATTTCAATGTCGCCTGCGGAAAGGTCGCACAGCAAAAGGTACTCGCTACGGCATATCCTCGCTATTTCCGATACGGATTGCGATGAACACAATTCGGGGAAATGATGCACGCGGGACACTTGCGGCAATGTTGCCCACCGGACGGTTGTTTCATCGTTTGCTATCCGACCGTGGAGGATGCACGTTATCATAACTTACGGTTGATGTACGATGCGTAGTCCTTGATGATGGGTGAATAGGGCGCGTCAAACAAAGACGACGAAATGACAAAATCCGCAGTGGCTCGCGTGTCGGCTATCACCACATTGTACAACACCGCGATGCGCGACAGCGCTTTGACATCTACATCATGCGGCTGGGGTTGCATGGGATCCCAAAAAAAGATGAGCACATCAATATCACCGTCGGAAATCAACGCTCCCAACTGTTGATCGCCGCCCAACGGTCCGGACTTCAACTTGTGAATATACACTGTGCGTGTATTGTTATGTTCCTGCTTTTTCCGCACCAGCACATCCTCCACCAAACGTCCCGTTGTTCCGGTGCAGATCAAACGATGCTTGATGAGCAACTCCCAATTCCATTCCACCCATCCTATCAGGTCTGATTTCCTGTTATCATGTGCCACAAGGGCGATTCGCTTTATCTTATCCATATTTCCGTTTTTTATACAATGTTTTATATACAAAACTCATGCAAAATTCTGTTTTTTGATTAATTTTGTCATTATTTTTTGATGATATATTTATGGCGCAGATTAAAAGACCCCGTATATGGTGCATGGTAGCTGTTATCATCCTGTGTGTGTTGATAGCGGCGGGATACCGCATTTATGAACGCATCTATGCGGCAAATATATTGATAAGCGACGATCCTCAATTTTTGATGATTCCTACCAGCGCTTCTTTCGATAAGGTCTGTACGTTGCTGTTGGAAGCCGGCTTGCAAAACGAAGCGTCGTTCCGCTGGACGGCGCACAGGATGAACTATCCGGACAGGGTGAAAGCCGGTCGTTACCGCCTGCCCAACGGGATGAATAATATTGAGTTGGTGCGCATGTTACGCTCGGGCAGGCAAATCCCCGTCAAAGTGACTTTCAACAACATCCGCACGGGCGCACAACTGGCGGGAAAAGTAGCAGTCGTTATCGAAACAGATTCTGCCGGTATCGCCGCTTTGTTTTCGGATGATGTTTTCCTGAACAAACATCATCTGACGCCCGAAACCGCCATTAGCGTTTTTATCCCCAACACGTATGAATTTCAGTGGAATACATCGGCAAAACAGTTCTGGGAGCGTATGCTGAAAGAGCATACCCGCTTCTGGAATGAAGAGCGCAGACGAAAAGCCGACGCCATCGAAATGACGCCGTTGCAGGTAAGCATTTTGGCATCCATCATTGAAGAAGAAACGCAGATGAACGACGAAAAACCGATGATGGCAAGCGTGTACATCAACAGGTTGCAACGCGCGATGCCTTTGCAGGCTGACCCTACGCTGAAATTTGCCGCAGGCGATTTCAGCATTCGGCGTATTTTGGACAAACATAAGGAAATACAATCGCCTTACAATACTTATCTGCACACGGGATTACCTCCCGGCCCCATTTGCATGCCGTCCGTCGCATCGCTGGATGCCGTGTTGAACTACAAAAAGAGCGATTATCTGTATTTTTGCGCGAAGGAAGACTTGACGGGATACCACAATTTCTCCAAAACGTTGGCACAACACAATCGCAACGCCGAAGCATACCAAAAAGCGTTGAACAAACTGAGAATTTACAACTGAAAGTGGTTTGATGCGTAACTTTATGTGCGTTAATTGATTAGCGAGTTTTTTTAGGAATCGGTGGAACTGCTCAAAAGGGAAGGCGCAACCGATGTGGCGATGGAAGCCACGGGGGATACCGGATGATCCTGTATGAGATGCCGGAGGAGGCAGGCATAAAGGTAACGCTGATCAATCCGGCGTCATTACAAAAACTCGGTTCGCCTGAAGACCGATGAGACAGCCTTTGACAGTGATGAGAATGTCAAGTTGCAGCATTATGTGCGCGATATCGAAGGAACGAACGCGATAAAAGTGTTGCGTGCGATCATATCGGGTACGGACGACGCCAAAAACCGGTAGAACGGTTGGCGTATCGGGCGTGTTCATTTCTTTTTCAGGTAAAAACGTAAATTGGAACCCCAGTATCTCTTTTGGTGAAACCATGTCCCAAAACGGGAATTATCCGTCATTTTTTTTCTGGAATACGTTTTAAAATGTACCACCTCGAACCCGTTTTCGTTCAGGAAACGCAACATGCTTGGCACGGTGGGTTCAAACAGGTGGTCGGGGGTACGGGATGAATCCCATTTTCCTCTGCGAAGTCGCAGGTATTTCAAAAACAGTCTGAATCGCCGGCTCAACGACAACATGTTCGGAACGCTGATCACCAGTATGCCGTCTTCGGACAGTATTTTTCCGGACTGTTCCAGCCATTCTTTCGGATTGGGGATGTGTTCTATCACGTGGCTCATGTTGATACAGGAAAATTGCCGGTCAAACCGGATGTTTTCGTATTTGTCGCGCAACACTTTCACGCCGGTATTTTTTTCGACGAAATCTGCCATTTGCGACGAAACATCCACTCCCAATGCCGAAGGATAGTATTTCATTGCCTGATGCAGAAATATTCCCATGCAACACCCCACGTCAAGTATGGCGCTACACCGACGGTCATACTGCAGGATTTCCGTCAGGAAGTCGTCGTTTTGCGCCTTCAAGGCTTCCTGTTCGAGAAAGTTCTGTGGGTTGTCCACGTTTTTCAGGATGCCTTCCGCATAGTATTCATAGGCATCGTGAACGAACGACGGATCGTATTTGGGTCGGGGGTTCTGGTATATCAACCCACAGGTTTTGCATTTCACGTGGGTGTATTGCCATTTGTCGCCGTAGCGTTCGTAGCGGCGGGGCTTAGAATCGCCGCAAAACGGGCATGGTACGGTTTCCCAAGCCTCAGGGATGTATGCCGTTCCTTCTGTTTTTTGTCGGGTGGAGGTATCTGTTATTACATTCATATTGTCCGGTAATTTTTATATTCGAAGATTAGGTATCCTGTCCGTTTTTCCACCCACATTTTCAGTTTATACTTCCACGAAAGGTTGGTTTTGGACAGATCGTGGTCGAAAAACCAGTTGGTTCGCGCGATGCGTTCCCGCATTACTTCGGGGTGGGTGTCTTTGAAGCGGGTGAGCAGGTCGATACCGGAGTAATCGAACTCGTCTGCCGCGGGGAGGTGCAGTTGCAACCACCGGTCGTCATGGTAGAGGCGAACGAAGTTTTCGACTTTTTGTCGCATGTACTGCGGGTGTTTCACCCATCCATAGTGATGAATGCAGGCATCGACCGATTTGACGGAAAGTTTGCGGTTGTTGTCTTTCCGGAAACCTTGTGCGTCGCGGTAAGAATAGATGTTTCCCTGCGGGCGGACAATCCTGATTTCTTTCCGGTACCAGTGGGGTGATACGGCAACGTAGTCGTACGATCCGTAGAAATGTCGGTAGTTGAACAGCAACCCGTCCACTTTGCGGGCATCTTTCCACCGCAGCATGGCATCCTTCACCGTGTCGAGGTACTGTTCGTGCAGTATCTCGTCGCCCTGTATGTAGAATGCCCAGTCGGAGTCGGTGGCGACGGCACGCAGCGCTTTGTTGGTCTCTTCCGCCAGCACAGCGCCTCCCGTCCGTTTGGCGTCGTCCCACAGCGTTTCAATGATACGGATTTTCGGCGAACCGATGTTGCGGATCAGTTGCAGCGTCCCGTCGTCCGATTTTCCGACGGCAATGACAAATTCGTCGCACAGCGGAAGTACGGAGCGAACCGCCTCCGTTATGGGATAATCGTATTTGACGGCATTACGGATAAAACTGAAACCACTCACTTTCATTTGCTTCCTCGGTATAATTGATACAGTTTGACGTATTTAAGAAAGGTGGAAAAAGCCACGACGGTGCAGATGACAAAGCCGTAGTATCCATCCATGAAACCCAATTTGACAAAATAGTCGTGCATAAACCTCCACAGAGGTTTGAACAGAATGGCCGGTATGGATGAGCGCCGCCCCATCCGGAAATATTCTTCCGCCATGATATTTGTGTATTTGTTGGATCGTTCGATGTGATCGCTGATGGAGGTATAGGAATAGTGCAGCAAATCGCCTTTGAGATGTTGAATGTGCGCATGATGTTCCATCACGACATAATCGTGCGGGTTGATGCCGTCCCATTTTCCTTTCTGCCGGTTCCACAGGCGTATTTTGCTGTCGGGGTACCAGCCGCTGTAATGGATACGTTTTCGTCCGCAATAGATGGCAAGCCGGTTGAAGGTGTACCCGTCGGCTTGCAGGCGGTTTTTCTCTTCCCGCAGGGAGGCTTGCAATTCGGGGGAAAGCGCCTCGTCGGCATCAAGTGAAAGCACGTATTGCGTGCTTGCCTGTTTAACGGCAAAATTTTTCTGTTGGATGTGTCCCTCAAAGGGATGGAGGATAAACCGCACCCCGAACGGGCGGCACAGCGCTTCCGTGCAGTCGGTCGATCCGGAATCCACCACCACGATCTCGTCGACGATGCCTTGCAGTGACTGCAAACAACGGACAATATTCCGTTCCTCATTGAAAGTAATGATAACGGCTGATATCTTTTCCATGCAAGAAATAAACTAAGCCCGACGTCCGATTTTCAAATCAAATCGGAATCATGGCAAATGACCGTACAAAGGTACGATTATTTATTACATAAACAGAATTTCAAGAACGAAAAATAAACAACTTACAACGATTATATCTTTTAAAGACAAAAGATAGTCCATAAACGGGACTTTTGTCGGCTATCGTTACATTCACCAAAACCATTATAAGTTATTTGTCACTCAAGGTTTTTTACAGGGCTTACGCATTTTGATTTCTCGTAACGGACAGGACAGGCCTTCCCGAGATATACGGCAATTTGGCTTTTTATTTGGAATGAGTTTGATGCGATGTTATCCGTATTCCATGAATTGTTTCGGTTTTCCTGCGATAAAATCTTTTAAATAGAAAGGTTCCGCATAGGCAACGTCTGCAAACGCCTGTTGGCGGAATGTTTTCATTGCGTCGGGAAGCAGATATTCCGCCGAAGGGAAAAAAGACTCGGGGAAACATGCGTTGGGACTGGACAGCAGTTCTTTGCATTTAAATGCCCCGTTACCGATAAAATAGACTTTTCTGTCGGCAAGATACTGCCCGAACGTGTCTTTTGTGATGACAACGGCGGCAGTTTCCTCTACTATGTTTCCTTTTGCGTCGAACAGGGCGGTATATACCTCCATTCTACGGGCGTCGATCATTGGGCAAATCAGCGCATCAGCTGCTACGTGGCGGTGTTTCCGCACAAAGCCGTCTGCTATGGCATGTAGCGTGGGAACGGTGATGAGCGGGATATTTGCGCCGTAACACAAGCCTTTTGCTGTGGACATGCCAATACGCAGACCGGTATAGGAACCCGGACCGACACTCACGGCAACCGCGTCCAATTGCGACGGACGGAGGTTTTGTTCGTCGAGAAGGGTTTCGATAAAAAATGTCAACAGGGCAGCGTGATTCTTCTCTTCGGTATTTTCTTTGCATGCGATGCATTGCATACCGCGGGACAAAGCAACGGAACATACCTCTGTCGAAGTTTCGATGTGGAGCATAACAGGGGTAGAAATCATTCTTGCTTAAAGTCAAATAATGGCAAAATCCCGTATTATTGTGGCTGTTTGGCAAGAATATCCTTGAGCATCTCATTCAGATCTTTGGTAAGCAAATCTATTTTTTGATGAATGATGGTCGGAGTGATTTGTTTTCCAGATATATCGGAATCTTGTGCTTGTTGCTGGTTGTTGACCGTATTTTCTTCACTGAACCAAAATGACATGGGACACCCCAAGACTTTGGAAATGCGTTCCAAGACTTCAATCTTCATGGATTTGTTGCGAATCATTTGATGCAAACCTTGTTCGGTTATATCAATCTTATAGCATAAATCCCTGATAGACATCTTCTTTCGATCCAATACGATCTTTATTCGGCTATAATCCATATTATTCTTACTAATATTTAACGGAAAAGCATAAAAAATTATTTCATCCGCAAATAAATATTTAGTCTTTAATTATAAAGGTAATGCTTTTCCCCCAAAATAAAAAATAATTTTTTTATTTTTTTTGAACAAATCATGGAAATACATACATAGTTGGGCTAAAAGTGCAAATATTAAAAAGGGAGAAGGCGTAAGAAAGTGGGGAAAATGATCTTTAATGTGCTTTGCCCGATGAAATTAATTAAACAAAAGTTTCCTTTGACGACCAGCTTCGATTGACAGACACCACAAAATCAAGGATATCTTCTCTGCCTTTCCGGGTAATCGCCGACGTAAAAAAGCAGGACGGTAATTCGTCCCACGATTTTGACATTTCCGCTTTGAACGAATGTGTGTTGTCGTGCAGTTGCATTTGTGTGGTTTTATCGGTTTTGGTGAATATAACGGCAAACGGTATCTGTAAAGCGCCAAGTTTGTTAATGAACTTTATATCAATCTCCTGTGGAGGGATACGGGCGTCAATCAGCACAAAAGCGCAGCACAGGTTTTCTCGTTTTTCCAAATATCGGAAGAGTGTTTTGTCAAAATCTTTGCGCATACTTTTGGGTACTTTTGCGTAGCCGTACCCGGGCAAATCCACCAAATACCAACTCCTGTCGATGAGAAAGTGGTTGATAAGTCGTGTTTTGCCCGGCGTGGTTGATATTTTTGCCAAACCGCCGTGCATGCACAGCATATTGATCAGTGAAGATTTTCCCACGTTCGACCGTCCGATGAAAGCATATTCCGGCTTATCCGGCTTGGGGCACTGATCCGGCGTCGCGCTGCTTTTGACAAATTCTGCCTGACGTATCATGATAGGGTTATCCCACTTGTTTGTACACCACTTGTTTGACCTCTTCCCTAACGCTTTGCCATGCTTTGTCGGGAATTTTGGCGCCCATCGTCTCTATCACTTTTCCGGCAAGGATAGAGCCTATTTCGCCGCACAGGGGAAGTTTCAGGTTGTTGAGGAATCCGTAGAGGAATCCGGCGGCATACAGGTCGCCGGCGCCGGTGGTGTCCACACAGTTCACCTTTCGTGCCGCAACGGAGTACACATGTTTGCCGTTTTGTATCAGCGATCCTTTTTCGCCCGTTTTTACCACGGCAATCCAGCAATCCTGCGCAATTTCGCCAAGCGCTTTTGCGGGATTGGATTGTCCGGTGAATGCTTTGGCTTCGTCGGCGTTGGCAAACACAATGTCGGCATACTCTTTCACGAGAAAATGCAGAAAATCAAGATTGTCTTCCACCACATTGAAACTTGCCATGTCTACGATAACTTCCAACTCCGCCTCTTTGGCGAGTTCTACCGCTCTGCGTATCAGTTCGTGGTGCTGCACCAGATAACCTTCGATGTAGAAATGTGTGTGCGTGGCGAACATACTAACATTCAGGTCGTATGGCTCCATTTCAACGGCGGCGCCGAGATAGGTGGCAAAGGTGCGTTCGCCGTTGCGACTGACCAGCGCCAGCGCCAGTCCCGTTTCCGTGTCGCTATACTGCAGGATCGGCTGTACGCCGTACCGTTGCAGGTCGGCGCGGAACACATCTCCGAGGCGGTCGTTGCCCACTTTACCGATAAACGATGTCTCAATACCCAGCGAAGCAAGTCCGCAAATGGTGTTGGCAGCCGAACCGCCAGATGTTTCCTTGCGGTCAAGATGTTGTACTTTTTCCAATGCTCTGTTGGAGAAGCCCTTATCCACTAATTGCATACTCCCTTTGCGAAGTGCAAGATCTTTCAGCAATGTGTCGTCCGGCAGTCCTGTCATCATATCTACCAGGGCATTGCCCATTCCCAGAACACTCATGGTTACCAGTTTTCTTTTTTCTTTTCAAAATAAGCTTGAGGATGCAGACATGCGGGACACGTCGCGGGCGCTTGTTTCCCTTTGTGGATAAAACCGCAATTGCGACACTGCCACACGATTTCCCCGTCTTTTTTGAACACGCCGTCCGATTCGATATTGGCGGCAAGTGCACGATACCGCTCTTCATGTCCTTTTTCGGCTATCGAAATGTTCCGGTACATGGCGGCAATTTCCGCAAAACCTTCTTTTTCGGCAATATCAGCGAAAGCAGGATAGGCATCCGACCATTCTTCGTATTCGCCTGCAGCAGCCGCATACAGATTTTCAAGTGTGGTTTTGATTTCACCGGCGGGATAACTTGCCGTGATTTCCACGCTACCTCCTTCCAGATATTTGAACATCCGTTTGGCATGTTCTTTCTCCTGTTCGGCGGTTTCGACGAATATAGCCGATATTTGCTCGTAGCCGTCTTTCTTTGCCTGACCGGCAAAATAGGTATAACGCATCCGCGCCTGTGATTCTCCCGCAAAAGAAATCATCAAATTCTTTTCTGTTTGGGTTCCTTTGATACTCTTTGACATAGTGATATAGTTTTTTATGAAAAATAAAATACAAATATAATATAAAAAATCACATCCGCACAGTTGTTTTTTAATAATCAAAAAATGCCCATTAGGGAATCCATCTAACCCGAAGTATTCATGTATCTCTATTCATTCGGTTTAACCGGACATTTTGGGTTTACGTTATTTTTGAGTAAAAACGCATTTTCCGTCGTTTTGCGCGTGCAAACACGAGGCAAAAATAACAACGGGAACGCGCCTCAAAAAAGCTCTCAGGCTCGAAGATATACTTCATTCTTTTTACGAACATAACAGCGCAGTTATTTGTTTTATACGGCATGAAGACAAAAAAAGATAAATTTTACTCTGCATTGGTAGTTATATCCCTGATAATCGTGTGCTGTTTGTTTGTCATTCTGTTCATCGTAAACTTTCTCCGTTTACCGTAAATCCGTAAAATGACTGACAATCTCCGGCAAAAACTCGACTGTTTTGCTTACCGCCGGTTTATAAAAACGATATCTTTTTCAAGTTTCCCACCTGATATTCCGTACCGATTTTCGTTTCGCCGAGACAGTAAGAACACAAGGCGGCAGGCATGGAGAAGCGGAGGCGATAATCCTTTACGGTGTCGGTGTCGGGGGCTTCGGACAGCAGCCGCGCAAGTTCAAAAACGCCTTGCCCGCTGATGCCGTTGATGAGCAGTAGCCGCGCCTTAGGGTTTGCCTGTTGCACCCGAAACAAAAAAACTTCGCGTTCCGCCTGCGACACGATGTCATACTTGGTGATCGCCACCATGTCTGCCATCCGCAGCATGGGGCCGATTTTGCGGGGCGTTTCCATGCCCATCAGGTTGTCAATCACGCACACCGCCGTCACACCCCTGATATGAGGTGAACAACGGTTGCACAGTCCGGCGCTTTCGGTGAACAAGTAATCCAGCCGCTGCTCCAACCCCCATTCAACGCCCTCCTGAATATTGCTCACAAAAAAGTGATCGGGACACAGGTTGCCCGACAGCCCCACCGTCACAGGAATGCCATACCGCCCGAAAAGTTCCGCCTCATTGGCATACAGGCAGTCAAACTTTATCACACCCGACGCCCGCCCCTGCCTCGAAAGTTCATGAATCAACCTCAACAGTACAGAGGTTTTGCCCGATGAGGGCGGCCCCGAAAAAGTCACCAATTTCATTTGTTGCAGCAAAGATACAAAAGGATGATGTATTTGAAAAATATTTTTCGGATAAAACGCCGTTTATGATGAATGTGCTACGAACAATCAAAAGCGTATGCGCGTTTGTCCCGTTGCCGTTGTCCCTCTGCGGGGAATAAGAAGCATGAGGCGATTGCCTTCGGATATGCGCGAAAAATCGGTTCGGCGATCGAATGGGAATGAAAAAAAAGCATGACAAAAAGCGAGTCGGCGCGAAGGTCAATGTAACGAATTTTTTGTAATTTTGTCCTTGTGCGGCGCACATGTTCCGTACTCATTTTCATGTAGATATCGTGATAGATAGAAATGACATAGACCGTATTTTCGAGGCAGTCCGCATTGTTGAGGTGGTGGAAGAATTTGTCCAACTCAAGCGGCGGGGCGTTAATTTCATCGGATGTTGCCCGTTCCACAACGAACGTACGCCTTCGTTTATTGTGTCGCCGGCAAAGAACATTTACAAATGCTTCGGATGCGGCAAAGCAGGTAACGCCGTGAACTTCGTCATGGAACACGAGCAACTTGGCTATCCCGAAGCGTTGCGTTTTTTGGCAAAAAAATACGGCATTGAGATTTCCGAAAAAGAATTGACGCCCGAAGAACGGCAGCAGAGCGACCGTCGCGAAAGCCTGATGGTGGTGTCGGCTTATGCCGCCCGCATATTTCAGGAAAACCTGCACAACACCCGCGAAGGGATGGCGATAGGCATGAGTTATTTCAAAGAACGCAGTTTTCGCGAAGACATCATCAGAAAATTTGAACTCGGCTACAGCCTCGAAGCACGGAATGCTTTTGTCCAAAAAGCGCTGAAAGACGGCTACAAAGAAGAATTTCTGGTGAACGCCGGCTTATGTATCAACGGCGAAAAAGGATTGTTCGACCGTTTTGCGGGACGGGTGATGTTTCCCATCCACAGCCTGTCGGGAAAAGTAATCGCTTTCGGTGGACGGGTGCTGAAGACGGACAAAAATAAACATATTGCCAAATACGTCAATTCGCCCGAATCGGAGATTTACCACAAAAGTAACGTCCTGTACGGCATTTTCCAAGCCAAAAACAGTATTGTGCGCCACCGCAAATGCTTTTTGGTGGAGGGCTACACCGATGTGATTTCCATGCATCAGGCAGGCATCGAAAATGTGGTGGCCTCGTCGGGTACGGCGCTGACAACGGAACAGATACGGCTTATCAAACGGTTCGCGGAGAACGTCACCGTGTTGTACGACGGCGATGCGGCAGGTATCAAAGCGGCGCTACGCGGCATTGACATGTTCCTGCAGGAAGGCATGAACGTGAAAGCGCTGCTGTTGCCCGACGGCGACGACCCCGATTCATTTTCACGCAAGCACAGCGCCGTTGCGTTGGAAGAATATTTCTCGCACAACGAAACCGACTTCATCCGCTTCAAAGCCAAGTTATTGCTGGACGATGCACAAGGAGACCCCATCCGTCACGCCTCACTCATCAACGAGGTGATGCATTCAATTGCCGTAATTCCAGACCCCATCAAACGGGCGGTATATCTGAAAGAAGCAGCGGAAATGTTCGGCATGGACGAGCAGATGCTGGCGCAAAGTGCAGACGAAAAACGGAAAAAACTATTTAAGGAACAACGAAGACGCACTGAGGAAAAGCCTGTTGTAGAGGATACCCGCGACAAAGAGATGGAATGCGCCGAACAGGAAATCATCCGTTTGCTGATTATCTATGGCAACGAGAAATTATTTGATGTGGACGAGGAAACAGGAACAGACGAAGTGTCGGTAGCCGGATACCTCACCGAAGAATTACGCACGGACGAATTGGAACCGCAACAACCCGTTTTGCGCGCTATTTTTGAAGAATATGAGCAACAACTGAAAGCATCGGGACGGGTGGATGACAAATTTTTCATCCTGCATCCCAATCCGGAGGTCAGCAGTGTGGTCGCCGATCTCATCACCGCTAAATACAAACTGAGCAGCATCCATGAACACAACGGCATTCAGGTGAAAACGGAAATGGATCAACTGTGCGAAATCGTGCCCGTACACCTGCTGGCATACAAGCAAAAAAAAATCATCCGATTGTTGGAAGAACGGTTCATTTCCATGCAAAAGGCGCTGGAAGCGAAAGATTTGGAAACATATGACCAATGTTACGCACAATACACGGCATTGACCGAAATAAAAAAAGTAATTGCAAAAAATTTAGGCAATAGGGTGTTATGTTAAATTATGATCAATATGACTAAAATTCTTGTCACGGGCGCCGGCGGATTCATCGGCGGATTCATTGCGGAAGAAGGCATTCGCCGCAACTATGAAGTGTATGCGGGCGTTCGGGCGTCCAGCAATCTACGATACCTTCCGGAAAGCGCACACACCGTTGTGCTCACGTTGAGCGACAAAGAACGTTTGAAACGGGAACTTGCCGCGCTCGGACGTTTCGATTATATCATCCACAATGCAGGTGTGACCAAATGCAACAAGAAAACGGATTTTGACCTCGTGAACCATCAATACACGCGGCATTTTGTCGAAGCGCTGACGGAAACAGATACCGTCCCGAAAAAATTCCTGTACGTCAGCAGTATGGCGGCATACGGCTCAGGTAATCCGAAAACGCTGGAACCTGTCAAAAGTTCCGACACACCCCGCCCCGACACATTGTACGGAATAAGCAAACTGAAAGCCGAAGAATTTATCCGTTCGATACCCGACTTTCCTTATCTGACGGTGCGTCCCACAGGCGTTTACGGCCCTCGCGAAAAGGACTATTTCGTGTTTCTGCAAACGGTGAACCGCCACATGGAACCGGCAATGGGTCTCCGCAAACAACACCTCACATTCATTTACGTGACGGATTTGGTGCGTGTTATGTATCTGGCGCTGGAATCGGAATACATCCGCAAAGCGTGGTTCGTGTCCGACGGCAAGGAATACGACAACCGCGAATATGCCGCCATCGTGAAAAAACATCTGGACAAATGGGCGCTGTTTCTGCCCGTACCGCTATTCCTGGTGAAAACCGTGTCCTACACGCTGGACACGGTATGCGGTTGGTTCGGCGTTTCACCCACCCTCAACAGAGACAAATACAAAATCATGCGCGCCACCAATTGGAAATGCGAAACGGAACCCCTGCAAAAAGAACTCGGATTCGTCGCCGAATACGACCTGGACAAAGGCATTGAGGAATGTATAAAATGGTATAAAAAAGAAAAATGGTTGTAAATGACAAAAATATGATGTAACTTTGTAAAATGAAATTCAGGTCGAACGTTATTCAATCTCGCGAAGATACCGTTGAAAACGTGCAGGCAAAAGTCAATGAACCGGCAAAAGGAACCATTGAATCCGGCAAACACGTATCTCGGGAAAATTCGGCGATTTCGGCAAAAATCGCCGAAGAGAAGTATCAGATGCTTACTGCTTTTCTGCCCGAAATCATCATCGAAACCGACAAGGAAGGGAAAATAACGTTTGCCAACATGAGAACCATTGACGCATTTGACTACGGCTCGGATATTTTCGACCTGAACATTTCCGACCTGATTGACATAGAAGACAAAGAGCACTGGCAGACGCTCTTCAAAACCGTCATGAGCGGGGAAATGGTACCGGAAACGGAACTTAGAGCAATCACCCGTAGTGGACACATTTTCTCGGTGAGCGTTTATGCCTCCCGAAAACATGAAAACCACATGCCTATGGGGTTGAATATCGTGATGTTTGACATGACGAAAGAAAAACATGCCGAACGGGAAATATCGATCTACAAAGAAAACATGTTTTTCCTTTCCAACACTGCCCTTAAATTTCTCACGTTTTCCAATGAAGACGACATTTTTATCTACATCGGCAAATGTATCTCCAAAATTGTTCCGAAATCTGTCATCGCTGTTTTTTCATACGATTCCGCCACCGACATTTCTTACATTCGTTATATTTCCGGAATTTTCCTCCATATAGAACAAATCATCAACATTTTGGGTAACTCGCCCGAAGATTTTCCCATCAAGCTGCCGCGTAAATTCCGTATGCGGTATTTTTCCAAAAAAGAACTGAAACCCTTGCAAGATGCCAAAGACCTGCTGGAAGACGATGAATCCTCAAAAAAAGTGGAACGTATTTTCCGGTTGCTCAAACTCAAAGAGTTTTACGCCATGGGGATGTCCCGCAAGGGAAAACTTTACGGCGGACTCCTGTTTGCCCCCCGACAAAAAGACTGCAAGGTGGATGTGCCGCTGATAGAAACATTCATCTATCAGGCAGGCATCGCATTGCACAGGAATCAGATTGAAATTGAACTCAAAAAAGCCAAGGAAGCAGCAGAAGAATCGGACAGGTTGAAATCCGCTTTTCTTGCCAACATGTCCCATGAAGTGCGTACGCCCCTCAACAGCATTCTCGGACTGGCGCAGCTGCTGATGAAACCCGAAATTAACCGGGCAACGTGCGAAGAATATGTGCAATTGATTGTCGAAAGCGGAAACTCTTTGCTCTCATTGATTGAAGACATCATGGACATATCAAGAATAGAGGCAAAGCAGTTGCAAATAAAGTACAGACCGCTCAAAATCAATTCCCTGATGGATCAATTGTACTCCATTTTCCTTGCCCATCCGCTGTACGTGCAAAAACAGCAAAAACTCAAACTCCGCTGCAAAAAACACGTACCGGATATTTCCACCTTGTCCGACCCCGAACGGTTGCAGCAAATATTCATCAATCTTATAGGTAATGCGCTGAAATTTACCGAAAAAGGACATGTCGAATTTGGATATGAAGTGGAAAAGAAAAATATCCTCTTCTTCGTAGCAGATACGGGAATAGGCATCCCCAAAAACAAAATATCCGGAATTTTCAACCGTTTCACACAAGTGGACAACACGCTGGCACGCAAATTCAGAGGATCGGGCTTGGGTTTAGCCATATCCAAAGGGCTGGTAGAACTGCTGGACGGCACTATTTGGTGCAAATCTTCTGACGGCGAAGGATCCGTATTCTATTTCACCATCCCTTACCGCCTTACTTCACTTGGCGACGAATTGCCGGAAAACAGCAAAGACGATCATCCGGATTACAATTGGGCACAATACACCATCCTGATCGTAGAAGACGACTATATCAACAGCAAAGTGCTGGATGTCATGCTGCAAACCACGAAAGCCACATTGGTGTTTGCGAATACGGGCATGAAAGCTATTGACATTGTGCATAAAAACAACCGGATAGACTTGGTGTTGATGGACATGCATCTGCCCAAAATCAGCGGCTTGGAAGCCAGCAAAATCATCCTCAAACACCGCCCAGACATGCCGATTATCGCGCAAACCGCTAACGCCATGAGCGACGACAAAGACAGATGCCTCAACGCGGGATGCGTGGACTACATCAGCAAACCCATTGACATGCACAATTTGTTTGCCAAAATATCCAAACACCTTCCGGAAAAATAGCCGGCGGGACAAACTCACAAATCGTCATCGGAGAAAACCACAGACAGCAATTCCGTGGGGAAACGGATAATTTTCCGTGCGCCGTTATCCGCAAGTTCCTTTTCCGGTCGAAAACCCCACGCAACCCCTACGGGGAAAAAACCGGCTGCAAGCGCTGTCTTCATGTCCACGTCGCTGTCGCCGACATAGCATACTTCGGAAGGCGCAACATCCATACCGGCTGCAATGTGGCGTGAAGACTGGGGGTCGGGCTTGCGGGGAAAACGTTCGCTCATGCCCATTATGGCGTCAAATTTCCAGTGATCCAGCAGCGTCCGGCAAATTTTTTGCGTAATAGCGTCGGCTTTGTTGGACAGTACCGCCATTTTTACGCCTTTTAAGGACAATTTGTTCAGTAGTTCCTCAATTCCGTCGTACAAACGGGACTTCACGATGTAATGCTCCCCGTAGTCGGCAACCACGCGGGCATGACACCGATCGATGACGGATGCCGTGCGGGCACTTTCCGGCAGGCAAACGGTAACCAGATTTTTCAGCCCGTTGCCTACCATCAGGCGGTAGGCGTTGAGACTATGCACGGGATAACCCGATGCAGCCAACGTCCGGTTCATGGCGTCGGCAATATCTTCCAACGTATTTGCCAGTGTGCCGTCCAGATCGAATATCACGGCGCGGTAAGCCATCCTACACCAGAAAAATATTGTGTTTGCGGCATTCTTCCATCATTTCCGCCGACCAAATGCTGGCTTGTGTTTCGCCGATATGTGCTTTTTGCAGAAAATACATGCACAAGCGCGATTGTCCTATACCGCCGCCGATGGAAAGAGGTAGTTCTCCGCTGAACAGTTTTTTGTGAAACATCAAATCTTTGCGATGTCCTAAACCACGTACAGCAAGTTGTTTCTCCAATGTTTCGGGATTCACCCTTATGCCCATTGAGGATATTTCGATGGGGCGTTGCAACACTTCGTTCCACAACAAAATATCCCCATTCAGCCCCTTATGACCTTCGCCGGTTTCGGTTGTCCAGTCGTCATAATCCGGTGCGCGTCCGTCGTGGATGGTACCGTCGGCAAGTTCGCCGCCGATGCCGATGATGAAGACGGCGCCGTGTTGCCGGGTAATCAGATGCTCGCGTTCCTTTACCGTTTTGTTGGGATACATTGCCAACAAATCTTCCGAATGGATGAACGTGATAGATTCGGGCAAGTAAGGTTTTAATTGCGGATAACTCTCATACACAAAAAATTCCGTGCGCTTCAGCACGTTAAAAATCCGACGGACAACGTGTTGCAGAAATGGCAATGAGCGATCGTGCTGGGCGATGGATCGTTCCCAATCCCACTGATCGACATAGATGGAATGGAGGTTGTCCAGTTCCTCGTCCGGACGAATGGCGTTCATGTCGGTATATAAGCCGTACCCTGTCTCAATCCGGTATTCGGCGAGCATCATCCGTTTCCATTTGGCAAGCGAATGTACCACCTCCGCAGTGGCTTCGCCCAGATCCTTGATGGGAAAAGAAACAGGGCGTTCCACACCGTTCAAATCATCGTTCACCCCTGTGCCTTTCAGGACAAAAAGAGGGGCGGTTACCCGCCGCAGCCTCAATTCGGTGGACAATTCGGATTCAAAAAAATCTTTCAGCTCCTTCACCGCCTTTTCGGTTTGACGCAAATCAAGAACCGACGAATATGCCTTGGGAAAAATCAATTGAGCCATAAATTTATCATAAAAAGTGACTAAAATCAGGAAAATTATAAATTTTATTTTTTATTTTTGCAAAAATATTGCTTTTATTTGGATATTCTATCATCAATCGTAAAATTATGTGATGCCAATCAATATATTTTATCCGGAATCAGCAATTTATGTGAGAATTTTTTTCTAAGCAAAAGGAAATGGCTGAAAAATTTCAAATAGACAACCTGGACCGTAAAATATTGTCTATGATATGCGCCAATGCGCGCGTACCGTTTTTGGAAGTCGCCCGGGACTGTGGTATATCGGGCGCTGCAGTACACCAGCGTATGCAGCGGCTCATCAGGCTGGGCATCGTGAAAGGCTCCGAATTTATCCTCAATCCCAAAGTGATGGGCTACCACACCTGCGCATTCATGGGGATTTATCTGGAAAAAGCAAGTATGTTCAAATCTGTTGTGGAACAGTTGAATATGATACCGGAAGTTACCGAGTGTCATTATACCACAGGCAATTATTCCATCTTTATCAAAGTGTATGCGCACGACAACGAACACCTGAAATATATTCTGGTGGACAAACTGCAATCCATATCGGGTATTGTACGCACGGAAACATTGATTTCTCTCGAAGAGAGTTTCAACCGTCAAATACCCATTACCAAATAAGTCATGCCGGATTATATCGAAGCGTTGTGCGTATGTGCCGACAATGAGCGGGATGCGCCGGATATTGTTGTGGCGTTGCTTGCCGAACTCGGCTTTGAGAGTTTCGAAACCATCGACGACGGAACATCCGTTTCGGTGAAAGCATACATCAGGGAGGACTTCTACGACGCCGGCACGATGGAAGATTTTGCGATAACCGGCAGCGCAGTGGTGAAGTCGGTGCATGTCGGTAAAGTGGCGCAAGAAAACTGGAACAGCGTGTGGGAAAGCGACTTCCCGATGACTGTGATAGCCGGTCGGTGCGTGGTGTATGCTCCGTTTCATGCCGACGTACCGGATCTTCCCTATAAAATCAATATCCTCCCGCAAATGGCATTTGGCACGGGACATCACGAAACTACCGCAATGATGGCGGAATTGCTGCTGGACACGGAACTTGACGGGAAATCCGTGATGGACATGGGTTGTGGCACGGGAATACTTGCCATTCTGGCAAAGTTGCGGAAAGCCAGTCGGGTAGTCGCTATTGATGCCGACGAATGGGCTTACCGCAATGCACTCGAAAACTGCACCCGTAACGGCATTGGCGACATAACGGTGTTGCAGGGAGACAGTAGCTTACTGCACAATATGAAATTTGACGCAGTGCTTGCCAATATCAACCGCAATGTCCTTCTCAACGATATTCCCGCATACGCGACTTGTCTCGGCGGCGGCGGATTGCTGCAACTCAGCGGATTTTACGAAAGTGACTTCCCGGACGTCACCGCCTGTGCCGAACAAAACGGATACCACTATTGGCGACACACTGTGAAAAAAGAATGGGTGGCGGTACAGTATGTGGGGACGACAAGCATTTTTACTCCAGCTATGGCGTGTAACAATCCTAAAATGTCCGTTAATTGATTCACAGGCCATCATAAGCAAAGCGGGTGGCATCAAACAGGTGTTTTTCGGGTTCGTCCTCTAATTGTGCAATAAAACCCTAACTCCGCAAAAGTTAGGTAGTTATTTCCTATAAAATATTAATATCTAAACCATTACACTGATTTTATAGACTACCTAATTAGGTAGTCTATAAAATCCTACATACTTTTGTTTACTAAACTATTACAATTGTGTTGTCGCACAAGGCTGCGATAATACGCATAGGTGTCGGCAGACAGATGCGAAACAAGCAAGTCTGCCATCCGCAAAACGGGCTTTTTGCAAGGCGGTGTCTTGTCCGGCGGTCGGACATCCAACGGACAGAATATGCCTGTGGTCTATAAAGCGTCTGCACTTACGCCAAGCCGCTCCACGGCGATCACCGCCAGCAAAGGGATCCGGTTATCCTGTTCCATGTCGATGTATCGAATCATAATTATCACAGGAAACAAACAGGGGTACAGAAAACGTCGTCAACCAAAATTTTTTCATGACAGACGCAATTAACGGTTGCAAAAATAGGATTTTCTTACGCGAAAACGAAAAGTCGTATCCAAATCACTAAAAACCGTATGCGTGCGACGGTCGGCAATCTGTCGAAAATCAGCATTATTGCCGGTTTTTTGCGCCCGTGTTTTGCCTGAGCATTTCAAACAGCAACACGGTGGCAGCCGCAGACACGTTCAGTGATAAAATTTTGCCCTGCACGGGAATTTTTACTATGACATCCGCCAATCGCAGACATTCTGGAGAAATACCCGTATCTTCCGCGCCCAGCAACAGAACGGCGGGACAGGAAAGATCCGCCTCGTGATAGGCGACAGACGCTTTTTCCGTGGCGGCAATGATTTTCAATCCGCTGTTTTTCAGAAATAAAAGTGTGGATTTCAGGTGTTCGGTGCGACAAACAGCCAGATGGTTCAGCGCGCCTGCCGATGTTTTTACGGCGTCGGCGCTGAGCATTGCCGAACCTTTGGCGGGCAGCAGCAATGCATGAGCGCCGGCACATTCCGCCGATCGGGCTATGGCTCCGATGTTGCGCGTGTCGGTAATGCCGTCACACACAACTATCAACGGGTTTTTACCCGATTCAAACAATGCCGGCACCAGATGTTCCACCCGTGCATACTCCACGGGGGATATGAATGCAATTACTCCCTGGTGGTTTTTGCGCGTCACCCGATCTAATTTTTCGGGTGGCACTATCTGCACGGGTATGTCGTGCCGTTGCAACAATGCCTGCAAGCGTTTGTACGAATCGCCTTCCATTCCTCTGCGCAGCAGCACTTTGTTCATTTCGCGCCCTGCTTCCAGCGCTTCCATAACCGGATGCAGCCCGAAGATCATCTGCTTTGGCGCTTGCTGATGGGTCTGACGGTATTCGTTTGTGTTCATTCTATTTCGCTAAGGCTGAATACTCTCCCATTGCGCCAACTGTCAACGGCTTGCGACCAGTAAGTACTTTGCGGGCTATTGCGGCGCAGAACGTAATAATCGCCTCCGTAATTTGTTGGTTTTCGGTCGAAGATGAAAGTCACTGTGCCGGCTTGCCTACTGCTGCGGTTGTATTCCCACGTTTCCGAGTCAAAACTTTTCAACACATTATCCGGTAGTCCATACACCATGTACACCATCCCGCGATCGGTTTTCCATCCTTCTTTCACGTCGGTAAAATATTGGTTGGCATACGACATCCGCGTATAGAAAACGCGGATCAACATGCGGGCTTTGTCGGTGCTTCCGGTGACAGCAAGCCAGAAGTCGTCCATCATCTTTTTGGGATGTCCCGCTGCCTGAAGTTTTTGGTATTCCGTTGCCGACATAAGGTAACGGATGGGAGTTACCAATTGCGCCGTCTGGTTTTCTTTCGGATAGGCGTTACCAAAATTCATGAGCAACATGCCTTCCTGTTGCAGTGTGTCGATTTGTATCAAATACAGTCCCTCGCGAGTGAACAGGAAGTTGGTAGTGGGGCTGTACGGCTGTTCCCACACCGTGTCGGGCGTGAAATGCAGTGCCGGAGCAGGATAGGGCGACAGCGGCGATGTAGATACCTCTTGCGGTGCGCTCATGTACTTGATGAAGATATGGCTGATGGACTGTTGCCGGCAAATGATTCTGAAAATATCGCTTTCGGAAACGGTTTTTCCAAGTTTCGGCGTACCGTTCATGGCGGTAATCCTGAAATTTTGTTCCGAGAAGGTGTTGGTTTTGTCAATGGTGACAAATTGGCGAACGGTATTGCGCCGCAACAGGTCGGTGATTTGCGCCAGCAATATGTACCGCCGTCCCTGCAACGCAGGAATGGGGATAGGGAACACAACGGTTTTTTGCTGGGAGTACACCTGTATCGAATTGATGAAGGTAGCGCTGTCGCTCACTGCCTTGTTGTTGTCTATCTCCGTGCAGTCAAACAGCCGGTAATGTATCCGTATATCGGCTTTGGGAAGATGATCGGCATTGGCTTCGTTTACGATTAGTTCATTGGTGTTGAGCATGATGTACAATTGCGATTCCTCGTCGGAAATGTGGAACACTCCCATCTGAGGATGCAGCGACGACGAGGCCGGGTTATACAGCACGGGGTTATTGCCTTTTACTTGCTTTTTGCGGGATGTGCCGCAGGCAATCAATAACGTGCAGACAGCCGCATATAAACATATCCGAGACCGGATTCCTTGCATAAAACACGATTTACCAATGAGAAAAGATAACGATTTTTGATGAGAAAATCACAGGTTTTGTACGATATTTTCAGCAATTTCCCGAAATTCTTCGGGCGACAACTTCAGTTTAGGACGGTTAAAGTCAATATCGTAAATACCGTTGATGGGGATGAGATGGATGTGCGCATGAGGCACCTCCAAGCCTACCGTCGCGATGCCGATGCGTTTGCAGGGAATCGCCTTTTTTATGGCTTTTGCCACACGTTTAGAAAACAGTATGAGGTCGCTCAAACGATCGTCGGCAATGTCGAACAGATAATCGGTTTCCGTTTTAGGCACTGCCAGCACATGCCCTCTGGCAATCGGGTTGATGTCCAGAAAAGCGAAATTATGTGCATCTTCCGCCACTTTGTAAGAAGGAATTTCGCCGGTGATGATTTTTGAAAAAATGCTTGCCATGTTTTGTTATTTAAACGGTTTGCTTCTAAAATTCGGGTTAGCGAGATATTTTGAGCACCTCGAACTGCAATTTTCCTGCCGGCACCTGAATTTCGACGGTATCGCCCACTTTTTTGCCTATCAGACCTTTGCCGATGGGTGTGGTAATGGCTATTTTCCCTTCTTTCAGGTTGGCTTCCGACTCCGATACCAGCACATACTCCACTGTTGCGTCGTTTTTCAGATTTTTTAGTTTTACTTTGTTGAGTATCTGCACGCTGGATGTGTCCACCCGTGATTCGTCCAGCACGCGACTGTTGCGGATGGTTTCCTCCAACTTGTGGATACGCGCTTCGAGCATTCCCTGCGCGTCTTTTGCCGCATCATACTCGGCATTTTCCGAAAGGTCGCCTTTGTCACGCGCTTCGGCGATCTGCTTCGATATAGCAGGACGTTCAATTGTGATTAATCGTTCAATCTCTTTTTTCATCTTTGTGAGCCCTTCTTCCGTCACATACGAAACTTTAGCCATAATTGTCTGGTTTTTAGATATTCATAATAAAAAAAGAACTCCAGTGTCCCGGAATTCTTTCTCCTAAGACATTTGGATTCAATATTATACTTCCCGAAATTGCATTGATCGTTATTTTAATGCAAAAATAGCGGATTATTTTGAATCAAACAAATTTTTTTGCAAAGATTTTTTTTGCGGTTAAAAATTTCGGTGTTGTTAATTTAAGATAGTTAGTTTATGTATTAAGGTTCAAGAGCAATGATCGGCACAATACGGGGAAACATCCACATCTTCTGTCTTCTCCCAAAGTTTTATTCCTGTTGCTGTGGAGTAGTCGTCACAGACAAAATCAATATACCGTTTTCCATGTCTGTCAAAAGTAATCCATACCCGGCAGCAGTTTTTTTGACCGACGTAAGTGTACATCCCGTCCGGCGCTACAATCCGTAGCGAATCTTCTCTGCGAGGCAAGTTGACGTTTTCTTCCCACTTTTTCACCCGTGTATCAACTGTTCCATAACTGATTTTCAGAACTCGACCTTTTGGAAATCTCAAGTATTTCATGTAATTTTGTATCGTTAATTTTCATGTAATCTTTGTATCGTTAATTCGTCGAATATGTTCAAGCGGATATGGTGGATGATGTTCTTTTGCTGCATGACAGTGGCTGCATTTGCGCAAATGCAACAAAAGACGTATTCGGGCAAAGTGCTGATGAAATTGTCACCCGAATCAGTGGCTGGCGCGGAAACGCGATTGAAATCCAGCGACATTACCGCCGCTGGTATTTTTTCGGAATTATCTTCTCTTGACCGGCTCAACAAAATGCACCGTACGGACAATATAAAGCGGATTTTTCCCGATGCGGGGAAATATGAGCGCAAGCACCGCAAATACGGCTTACATCTGTGGTACGAAATGTCCGTTCCCGATTCCGCCGACTTGCAGGCTGTGGCCGAGGAATACGCCGCAGACGCCCATGTGCTGATTGCCGAACCGGCACACCGCATCCGCCGAATGTTCGCGATCGAAGACGGATTGTGGGTGCCCGACGATCCCGAATTCGACAAACAGTGGCATTTCCACAATACGGGACAAACCGGAGGTACAAGCGGAGTGGACATCAGGCTGCCCGAAGCATGGGCAGCAATAGATACGCTGGGCATACGCAACCGCAATGTGGTTGTTGCCGTGATAGACGGCGGAGTGAACTACCTTCATGAAGACCTGTTGCCCAACTTGTGGATAAACGAAGCCGAACAACACGGAACGGCAGAAACGGACGACGATAACAACGGGTACATAGACGACGTTTACGGGTTCAACTTTGTCCCGTCTTCAGGAGGCGGAAAACCTGTCGGCGTCATCCAGCCAGAAGATCATGCCACTCATGTAGCAGCCACAATCGCTGCCGCCACCAACAACGGTAAGGGAATTGCCGGCATGACAAAAGACGAGTACGGCATCAAGGTCATGAACGTGCAAATCATGAATGAAACCG
>JAISWR010000142.1 GCA_031270985.1 Bacteroidales bacterium | reverse complement strand
TTTTTGACTATTATCGCAGAACAACCGTCTATGCAAAATAAATCTAATACATCATCTGCTTTTTTGATAATAACATTATTGTCAATAATTTCCACAATGCCGCCTTTATAAAATTTTGTTTCCATATATCTTTCTTTTTTTAACTGATTTTAGGTGCAAAGTTAGCCAAAAAATCCATTATAAAACGAAAAAAAGGACTCAAACTATTGTCCGCATCACTGCCATGTCGTGAAAGCGGCGTCATACGAGGTTTATGATGTTGTTCAAAACAAGGGCTGGGTAAGTGTGGGAATAAGCAGCGATACGGCAGCATTTTCGGTAGCGACGATTCGCAGCTGGTGGGCAAACGAGGGGAAGAATACATATCAAAATGCAGATAGACTGTATATTACAGCAGACGGCGGCAGCAGCAACAGCCTAATCCATGTATGAGAAAAAAAGCCGTAGTCTCCCATAAATGATGCGCCAAAGATATAACCGGCTGAGTGAACGGTTGTTCCAATGTCATACTTTCCAAGTTGGGTTAAGGTAATTCATTCCGACACTTTTCGCTTTGAAACCTTTGAATTGCATCCCCTTTGAAACATCAGATTCGTTTTTCCGTTAATCCTTCTTATCTTTGCCGTTTTATTCAATTGACGTGGAACAGGAAAATGTCATCACCATCAAGGGAGCGAGAGTCAACAATCTGAAGAACATAGACCTTGTTATTCCCCGCGATCGCTTGATTGTGCTCACCGGACTGAGCGGTTCGGGCAAGTCGTCGTTGGCGTACGACACCATTTACGCTGAGGGGCAGCGCCGTTATGTAGAAAGCCTGTCATCCTACGCGCGGCAGTTTCTGGGGCGCATCCGCAAACCGGAAGTGGACTTCATACGCGGTATACCGCCGGCCATTGCCATCGAGCAGAAGGTGAACACCCGCAATCCCCGTTCCACTGTAGGCACGTCCACCGAGATATACGATTACCTGAAACTGCTTTTTGCGCGTATCGGCGTCACTTTTTCGCCGGTGTCGGGCGAAGCGGTGCGGAAAGACTCCGTTACCGACGTGGTGAATTACTTGCTGTCGCTGCCGGACGATACCGGCGTTCTGGTGATGTATCCCTTCAGCGAACAGCAAAAATCCGGTTTTGCCGCTTTCTGCGAAACGCTCATCGCTCAGGGAAGCAGCCGGATAGAAGTCAACGGCGAAATACGGCGGCTGGATGAGATGCCGCCCGCCGTGAAGTTTAAGGCGACGGACGAGGTCTATCTGGTAGTGGACAGGCTGCGCATTGCTCGCGACGACGATTCTCTGGCACGGTATGCCGATTCCGTGCAAACAACATTCAACGACGGCGACGGACGCTGCGCCATTCGCGTCCTGCCGCCTTCCGCAGACATCAAGTCCTTTTCCGTCCGTTTCGAGCGTGACGGCATCCTCTTCGACGAGCCGAACGAACACATGTTCGGGTTCAACAGTCCCTACGGCGCCTGCCCCAGATGCGAAGGCTACGGCAAAGTCGTCGGCATAGACGAAGAGCTGGTGGTGCCGGACAAGAGCCTGTCCGTTTTTCAGGACGCGGTGGCTTGCTGGCGCGGCGAAAGCATGAGCGCGTGGAAAGACAAGTTGGTGTACATGGCAGACAAGCTGGATTTCCCGATCCACAAACCATACGGCGAACTGTCGGAACAGCAGCGGGATGTGCTGTGGCACGGAGCACGCGGTTTTAAAGGTATCGACGGTTTTTTTGCCTATCTGGACGAAAACAGATACAAGATACAGTACAGGGTGATGACCGCCCGCTACAGCGGCAAGACCGTTTGTCCGGAATGTGGGGGCGGTCGACTGCGGAAAGAATCCACTTACGTGAAAGTGAGCGGAAAAACCATCAACGAGTTGGTGCTGTTGCCTGTGGACGAGTTGTACCACTGGTTTCAGTCCGTCACGCTTACCGCTTACGAACAAAAAGTGGCGCAACGCATCCTCACGGAAATCATCCACCGGCTGGAATACCTGAATCAGGTAGGTTTGGGCTACCTCACGCTGAACCGCCTGTCGTCCACACTGTCGGGCGGCGAAGCGCAACGCATCAACCTTTCCACATCGCTGGGCAGCAGTCTGGTGGGGTCGCTCTACATCCTCGACGAGCCGAGCATCGGCTTGCATCCGCGCGACACGGCACAACTCATCGGCGTGCTGAAACACCTGCAAGCACTGGGCAACACAGTGCTGGTGGTGGAACACGACGAAGAAATGATACGTGCGGCAGACCGCATCGTGGACATCGGTCCGCTGGCAGGACGTCTGGGCGGGGAAATCGTCTTTGAAGGCAGCCCCGACGAACTGGAAAAGTCGGATAAAAGCCTGACGGCAGCATACCTGACCGGACGCGAACGGATAGAGATCCCCGAACGCCGCCGCCCGTGGAACAACTACCTGCAAATAACGGGCGCACGCGCCAACAATCTGAAAAATATAACGGTGCGGTTCCCGCTGAACGTACTGTGCGTGGTGACGGGCGTCAGCGGGTCGGGCAAATCAACGCTGGTGCGCAACATCCTCCACACAGCCCTCAGCCGCCGGCTGAACAACATGGGCGAGGAACGTGCAGGCGCATTCGACCGTCTCACGGGCGACATTAGCCGGGTGACTTCCGTCGAGTTTGTGGATCAAAACCCTATCGGAAAGTCGTCACGATCCAACCCCGTGACCTACAGCAAGGCATACGACGAGATACGCAAACTCTTCGCCGAGCAGCAGCTTGCCCGACAAAACGACCTGAAACCCGCCCATTTTTCATTCAATATTGAGGGCGGACGCTGCGAAGAGTGCATGGGCGAAGGCGAAATCACAATAGAGATGCAGTTCATGGCCGACGTGAAGCTGGAATGTGAAGCCTGCCACGGGAAAAAATTCAAGGACGACGTGCTGGATGTAACCTGCGAGGGAAAAAACATCTACGACGTGCTGGAACTAACCGTCGATGAGGCAATTGACTTTTTCGGCAACATGAAACAAACCGCCGGAAAAAAGATCGAAGAACGCCTGAAACCGCTCTCCGATGTCGGTCTGGGATACGTCAAACTGGGACAGTCGTCCAGTACCCTGAGCGGAGGAGAAAGCCAGCGCATCAAACTGGCGTCGTTCATTGCGCAGGAAAACAACAGCCATCCCACGCTTTTTATCTTCGACGAACCGACTACAGGCTTGCATTTCCATGACATCCGCAAACTGCTGGACGCTTTCAACATGCTCATCGAACACGGACACAGCATACTGGTCATCGAACACAACCCGGAGGTCATCCGCTCAGCCGACTGGGTGATCGACCTCGGTCCGGACGGCGGCAAGGACGGCGGCAACATCGTGTGCGAAGGCACACCCGAAACCATCGCCGCCTGCAAAGAATCCTATACGGGAAAATATTTGAAATTATTCGGGAAGAAGACAAAAACGCTTTCGGTAAAAGCGCAACGAGTGTAATTTTTATTTTTTGCACTTGGAAAACACGAATTTTTTATGCTAACTTTGCGTTTTTCAAAAAAAATCATGCAGGATAATTTTCTTACTGTTACCGCACTACAAGGGAATGTACGGACAGCGCGTTCGCTTGTTATCTCATTCAATAAACGACATCCGATATAAAGCCTATGTTACAAAAATGTATCCCTTTTCTGCGCGAGCTGGAAGCCAACAACCACAAGGAATGGTTTGACGCACACCGCAACGAATACCTGAGCGCCAAAGAAGAATATGAACGGTTCATCGACCTGTTGATTGGCGAGATCCGTCGCTTCGACCCCACCGTTGGAAGTATAACGGCGAAAGACTGCGTGTTCCGTATCTATCGCGACGTCCGTTTTTCACCGGATAAAACGCCGTACAAGAACCATTTCGGCGCTTACATTGCACAGGGCGGCAAAAAAAGTGATCTGTGCGGCTACTATTTCCATATTGAGCCTTCCGATTCTGGCTACCTGAACAGTTCTCTGTGGGCGGGAGGCGTGTACTCCCCAGATGCATCCACCTTGAAAGCCGTCCGAACGGATATTTACGAATACATCGACGACTACAAAAACATCATCCGCCACAAGGATTTTACCGATTGTTTCAAATGGTTTGCCGGCAATGTGGTAAAAACTGTGCCGAAAGGTTTTCCAAAGGATTTTCCCGACATTGAATTACTTAAACCGAAAAGCTTTTCATTCTATCGGAACATAGACGAATCCCTGCTGGGAAGTGAACAATTGCTAAAAAAAAGCGTTGAAGTATTCAAAAAAATGTTGCCGTTCAACAAGTTCATAAACCGCGCCATCCTGTACCACCGAGAAACCGAATGAACAGCCTGTGCCTGATCGGCGTATGAAAAATATGCATCTTCTTTGATTTTTATGGGAAAAATGTCGTACTTTTACGCCGAATTTTCAAATCCGGAATCATCATGTCAAAAACAGCACTAATCACCGGTGTCACGGGACAAGACGGCGCATACTTGTCCGAATACCTGATCAAAAAGGGATATATCGTACACGGCATCAAACGACGTTCCTCCTCTTTTAATACGCAAAGGGTTGATCATCTGTTCCAAGATCCGCATATAGAAAACAGAAACTTTTTTCTGCACTATGGAGATTTGACCGATACTTCTAATCTTATCCGCATCATTCAAGAAATTCAACCTGATGAAATTTACAATCTGGGCGCGCAAAGCCATGTTTTAGTCTCTTTTGAAGTGCCCGAATATTCGGCAGATGTTGATGGGTTAGGCGTTTTAAGGCTACTTGAAGCAATTAGGGTTTTAAAAATGGGAAAAAAAGTGAAACTTTATCAGGCATCAACCTCCGAACTGTTTGGCAAAGTGCAGGAAATCCCTCAAAAAGAGACCACGCCGTTCTATCCTCGCAGTCCTTATGCCTGTGCCAAACTTTATGGCTATTGGATAGTGGTCAATTACCGAGAAAGCTATGGAATGTTTGCCTG
>JAISWR010000130.1 GCA_031270985.1 Bacteroidales bacterium | reverse complement strand
TGATCATTTCTTCAAAATGGCGAATGACCGTCATGTCACGGTAAATCCGCAGCAAATCCGCATCCGTAAAGTTGGCGCGTTCTTCGGCTAATGGTTTTTTGTACTGATTGACGGGAATTCTCCCCAATTCGATGAATCCGGCTTTGCGGAGGTCTTTCGGATGAATAAACTGACTTTTAGGCATATTATATAATATTATGATTTAAATTATGTTCTTTACAAGTGACCGTTTGATGTTTTTTGAATTTTCCTGTGTAACAGGTGAATTCACACCATCCTGTCAATAAATAAATACGTTTAACGCTTACTTTCACCATTTTACAACGGCGCACAAAGATAATTATTATTACTTGTAATGACAAGTTTTGGAAAAATCGATGAAATATATTTTATATCAAAGAGCCATTGGCGCCACGCTTTTTCACATCATTCGCAATTTTACCGCATTGCTGTGCGCATGCATGGATTCCGCCTGCGCCATCACTTCAATGGTGTGTCCGATGCGGCGGATACCCTCGCGGGAGATTTCCTGAAAGGTGATTTTTTTTACAAAACTGTCGAGATTCACGCCGCTGTACATTTTGGCGAATCCGTTAGTAGGCAGCGTGTGGTTTGTTCCCGAAGCGTAGTCGCCGGCGCTTTCGGGCGTGTAGTGTCCCAGAAATACGGATCCTGCATGTATGATGCGTTCCGCGAGTTCGGCATGGTTTTCCGTTTCGATAATCAGGTGTTCGGGTGCATAAAGGTTGGTAAAATCCACTATTTCCGTATCATTCCGCAAGATTACGACACGGCTATCGGTCAATGCTTTGGCAATAGTTTCGCGACGGGGCAATACGGCGGTTTGTTTTTCCGTTTCGACAAGTGTTTTTTCGGACAGTTCTTCGCAGGTGGTGACCAGAACGGACTGGCTGTCACCGCCGTGTTCTGCCTGCGACAGGAGATCGGACGCCACGAAGGCGGGATTTGCCGATGCGTCGGCAATGACTTCTACTTCCGATGGTCCTGCGGGCATGTCGATAGCCACTCCGTGTAAGGAAACCCACTGTTTGGCTGCAGTCACATACTGGTTTCCCGGTCCGAATATTTTGTACACATTCGGGACGCTTTCCGTTCCGAATGTCATAGCGGCTATTGCCTGTATTCCGCCTATCTTGAATATCTTGTGTACACCCGCTTCTCTGGCGGCAAACAGGATTGCGGGATGGATTTTGCCGTCGTGGGAAGGAGGCGTACACAGTACTATTTCCCTGCATCCTGCTATTTGCGCGGGAACGGCGAGCATCAATACGGTGGAAAACAGTGGAGCTGTTCCTCCCGGCACGTACAGCCCTATTTTGTCGATAGCCACTGCTTTCTGCCAGCATACCACGCCCGGCACGGGTTCCACCTTTCGTGGCGTCAATGATTGCAAACGGTGAAATGTTTCGATATGACTGCTTGCAGCCCGGATAGCAGTTTTCAATTCGTCGGAGACCAATGTTTCCGCTTCCGCGATTTCCTGTTCCGTTACTTCGAGGCGTTGCAGGCGCACCTTGTCGAAACGCGCTCCATAGTCGAACACAGCCTTGTCTCCCTTGCGGCTGACTTCGTTCATCACTTCTTCCACAATGGCGTATAACCCCGAATAATCCATTGCGGGGCGCAATACGATGTTTTTCCACTCATCCCTTGACGGAAATCTGAATATTTGCATGTTGAGTTTTTTTAACGCATTAACGTACCAGCGTGACGCCCATCAGTCCTACTACCACTTCGTTGGCAACAGTGGTCAGCCGCAGGTGTTTTAAATCCTTCCTGTTGTTCAGCGGCACATCAAGGATGATGCCTGCGCCTCCGTCAATGGGACGTCCGTAAACGCCGCTGATGTTCAGGTCTTTTTGCAGATTACGGCTTACCAGTCCGGATTTCAGATGCACGCGGTAGGGGCGTGGAGCATGAAAGCGGAATGCTTGTCCGTCCACATAAAAATCCTGTTCAATGGGCGTCCATGTTTCGGGATTCACCAATTCCAGCCGTTCGGTGCTACCATCGGTGTATTCCACCGCCACCACCGCATTGATCACATGACACTGCATGTGGTTGGTGCTTCCTGCCATTAGCAGGTATGCGTGGGAGGCTTTTCCGCGCAGCGGAACGGTGACCGTTTCGGGATAGTTATCCCACAGCGAGGTGAAAATGATATTGGGCGCCTGAGCGTCCGACGGCGTGCGGAAGGAGATGCCCAGCGGTGTTGACAGCAGTCCGTTTTTTGCCGAAGTGCGCAGTCCAGAATCGTCAATGTCGGCAGTCATCAATGGATGACACCATTCTCCGATGCCCTGAGTGGGAATTTGCAGCGTGGTGTACGGCGAACGCGGCGACAGATATTCGTTTTTAAAAATCTGTGACACGGAGGCATTCATCCATTTATCCAGCGCTATCTGTTCTTCTTTCACGGTACTGCGGATATTCCACGCAGTGACGGTCGTTTGGTACGCTATCTTGCCGCCAACCCATATCTCTATACGGTTGGCGCCCGCAATAGCCTTCCCGTCGGGCACTTCAACAGCAGCCGACAGGTTTCCCGCAGGAACTTTAATGGCGACGGTGTAAACGTTATTACCCGGATTTACCCGCAGAGAGCCGGAAAGGGCGGACAGCGTATGGTTGCGGACGGCAAAACGTAATGCAGGCGCTTCGGGATCGAAATACTCAATGCCGTATTTATCCGTGATTTCCACATGAACCGGTTGCCACCATTGCATTTCCCCCTGTTCCAAAAGGACAAACAGCGTACGGTGACCGTTTTTACCGCGTAACGTTCCTGTCAGCGTTTTTTTTCCTGACGTTTGCGAAGTGAGTACCGTCTGCGGATCGTACAGTTTCAGTATCTTGCCGGATGATTTCAGCGTCCATTTTCCACCTGTTGCTCCTTTCGGCGCATATTCCGGCTGTTCCAGCGGTTTGCCGCCCCACACGACTTGTATGTGAAACGCACCTTCCGCATTTCTGTCGCCTTTGATTTTCACCAACGGATAGCCGGCGGCATTTTGTTCCAGCGACCATGCCGCTTTTTTGCCGTTCACTGTCAGCGACACAATCCGGTCGGTACGGGCTTTTAGCAGCAATTCCAGATTATGCTTTACCTTTTCTATTAAATAGATATCGGTCATGTGTTTTCGGTTGAAGGTGAAAGCGACATCGGGAGTGGTGATGGAAGCGTGATCCCATTTATCGGGAAAACCGGGACGAATCACCCATCGTTCGTTCATAGCGTCGGGACATATTCCGAACAATCCCTGCACAAGCGCTCTGGAAGCCACGCCCACGGGGTCGCCAAAATCACGGTAACATTCCCCGCGAGCGGCGTCGTAGAAGCTGATTTGTCCGAAATTGCCCGGACTTGCACCCAGATACATTCCGTCAAGAATGGAACTTTTCAGCAGTTTGAATGCTTCTTCGTAGCGTCCGCTTTGCCAGTAGGCGAGCGCGGTGTGGTTCACTTCGGCGAAAGCCACATTGTTGATAGACCATGAATAGGGCAGCCAATTGGTAGTTGCGACCACCGCATAGCCTTCGTCTTTAAGTCCACGCGCTCTGACGGGGATGTGCGGGATTTCCGTATCAACATAGCGGGTTGCCTGATAAGCCTGAAATACGTCATGCACTTCGGAGTCGATGGCATGGTACACCGTCCAGATCGCCGCATTGGGATGGATGCGTTTGTGTCCCATGAAATCCTTATATTCCGCCCAATACCCCAAATCTCTGAGCCATAAATTTTTATTGACGGATTTCAATATTTTATCCGCTTCGCTGGCATACGGTTTGGGATTTTTGCCTATTTTCCGCGCTATTTCAGCCGCCATACGGTTTGCCCTGTAATTGTAGGCTGACGAATGTGTGACGCCTCCGCTGCTGTATTGCAGGGCGTCGCTTGCCCAGATGGACGCATAAGCGTCATACAGACCGTCCCCGTCGGGGTCGAAGTTGCGTTTTTCCCATGCCAGATGACGTTCCAGCACTTGCCACATGTTGCGCACGTAACTCATGTCGCCCGTCCAGTTGAAATGCCACA
>JAISWR010000061.1 GCA_031270985.1 Bacteroidales bacterium | reverse complement strand
ATTCAATCATCGCTCATGAAATATGTGCTTCCATATATCCTATGTTTCCTTGCTCTGCGCACGGCGGATGTTCTTGCGCAGACCGATAACGCACAGACCAATCCCAACGGGTACAACCGGTTTTATTATCCCAACGGGCAGGTGTCCAGCGAAGGACTGATGAAAAACGGGAAACCCGACGGATTCTGGAAAACCTATTATGTCACCGGCGTGCTGAAATCCAAAGGCAACCGGCGCAATACCTTGCTGGACAGCACGTGGGTCTTCTATACCGAAACCGCAGACACGTCCGAAATCATCAATTACCGCGAAGGCAAGAAAAGCGGATGGTACTACGCTTACGAAACGACGGTGGAAACCAATCGGGGAAACGTTCACTATCTGAAAACCAAAGAATTGTTTGTGGACGACAAGCGCGAAAATCAGGGAATCACCTATTATCCTTCCGGAAAGCCGAAGTTAGTGATGCCTTACCGCAACGGTAAACGGCAAGGGCTTGCCAAAGAATACGACGAAAACGGCACAATCATCACCATGATGGAATTTCGGAACGACTACATGGTGTCGCGAGAGTTTGTCAACCGCACTAATGAGAAAGGCGAAAAGACGGGTATTTGGCGCACTTTTTACGATAACGGCGCCATGCATGAAGAACAGATATACAAGGACGGCATTTTGGACGGGAACGCGAAAATTTATACCGAAACGGGGCGTGTATTAAGCGACGTGGCTTACCGCAACGGCGCCGTCATTGAAGAAGATCATGCAGGTACGGTGGAAGCGATGGAAATCATCACATACCAAAAAGATGAGATAACGCCCGTGCGCAAAGGCGTCTATCTCGGCGATGTCCCCGTGGGAATGCATATTTTTTACGACAACAAAGGTGCGCCCGAAAAAGCAATCAACTACAACAGCGACGGCGTAAAAACCGCCGAAGGTCCGGTAAACGCTTCAGAAAAACGCGAAGGTTTGTGGACAGCATGGTATCCGGACGGTGGAATACGTTCAAAAGGTAATTACCTGAACGGTTATCAGAACGGCGAATGGGAATTTTATGCACAAAACGGCAAAACGGAACAAATCGGAAATTTCCGTTCCGGAGTGATGGAGGGCGAATGGAGATGGTTTGGAAAAAATAGCGCCCTACTTCGCAGTGAAATTTACGCACGCGGTTTGCGCAACGGATTGTCCGTTCACTATTCGGACAGCGCTGTAATCATTGCAAAAGGCGAGTACGTGGAAGACGAGTGCGAAGGCGAATGGATGGTTTCTACCGGCGATGTGCGCGAAGAAGGAAAATACATTATGGGGCTGAAAAACGGCGTGTGGAAAACCTATTACGAAAACGGGAAACTTTGTCACAAAGGCGCTTTTGTACAAGGCGTTCCGGACGGTCGTCACGAACGCTACTACCCAGACGGGACGCTCCGTGAAGAGCAGTACTACGTGATGGGTAGAAAAGAGCGGACATGGAAAAAATACTACGAAAACGGCGTGTTGTTCCTTTCCGTCACTTACCGCAACAACGAAGAAATACGCATTAACGGAATGAGGATTGAAGATGTGCGGAAAAACTGAGACCGGTAGCGTCAATTCAAATTCGGACGGCGCCGGCTTATATTCGGATGTCTTACGTGCAAGCACAAAAAAACCGGCATAGACCGGTTTTTTTGCTTCTGTGTAATTTATTTTGACTGGTTTCTTAATCTTAACCCTCTGATAAGATATACTACAAAAATAAGGCCGAAAACGCATTTATTTTATGGATAATATCTATGGCATTATAGATATTGCCCATGAACGCCTCTTATCTTGTCCTCGAAGGCGCTGAGAGCCGCTTTGGCGCCTTCGCCCATAGCGATCACGATTTGCTTGTAAGGCACGGTGCTGACGTCGCCCGCCGCATAGATTCCGGCACGGGAGGTACGGCAATGATCGTCTATTTCTATCTCGCCGCGTTCATTGACACGCACCAATTCTTTCACGATAGCGCTGTTGGCCGTTAATCCGATTTGGACAAAAATGCCGTCCAGCGCCGTCACACGTTCATCGCCCGTGATACGATTCTTCACGCGGATGCCTGTTATTTTTTCCCAATTGCCTATTACTTCCGTTGTCTGCGACGAGGTAAATATTTCGACATTAGGCAAATTGCGGGCTTTTTCCTGCAATATCCCGTCCGCTTTCAACGTGTCGGCAAACTCAAAGACGGTTACCTTTGTGCAGATGCCCGCCAGATCGATCGCCGCTTCGATGCCGGAATTACCGCCGCCGATGACTGCAACGTGTTTTCCCTTGTAGAAAGGGCCGTCGCAATGGGGACAAAAAGCCACGCCGCGCCCGATATATTCCGTTTCGCCCGGCACCTCCAGCCGTCGCCAGCCCGCACCGGTAGCAACGATGAGTGATGAGGCCATATAACGTTCCCCGCCCGACACCGTTACTGCGTGTTTTGCTCCCTCTGCTACGACGCTTTCAATGCGACGATGCTCCAGCACATCCACTGCATAGCCGTCGAGATGCTCTTTCATTGCGGCGGCTAAAGTTTCGCCGGTGGTTTGCGGCACGGAAATCAAGTTTTCGATGCCTGAGGTTTCCTTTACCTGTCCGCCGATACGCTCGGCGAGGAGAGCGACTTTCTGTCCTTTCCGCGCAGCATAGATGGCTGCCGAAGTGCCGGCAGGTCCTCCGCCCAGCACAACGACGTCATACTGCTGTACAGAGGTGTTGCCCGAAATCATCTCAATGCCATAGCGCTGTTCCAGCTTGTCCAACAGTTCGCCGAAATCGGCTTTGCCCACATGCAACAGCTCGCCGTCGGCATACACTGCGGGAATAGCCTTTATTTTCAACTTGTTGATCTCTTTTTCGTTGATGCCGCCGTCCACCATTTCGTGGCTGATGCCGGTGTTCAGAATTGCCATGAGGTTGAGCGCTTGCACCACGTCCGGGCAGTTGGTACAGGCAAGCGAAACATAAGTTTTCAGGCGGATGGGCGTCTTTAAGTGTTTCACACGCTTGCAAATAGCATCGTCGGGAATGTTTTTGCCTTTCCCGTCGCTGTTCAGTATCGCCAGCAACAGGGATGAAAATTCATGACCGTTGGGCACTCCGCGAAACCGGACTCCCGTTTCCCTGTTGTTTTTGATAATAGAGAATGCAAGTTCGTTACCGCTGTTCACATGGTAAGTGATCTTATCGGATACGGCAGCAATATCGCCCAGCAGTTCCAGCATTTCTTCCTTGCTTTCATGGGCGGGCGGCGCAGTGACATTTAATACGTAATTTGCCTGTAAATCCGCAAAAATGTTTCGCACCTGATTTTTTAACTTTGCGTCTAACATAATTTTAATTTTTTAGTGGAAAAATAAATTTTCCGGCAAAGATAAGCGGTCGAAAAATATCAATCAAACTGATAAAATCGATGCGGATATAAATAAAATTGATTATCGTTTTTAGCGGTTCATCTACGGTTATAACATTCAATGATGAGAAATTGTTTTTTTGACAACGCCGACATTCCCGTTCAATGCCCTGTATGCCTTGATTTTGACATCCAGCTTGCCTGTTTCCTTGTCGTGCAGCAACATGGCTTTCAGTTCTGCCGGCGTGTAGGTATTCAGGTTGCCGGGTTTCACCAATGTTTGCGTTTCGGTGTTCGAAAACGGTTCGGGCGCGGGTCGCTTGACGGCGGCACGGCTTTTCGTCGCCGGCATGTTGGTGGGAACGCCATTGACAAACTTCAACGGTTTGCCGTCCTCTGCCGAGATGAAATAAAAATTGTTGTCTTCGTTCGCTTCCGTTATCTTGTTGTATGAATCCGCCATCACCACCAGATAGTATTCACCGCTAACCGTAGCGGACATTTTGTAATAGATTTCAAACAGTTCCGCGCCGTACTCGGCTTCTCCCGCTCTTTTACCCGACGCCACCGAATAGTTGTTGTACCAACCGCCGCCGGAGAGAAAAGCGGTGTTCGGTACATGACCGTCGCCCGTGCCGTACTTTGTGGTATAGTAATCCTCGAAGATGATATCGTACTGTTTGGCATTTTTAGCGTTGTAGAGCATGTAGGTCACCGTCCAGTCCTGTGCGGGGGTGATGGTGGCGTTGCCGGAGTTATAGACTTCATAGGAGAATGCGCGGTTAAAATCAGGCTCGTTGTCTGCCGGGGTCGTAGCGCGGTCTTCCGCATGGTAGGCAAGCAAGTCATCTCCACGACTCAGGTTTCCGGAACCTATGTTGCCGTCGTTGCCTACCGACACATTGTTCACGTTTTGCGCCACAAAAGCGGCGAAGCAGAAATTGTTGCAAAAGAAAGCGTAGTCCACCCAGATACTGCCGCCATCACCCCACGACGTGCCCCATGAGTTACGAACGCGGAAGGCGCCTTTCGTGTCGTCGTAGCCTGTCAGCACCATAGCATGGTAGGCGTGCTGCATGCCGGGGTTGTTGTAGGTATCGCTGCTGATGACTCCGCTACCTTTCCACGACATGAAACGGTCGCCCAGCCTTGCGCCGAAGGCAACGGGGCGTCCGGCGTTCAGGTAGCCCTTGAAATTGTCCGGCGTCAGACCGTCCGTTTCCGAGGCGATTTTGCGGTAGTTTGCCAGCTTGTTGTTTTGTCCTTTTCCGGTTGATGATCCGGTGCAGCTTAACGATGCGGCATAGGGGACGGCGCTCAGCGATCCTACATGGCAGGCTATCATGGCGTCCAGTGCCGGTTCAAAGTTGGTGCCGTTGCAACTGCCGCCTCTTTTCGAGGCGGGAATGGCAAGCCACAGGTCTTGCGGGCTGGTTTGGTTGTTCCTGTCCGCAAGTTGAGATGTGTTCCAGCCGTTTTCGATGGCGTTCAGCGCCGTTTTCAGGTTATATCCCGTCGCCCATGCCACACAGGTGCCGTATGACCCCTGATCGCCGATGGGCGGAAACTTCGATTCCAGCGACACCTTGCCGGCTAACTGCTCGCCGTCTTCGGGAAAGGGGGTGATGTCCTCCGGAATGTTGTCCATATTTTCATCATCCGCCAGCCATCCAGTTTGCGACAATATTTGGGCAAGATAGTCGATAATTTCATACGCTTCCTCGCAACCGTGAAAGGTCAGCGAGCACGGTGTCAGCGCTATCAGCGCAATGATCAGATATTTTTTACAGATACGCATAATAAATAATTAATCAGGTATTTGGTTTCGAGGTATCCACGGGGTGTTGATGTACAAATTGAAACGTTTCCATTCGCGTTTGGCATATATATACCACATCTGGTGGTCGCCTGCATACAAACCCGTGTTGATGGTAACGGGCAACTGGTTCAGTGCATGGGATATGATGTCCTGTCCTGCTTCCTCGCCGAAATTGGGTAAATATTCCGATGAAAGGGTCACGATGATCTCCTTGCGGGAGTTTTCAATTCCATATCCAATAATCGGGTAGGAGTTGCCGTTGTATGTCAATTGTTCCGCCGAGCTTTGAACGGGCAACAAATCGAGACGTTTTTCGGATTGTTCCGCCCACAATTCCCGCAATTTTTCCGTTGAGAGATACCACACATTCATAGAATCCGTCTTAAACAGGAAAAAGGCATGTTCAAAAATTTTTCCGCCAAACACGGTTTGTGTGAAATCAACCGAAGACAGGAAACGGGTAGAAGAAAAATCCGCATGTTTCGCGAACTGCGTGTGGTGGAAAAAAGCGTTGCCGCTCATCTCCATCATGCTGAAATCGGCTCTTCCGGCAACCGTATTGTGGTCGAACATCAGTTTTCCCTTCACGGAGGTTTCCTGAAACGAAACGTCTGCGGCGAACTTTGCATTGATGCAGTACAGGTTTCCCGCAAAGGCGGCATAAATGACCGAAAAGTCCTTTTCGGCGGCGATTTCCGAAAAGTAGCTGTCCTTTGCCCATACCGCCAGATGGTTGAACGAAGCGTTTTCGCGGAACACCGATTGGCTGAAATTGACCGTTCCGAACACCGTCGCATCGCGGAAATCCACTTCGCCGCGAAAATCGCACGACACGAAGACTAAATTGTTCCTAAAACAGGAACGTACAGGCAGTTTGTCCTTGCCGCCGGCGCGGTTGGATGTCACCCGTCCGGTGAAAATGCAGCCGGAAAAGAAAACATTGGACTGCACCTCGCGCTGCAACGCCGCCGCGCTGAATATGACGGGGGCGCCGTCCTGCGTAAAGTCCAAATCGCCCGTAATGATTTTATCCACGATCTGCACGGGTTTGCCCTTTTTCAAAAGCCGGACAATCTCCGCCGCTTTTATTTCCTCTTTCTCCGCCGCCGAGCAGGACACACACATGCTTGCAACGATGATGACCGATAGTGCATAACGCAATTGTTTCATGACGCATGAATAAATAAAATGCAAATATAATTTATTTTTTACAGATTCACCAAAGATTTTATCGTTGGAATAGCATTGTGTCAAAGTTTCGTTTATCTTTGCCCCGTTTTTGAAACAATCATGCAATATATTTATTTCTATGGAAAACAATAAAATCATAGGGGGCAAGGTAAAATCCGTCAGAGAATCGAGGAGCTTGTCCGTTGAAGACGTATCGGAGCGTTCCGGAGTGAGTGCGGAACAAATCAGGCGTATTGAGGGCGATCTGGATATTCCTTCGCTGGCGCCGCTGATTAAAATTGCGCGGGTGTTGGGCGTCAGGTTGGGAACATTCCTTGACGACCAGGCGAAGTTGGGGCCTGTCGTTACCCGCAAAAAGGGAAACGAGGCGAAAAACAGCATCCGTTTCACCGGCGACTCGAAGGTGGAACGCCGGCACATGGATTATTTTTCGCTGTCGCAGGATAAGGCAAGTCGGCACATGGAACCGTTTTTGATCGATATTGCCGCTTCGGAGGGAGAGGCTTTTGATTTGTCTTCCCACGAAGGTGAAGAATTTATTTATGTGCTGGAAGGAAATATCGAAATCAGTTACGGGAAAGACACTTACCTCCTCCAAGCAGGCGACAGCATTTATTATGATTCCATTGTTGCCCACAACGTACACGCATCCGGCAATGCGGCGAAGATTCTGGGCGTTATATATACTCCTTTTTAAAAGCACACGGCATGGAATTACAATTGCAGGACAAAACGCTCGGACAATGGCTGGAGCATTGGGCGGAACATACACCGGATAAGGAATTTCTGGTTTATTCCGACCGCAATCTAAGATTTACATGGAAGGAGTTCAACCGGCGTGTGGACGACATGGCGAAAGGACTGATGTCCATCGGCGTAAGACAGGGTACACATGTCGGAATATGGGCAACCAACGTTCCCGACTGGCTCACGTTCCTGTACGCAGGAGCAAAAGTCGGTGCGGTGCTGGTCACCGTTAATACGAGTTACAAGCAAAACGAGCTGGAATACCTCATGCAGGATTCGGACATACACACCTTGTGCATCACCGAAGGCGTATTTGACGGCAATTACATAGATATGGTATATACCATGATACCCGAACTGCGGGAGACACAACGCGGATTTGCCCGAAACGAACGTTTCCCGATGCTGAAAAACGTGGTGTACATCGGACAGGAAAAATTTCGCGGGATGTATAACACGGAAGAATTGCTGTTGCTGGGGAAAAACGTTGATGACAGCGCTTTGGACGAAATAAAAAGCAAGGTAAAATGCCATGATGTGGTGAACATGCAATATACGTCGGGTACCACGGGTTTTCCGAAAGGAGTGATGCTGACCCATCACAACATTGCCAACAACGGCTACTTCACGGGCGAAGGCATGGGTTTCACCGCCGATGACAAACTCTGCTGCTGCGTACCGTTATTCCACTGTTTCGGCGTGGTGCTGGCGTCCATGAACGTGCTGACGCATGGATGTACGCAAGTGATGGTGGAAAAATTCGACCCGCTGATCGTGTTGGCGTCTGTCCACAAAGAACGCTGCACGGCGCTGTATGGCGTACCCACCATGTTCATCGCCGAACTGAATCATCCGATGTTCGACATGTTCGACCTCACCTCGTTGCGCACAGGCATCATGGCAGGATCACTCTGCCCCATCGAACTGATGCGTGCCGTTACCGAAAAAATGCACATCACACACATCACCAGCGTTTACGGTCTTACCGAATCTTCGCCCGGAATGACGCATACCGTGCTGGAAGATGCTTTTGAAGACCGTTGCACCACAGTGGGACGCGACTATCCGTTCACGGAAGTCAAAGTGCTGAACCCCGAAACGGGCAAAGAGTGCGCCTTCGGCGATTCCGGAGAAATGTGCTGCCGCGGTTATCTGAACATGAAAGGATATTACAAAAATCCTCAGGCAACCGCCGAAGTCATTGATGAAAACGGATTCCTGCACAGCGGCGACCTGGGAGAGAAAGACGAACGGGGCTATTACCGCATCACCGGACGCATCAAAGACATGATCATACGCGGCGGCGAAAATATCTATCCGCGCGAAATAGAAGAATATCTCTACCACTTGGGTGGCGTGAAAGACGTGCAGGTAGTGGCAGTTGCCTCGCCAAAATACGGAGAAGAAGTGGGCGCTTTCATCATCACGCATCCGGACGCAACACTCACCGAAGAAATCGTCAAAGATTTTTGCCGTGGAAAAATCGCCCGACATAAAATTCCCAAATACATTTTCTTTGTGGACAGTTTTCCATTGACCGGAAGCGGAAAAATTCAAAAATTCCGTCTGCGGGAGATGGCTCTGGAAATACTCAAAGAAAGGGGAGTAGAAATCGTATAATATGGCTTTCTCGACAGAGAATCCGGCTGAAACAGATATTTTGGGATTATAGCGCCTCAAAATTTTTTACCCATTATTCCCGTTTTAAAAAGTTTGGCACGATTATTGTACTGTATTAAGCAAAGGATTAATAAACATAAATAATTTCATATAGCAGTAGTTTTTTCTCATAAGTTAATAGTTGTATTAAAGAAGAACCGTTCGGGAGAATCGTTCTTCTTTTTTTTGTGTGGAAACGTTTCGGAACATTCAAAAGGCAAGTCCCGCATGAACTGTGTTGATGACCTGAGTTCGAGATAAGCGATAACCTGTATGACAATACATTGAAAATGAAAGGACAATCCGGACGAGAATAATTGCCCACCGTTCGGGTTAACCAAATTCACCGTCAAGTAACGCGGCTTGCCCTGACAGAGGCGAAAGAGTGGCGTCCGGACTGCGACGGTTGCGTGAGCCTGTCGGGTTGGTTTTCCGTTTTGTCCGTGCATTTTTTTGGAAAACTTGGTTTTTTGGAAAAAGATGACTATCTTTGTCCTTGCATCCGTCTTGTACGGATGCACATTATACGTGGTAAAGAATATGTGCAATCAAATGAAATACAGCAGATTATTAATATGGTTGCTTGTGTTGGCAGGTAGTATTTCGTCCGTGCGGGGAAACGGCGCATACGAAAACCGTGCAAACATAGCGCAAGCAACAGCCGACTCTATCATAGCTCCCAATGTTTTTACACCCAACGGCGATGACAAAAACGACATTTTTGAAGTAACCGCCAGCAACGGAGAAACAGTGACACTGAAAATCTTCACGCGGGCAGGCACACTGGTGTTCAGCATCACCGCCAAGAGATGCCGGTGGGACGGTTGTTTGCAAAGCGGCGAAAAAATGGCGGAAGGCATTTATTACTATACCGCCGAAGTATCCGGCTCTTCTCCCAAAATATCCAAAAACGGTTTTGTGCATTTATTCAGGTAACTATATCATGCTGCATCAACACTATACGGAACATTTAAAAAAAGAGATAGATTTCATAAAAATACTTGTTTCCCGTTTCCACGATCAGGAACAATTGACGGATATCGAATTAGACCTTGTGCTCACCAAAGTACAACTGTTTTATGAGCAACTGTTGAAGCTAAAATTGATTCACAAACAGTTGATTCACAAACATCAGGAGCAGCCTGAGGCGAAAAAAACAGAACCTAAGGCGGAGGTGTCGTCCGTCGTGGAAACGCCGTACAATCCGGTAAAACAGCAAGAACAGACGATTCTCCGCGAAGAGACACCGAAAGTTGCCGCTACTGTCCATCCGTCCAAGAAAACCGAAACCGTCGCCGGTACGCTTGCCGATAAGATTCGACCGGAAAGATACAACCCCATCAATGAATCGTTAGTGTCTTCAAAAACAGACCTTGCCGGGAAATTACAAGCCGCCCCGTTGCACAGCATTAGCGAAGGGATAGGTGTGAACGACCGCTTCTTGTTCATCCGCGAACTGTTCGACGGCAGTAGCGACCTTTACAGCGAAACCGTCAGAACGCTGGACACGCTTCAAACGCTCGCCGATGCGCTGAATTTCATTGAACAGCGGTTCAATTGGGACGAAAAAGCGGAAAGCACACGCAAATTTGTCCGGCTGGTACATCGCAGGCACGGATGAGCGGCAAACTTTACATCGTGCCGACACCCATCGGCAATATGGGCGACATAACATTACGCGCACTGGAGATATTGAAGCAAGCAGATGGCGTACTTGCCGAAGACACGCGCACCGGCGGAAATCTGTTGCGGCATTTCGGCATCAACAAGCCGCTGACGGCACACCACAAATTCAATGAACATCGTACGCTCGCACAAACCATTGCTCGACTAACAGCAGGACAAACACTCGCATTGGTGTCCGACGCCGGAACCCCGTCCATTTCCGATCCGGGTTTCCTGATTGTCCGCGAATGTATCGCCAAAGGCATTGAGGTAGAATGTCTGCCGGGCGCTACAGCGCTGGCGCCGGCGCTGGTCGTTTCTGGCTTTCCGAGCGACCGCTTTTGCTTTGAGGGCTTTCTCCCCGCAAAAAAAGGACGGCAAAAACGATGGGCGGAACTGGCGCAGGAAACGCGCACCGTTATTCTCTATGAGTCGCCGCACAGGCTGTTGAAAACACTAGAAGAAATGAAAATTTATTTCGACGAAAACCGCAAAATCTCCGTTTCCCGCGAACTGACAAAAATACACGAAGAAACCGTGCGTGGCGTCATTGCGGAACAAATCGCCGAATGGAGCAGCCGCCCGATCATCAAAGGCGAAATAGTGGTGGTGATAGATGCAAAAGGATAACCTGCAATTGTTGTCATAAGACTTTTCGCCTTCGTCATCACTAACGAACAAACACAATCATCTGACATGTGCCTACGGATGTTGTGGTAGCCCATAGGAGAATCGAACTCCTATTTCAAGAATGAGAATCTTGCGTCCTAACCGTTAGACGAATAGGCCCTTTTCAATTTTAATTTCGATTGACAAATGTACGGATATTTTTTCAAAAAACAATATCAGGATTCCATTTTGGGTGCATTTCATATAATCATCCGACATTGCCGGTTCATCTGTTGCGACGATCCGGCGACCATCGCTCATCATGTTTTTTCCATACCCAAAATAAAATTCCGAAGGGGATTTCTACTCGGTAGAAAACGGCAGGACGAAGAAGAGGATGGCTTTTCTATCGAACGATCTATTCCCGACGGAATGGACAAAGCACACAAAATTATGCCGCGCAGAATATATAAGATTTGATGCGGGGCAGTTTTGTGCCGGACGGCATCCTTCAGCAAATCAGTCAGTTGGCGCGACAGTGCCGCCGGCTAACCAAAAACAGGGTTCGTCCGGAACAGCAGTTGGACAATCAATTGCAGCGGTGCAATATCCGTTTCAGCAATTATGTTTCCGGTCAGGGAAACAATGTATCTCTGCGCAAGATTATCCGAGCGATCATCGGCGGGGAACGGGATCCGGTCGCACTTGGCCGGCCGGTTCACGGACGCACCAAAAACCGTCATGGCGTACAGGCTGTTACTGGTTCTCTGGACGGAGTAATCAACAGCACGGACGTAGATTGGTAATGATATGGACGCCTTCGGAAAAACCGGCAATCTGGTGGGTTGGGCAGGGTTGCATCCGCGAAACGACGAATCGGCGAGCGAGATACAGTCGCGTAAAACATTGCACGGCAACAGGTATCTGCGGCAAATACTGGTCGAAATATCCCGGGTAACTGCAAAATAATGAACAGCAGACATAGCTGGCAGTGAAAGCGCGTGTGAGACAGGTAAGCTCGCAGAGAATTTAACGGAACGGGGATTTTTAGAGGAAAGAATAGGTCTTTTCCCGTTATCGCCAAAATTATGTGTGCTGCTGTCTGTGTAACGGTATGGATCGGGCAAAAAACAGTACTGTCCATGCAGTTCCGTCATTTCCGTTCACACATGCCGGTCAATCCATTTCCAAATCCGCATGGTGTACTTCGTGCCAGGGCAAACCGTGTATGTTCAGTTGTTCCATGAACGGGTCGGGGTTGAACTGTTCCACATTGAACACACCCTGTTGTTTCCAAAGTCCTTTCAGATACATCATTGCACCAATCATAGCGGGAACGCCGGTGGTATAACTCACCGCTTGCGTGCCTGTTTCCCTGTATGCCGCTTCGTGGCTGCAATTGTTATATACGTAATAGGTGTGTTCTTTGCCGTTTTTGCTGCCTTTGATGCGGCATCCTATGGACGTCCAACCCGTGTAGTTGGCGCCCAACTCTCCCGGATTGGGCAGTACGGCTTTCAGAAACTGTATCGGTACGATTTCCATACCTTGGTACGTGACGGGGGTAATGCTTGCCATCCCTATGTTTTGTATGACACGCAGGTGGGTGAGATATTCCTGTCCGAAAGTCATCCAGAAGCGGGCGCATTTCAGAGTCGGAAAATGTTTGACCAGCGATTCCAACTCCTCGTGATAAATCAGATAGGATTCACGAAATCCGATTCCCGGGTAATTCAGCGGTTTGTGAATTTCGTGCGGTTGGGTGTATATCCACTTGCCGTTTTCCCAATATTTGCCTTTTTGAGTCACCTCGCGGATATTGATTTCGGGGTTGAAATTGGTGGCAAAAGGGTGACCGTGTTCGCCCGCATTACAGTCCACAATATCCAGATAATGTATTTCGTCGAAATGGTGTTTGACGGCATAAGCGGTGAACACGCCGGTAACGCCGGGGTCGAAACCGCAGCCGAGAATGGCGGTCAAGCCTGCCGCTTTGAATCGTTCGTGGTAAGCCCACTGCCATTTGTATTCAAACTTTGCTTCGTCTTCCGGTTCGTAGTTGGCGGTGTCCAGATAACTGACGCCTGTTTCGAGGCAAGCGTCCATGATGGTCAGATCCTGGTAAGGTAATGCCACATTGATGACCAAATCCGGTTGGTAATCGCGTATAAGCGCTGCCAATTCCGGCACATTGCCAGCATCCACCTGTGCTGTCCGCACACGGTTGCTTCCTATAGAGGCTGCTATGGCGTCACATTTGGATTTGGTGCGGCTTGCCAGCATAACGTCGCCAAACACATCCGGTACGGAAGACACCTTATGAGCCACCACAGTACCTACTCCACCGGCTCCGATAATCAAAACTTTACCCATTTGAGTTATTTAAAATCAGATACTATCTTACATGTTATCTTGCACTTACAATATATCCGGCACCGAATTGTCAAATCGGCACAAGCCATATTTTCCAAATGTAAAGATAAAACAATATCTTGAATCCCGCAAATTATTTTCGCTTTTCGTTTTTATTTTTAGATTTGTCGGTCAGTAATAAAAAATGATTATTTTTGCGAAAATATCCAACTCATGGCTCAAAAAATTCTCATTGTTGACGACGACCCTGTAATCGGCGAAGTGCTTGAATACAACCTCGCCAACGAGGGCTTCAAGGTCACCTGTGCCCACTCCGCCGAAGAAGCCTTGAAAAAACTGACGCCTCTCCACTCGCTGATTCTGCTGGACGTGATGATGAGCGGCATGTCGGGTTACAGGCTGGCGGAAAAGTTGCGCCACGACAAAAACCAGATCCCGATCATCTTCCTCACCGCAAAGGACACCGAGGACAACATGTTGGAAGGATTCTCCGCCGGCGGCGACGACTACATCTCCAAACCTTTTTCAGTAAAGGAAGTCATTGCGCGGGTAAAAGCCGTGCTGAAACGGCAGCCTTCCAGCGAACCTTCCGTGTTGGTTACCGGCACGCTTACCATCGACTTCCGCTTGAAGGAACTCGCCATCGGTGCGGAAAAAATCCTCCTGACCAAAACCGAGTTTGAAGTGCTGGCGCTGCTGGCGGAAAACCCACAACGGATATTCTCGCGGGAAGACATCATCGAAAAGGTGTGGAAAGACACCCCCTTCATCACCGAGCGTACGGTGGACGTGCACATCACGCGGCTGCGCAAAAAACTCGGCGAACATGCCTCGCTGATTTCCAGCCGTCCCGGTTTCGGCTACCGGTTCAACGCTTCGCAAACATGAGCACCAACTACAAGCAGAAACTGTTACTGTACTTCACCGTCATCTTCTTCTTGTTCACCGCAGGAGTAGTGCTGCTGGAACAGTCGCGCGAACGGGAACACAAGACCGAAGCGCTGGAAGAAAAACTCGACGCTTACGCCGACATGGTACACCGGATGCTGGAAAACAGTAGCGGCATACCGCAAGACTTCGACCGTCTGATGAAACTGTTGCCCCCCAACATCCGCCTGACGTGGATTGACGACAGAGGGGCAGTGCTGTACGACAACGTGATCGACAGCGTCGCACAGATGGAAAACCACGCCACGCGCCCCGAAATCGTCAGCGCACAACGGCACAGCAGAGGAAGGGACATCCGCACTTCCTCCTCCAACAACAAGGAATACCTCTACTACGCCAAACGTTTCGACAACTGCTACATCCGCGTAGCCCTTCCTTTCGACATCCATGTGCGGCGCTTCCTGAAAGCCGACAACATCTTCCTGTACTGCATCTCCGCCCTCTTCATCATCATGCTGCCTTTCATCGGCTACGTCGCCGGAAAGTCCGGCAAGTCCATGAACCTCAAAATCGCCTCCGAACAGGAAAAAATCCGGCTGCTGAAACAGGAAATGACCGGCAACATCACGCACGAACTGCGCACACCCGTCACCGGCATCCGAGGCTGTCTGGAAACGGTGCTGGGACACCGGTTGAACCCGGAAAAGGAACGCCACTTCATCCGGCAAGCCTACAACCAAACCGTTGTGCTCTCCGAACTGATACAGGACATGAGCCTGATTACCAAAATAGAAGACGCTCCGCAATCGTTCCGCATCGAACCGGTGAACATCGCAGAACTGCTGAAAGAACTGAAAAACGACATGGCAGTCCCCCTGCAGGAAAAAAATATCGACTTGAGGACAAACATCGCCGACAGTGTGGTGGTGCAGGGAAATCGCAATCTGATCTATTCGATTTTCAGAAATCTGACGGAAAACGTCATCCGTCACGCAGGCAGCAACATCACCGTGCGGATCACTCTGTGCAAGGAAAACAGGCGCTTCTACCGCTTCTCGTACGCCGACAACGGCGTCGGCATCCCCGACGCACGGCATCTGGTGCGGCTCTTTGAACGTTTTTACAGAGTCAACGAAGGACGTACGCGCGACACCGGAGGATCGGGACTCGGCTTGTCCATCGTCAAGAACGCCGTCGCCTTCCACAAGGGAACCATCAGCGTAAAAAACCAGTCCACCGGCGGACTGGAGTTCCTCTTCCAACTGCCAAAGCGAATTGAAAATTGAAAGTTGTGTGTCAGGACATCCGTTTTTTTGTATTTTTGCCACATCAAAAATAGAACTAACATGAATATCCGTCCGTACATTCGGTACATACCGCCGGTTGTCTTTCTGGGTTTCGCATTTGTGTGTG
>JAISWR010000044.1 GCA_031270985.1 Bacteroidales bacterium | reverse complement strand
GGCAGTATTGCTACCCCGCTGCCCCTCGACTTGCATGTGTTAAGCCTGCCGCTAGCGTTCATCCTGAGCCAGGATCAAACTCTTCTTTGTATAAAAGTTCTTCAAATATTTGATTCCCTCCGGTTTTCCCCGACCCAAATTGACAAGTACATTTATTTCCCTGTACTATTTTGCTTTCCATTATTTTCAAAGAACATCCTCAATGCAGTTCAAATGTCTTACATCATACCCGCATTTTGAGGCTGCAAAATTACTGCTTTTTTCTTTCCCGCAAACTTTTTTCGATCTTTTTTTGATCTTTTTTTTGAAAATATATCGTATATAGATGAAGATCAAGTGCGTATTTCTGTGTTTTGAAAGAATAATTTTCGTAAAACCGGCGACAATGGTATCAGTGTGATGCTTCGCGCGGGGTCTCAAAAAAGAAGCAGCCTTATGTCGCTGTCCGGTAAGCGTTGATGATGCTTTTTACTTTTTTCATGCGGTGGATGAGCGAGTCCAAGCAGTTGTTGTCTTTCACCAGCACTGAAATGGTGCCTTCAAAGATTCCGCCGTTGGTTTGCAGGGATATGGAACGGATGGGGGTGTTCATTTCTTTGGAAATGATGTCCGTCAGGCGGTTTACCACGCCGATTTCGTCGTGGCCTGTCACCCACAGGTCGGCCTGATAGAGGGAATCCTGTTCGGCGTCCACCCAGTGCGCATTCAAGATACGGTAACCGAACCTTTCCGCCATTTGTTTGGCGTTGGGGCAGTTTTCGCGATGAATTTTTACGCCTTCGTTGATGGTGACAAAGGCGAATATGCGGTCGCCGTACACGGGGTTGCAACATTTGGCGAGCTTATAGTCCAAATCGCCGATTTTACCGTCCACGGATATTATGTCCCGTTCCTTGTCTTTGTGCGGGCGGGTGAGTTTTACTACAGCCTGTTCATCTATCTTTTCGGGTACTTTCTGTTTTTCTTCCCTGTCGGCTATCGTCACTGCTTCTTTGATGGCGGGGAAGTCCAGTTTATTGTCCACCGCCATTGCAAACACTTCGGTGTAGGTCTTCACGCGGTACAGCTTCTGGATGATCTTCAAGGCGTTGTCGTCCAGCGTGAGTTTCCAGTTTTTGAAACGACGCGATAAAATTTCCCGTCCCTGTTCGGACACTTTGCGTTCTTCATCTTTCAGCAGCGTTTTGATGCGGTTGCGTGCTTTTGAGGTGACTACCGCCAAGAGCCAGTCTGCGCTTGGTTTCTGGTTTTTAAAAGTAGTGATTTCCACTTTGTCGCCGTTTTGCAACACGTGGCGAATAGGCACATTTTTTCCGTTGACTTTTCCGCCTACACACATGGCGCCGATGTTTGAATGGATATCGAAAGCGAAGTCGAGTACCGTAGAGCCGACCGGTAATTTTCGCAAATCGCCTTTGGGTGTGAACACAAAAATCTCCTTTGCGTAAAGGTTCAGTTTCATGTTGTCTAATCGTTCCGTCATTCCGGAATCGGGTGCATCAAGGCTTTCACGGATTTGTTCCAGCAATTGTTCCATGTTTTGGTCTGCCTGCCCACCTTTGTATTTCCAATGTGCAGCCAGTCCTTTTTCTGCAATTTCGTCCATGCGGGCGGTGCGGATTTGCACTTCCACCCATCGTCCTTCGGTATCTACCACTGTGGTGTGCAGCGATTCGTATCCGTTGGATTTGGGTACGGATATCCAGTCGCGCATGCGCAACGGGTTGGGCTGGTAGAAATCCGTTACCACTGAATAAACTTGCCAGCAGTCGGATTTTTCTTTGTTCGGTTCGGAATTGAGAATCACTCTGATGGCGAACAGGTCATATACCTCCTCGAACTCCACCCGCTGTTTCACCATCTTGTTATATATGGAATACACGGATTTGAGCCTTGCTTTGATGGAGAAGTCGAATCCCTGCTGTGTCAGTTCGTCATGAATGGGTTGTATAAACTCTTTGATGAACCGGTTGCGTTTGGCGGTGGTTTCCGCAAGTTTTCGGGTGATGTTGCGGTATGCTTCCGGCTGGATTTGTTTCAGGGAAAAATCCTCCATTTCCGACTTGATGTTGTACAATCCCAGCCGGTGCGCCAACGGGGCGAAGAGGTAGAAGGTGTCGGAAGCGAACGGATAGCGTTCTTTTTCGGGAAAATAGTCGAGGATGCGCATCAGTTTGAGGCGTTCGCCCAACTTAATCAGGATTACGTTGATGTCTGTCACCATAGAGAGCAGCATGTTTCGGAAATTTTCCGCCTGATGCACCGTATCGTTAACGGAAATGCCGGATATGTTTGCAAGTTCGCCGGTGATGACGGCAACTTTTTCGCCAAAGATGCTGTGTACCTGTTCTATCCTGATGTCGCCCGAATGGACGAAATTATACAGCATAGACGCCAGTACCGCCGGTTTGCGCAGTCCCAGCTCTTCGACGGCAATCAGCGCCAAGTCCAATCCGAAATCAAGTGCGGGCTGCCCGTACAGCACACTTTTCTGTTGCGTAACGCCAAGTACCAGATGAAATGCCCTGCGTATATCCTCCGTACCGTCCTGCAAAACATTCTTTCCTGCGCGCAACAAAGATCTGTATTTGCGTTCCGTGTCGCGTCCGACAAATATTTTTTCAGTTTCCGTACGCATATATCATTTACTAAGGATTCGTCCGGCGACGCGGCTTATTGTCCTTCCTCGTAGTCCGTGCGCAAGACTCTAAATTCAGTGCGCCGGTTCAATTGATGTGCTTTTTCCTGATCATCGACATTGCGTATGGTGTTGATATAGGTTTCGGTCAAGGTGGCGCCCTGCCTCAGGAACGTATACTGCTTTGCGATTTGTTCGGTCACCGCCTTTGGCTGGCTTTCGCCGTAGCCTTTGGGTGTGAGCCTGTCGGCGGCAATTCCTTTTTCTATCAGGTAATCCACTACGGACTGTGCGCGACGTTGTGAAAGCGTCAGGTTATCCGCATCGCTGCCGCGCGAGTCGGTGTGCGAACCGAGTTCTATCGTGATGTTCGGGTTGTCCTGTAAGGTTTCCACCAGTCTGTCCAGCGCTACCATTGATTCGGGGCGTAAATCCCATCGTGCAAAATCGTAGAAGATATTGGTGACTTCAATGGGGTTTTCGATGGAAGCCAGCGGGATGGTGATACGGAAATCTTTGCTTCTGTCCAGTCCTTTGGTGGTTTCGCGTTCTTTTCCGTTAAGATAGCCTTTCCGCGAGGCGAGGAACACGTAATCGGTATTCGGTTTCATGGGCAGTTTGAATGTGCCGTCGGCGGCCGCGGGCATTTCGTTGGTGATGCCGTCGCTGCTGACGATTTTCACGGAAGCGTTCGACAACGGGGCGTTGGTGCGTTCATCTGTCACTACGCCTACAAGGTTGAAAGTGAGCGGCGGTAATGAGAAGATGAAGATGTCGTCGTCACCGCGTACGGAACGGCTGGAAGAGAAAAAGCCTTCTTCCGTTTCGCCCTGAAAAGAGATGCCGAAGTCGTCGGCGTTGGAATTGATGGGATAGCCCATGTTTTCAACTATCCAACGTCCTTCGTCATTTCTTGCTTTGAAAATATCCAGCCCGCCTATGCCGATGTGACCGTTGGAGGAGAAATATAAAGTACCGTCGGGGTGTACATAGGGGAACATGTCGTCGCCCGGAGTATTGATGTCTGCTCCGAGATTTTCCGGTTCGCCCCATTCGTCGTTGATGCTTTTGCGTTCTACTTTCCAGATGTCTTTACCGCCTTGCCCGCCGGGCATGTCCGACACGAAGTAAAGGATGAGGTCGTCGGGCGATATGGCAGGGTGGGCAATCACTATGCTGTCATTGGCGATGTCCAGCGCCTTGGTTTTCGTCCATGCCCCGTTCGCCAGTTGCGAAGAGAGTATCTGGCAGCCATAGATTTTGTTTTTGGAGTTGCGGCAACGGGTGAAATACATGGTACGGAAATCGGACGAAAAAGAGCACATGCCTTCTTCATATTCGGTATTGATGTCGCCGTCCACCGGAACGGGCTGACTCCACACTCTTTTACGGTCGAGTTTGGAAACGAAAATGTCGGTAAAACTTTCACCGGTTACCGCATTAATGGATTTTCCCGTAGCGGCTTCGCGCGATGAGGTGAAATACACAACAGTGTAGTCGTCGGAAGCGTACATGGGCGAAAAATCCGCCTGACGGGAATTGAAGAACTTCATGTTTTCTACCAGATAGCCGTTGCTGTTTTCAATCCACGTGAGCGCCATATCGCAGGATTTAATGCCGTCTTCGCCACGCCGGTCGTCGGGTGCCTTTTCCTTGTATTTCTTGAAATCCTCCTTAGCTTCGGCGTATTTTTGGTTCATTTTCTTGGCTTCGGCAAGGTAAAGATAGACGAGGGGAGAGGTGTAGCCTTTGTTAATCGCCTTTTTGTACCAAGATTCCGCTTGTGCCGGTTCATTAGTCAAACGGTAACATTCCCCTATCTTGAACAGGATGTCGGATTTTTCTTCATTCTTTTTGACGGCGTTGTACGCTTTACGCAACATGTCCGCTGCAGAACTGTAATGTCCCGCATAAAATTCCTCATTTGCTTTCCTTACTTTGGAACTCTTTTGCCCATGAACCGCAACCGGCATGAACAAGCAAATAATCAACGAGATAAAAAAAGTTTGACGAAAGTTCATTCGTTTTTATTGTTTTATGATTGAAAAACATACGCATACTTTACAACAATTTTTAAGGCAAATTATTGTTTGAGCCTACAAATATACATCAATTTTTTAAATGCGAAACATGATTGTATTTTCTGACCGCATATTTTTTTGAGATATAATTCCGTTTTTTCGGATGCATTTAATGTTGAAATGGACATTTTGGATTATGAACTTGTGCCGAACAATTCTTTCAGGTAAACGGGTAGGTCTATCCGAATGGGCATCAGATAGAGATTGAAGTTTTGCTGTTTGCAAAATTCGATGACTTGTTTGCCGAAACGGATGTTCCATTCCAGCGTTGGTGTAAAAGATTCGGGAAAAATGGCGCTGTTGCGGGTTTCCCAATAAGCCTTCGAACGGTCGCTCATTACGGGACTGACGCCCCAGAACACATCTTTGTTTTGTATGTATTCGGCGTAAATTTCCAGCAGTCGCAAGTCGAAAAACGGTTGCGAGAAGAAACCGGCAGCGCCGGCATCCATCTTCTGCATCAAGTATTCCATTTCATGGCGGATGTTGTTCCGATAGGGGTCGAATCCGGCATATATCTTTACGTCCGGAATTTCGTGCGACAATTTTCGGATGAAATCTACGCTATTTGTCGGATACATGCGGCGTTTCATGTCTTGCGGTTTGTCACCGGCGATGACCAATATCTTGTCAATATGATTGTCGGCAAAGAATCTGCTCAACGGAAACGGCTGATTCAGGTCGAAATCTATGGCTCGGATATGGACGATTTTGCCCAGCGGAGAATTGCCGACCATGCGACATGCTTCCCACGAACGAATGTCGAACCGCATCAGATCGGGGAAATTGATGATGGATATTTGTGGGACAGCACGTTCTGCAAATGCTGTCTGTTCGCGGATATACGCCTCGTCCTGAGGAACCAGCTCCAATGATATTTCCATATTTTTATGAAATTGACGGATGAAACTTTGAATTTGCTAACTCTTCTTATGTTCAATGATTTGCTGATTCTTTCTGGCAGTCCTTTTAGTCATCACAATACTCATTTCAAACAGCAGTATCAGCGGGAGCACTACCAGAATCTGGCTGAATACGTCCGGCGGAGTGATGACGGCGGCAAGAATCAGCAGGAGTATGTAAGCATGACGGCGGTATTTTTCCAGAAAACCGGGATTTACCACGCCCACTTTGGTGAGGAAAATCATCAGCAACGGCAGTTCAAATACCACGCCCGTAGCCAGCGGGATGTATGCCACTGTGGAAAAATATGAGTTGAGAGCAATCTGATTAACAATCTGTTTGCTGGCGTGGTATCCGCCCAAAAAATCGACCGAAAGCGGCACTATCACAAAATATCCGAAGGCGGCGCCGATAAGAAACAATGCAGATACCGCCCACACCGATCCCTGCGCATGGCGACGCTCTTTCTCATACAACGCCGGCGCAATGAATTTCCATACCTCCCACATGATATAAGGAAAGGCGGCGATAACACCCACAATCAGCGACACCATAATGTCTGCCGAAAATTGTCCCGCCATGTTGATGTTCTGTATCATGAACGAGGAATTTGTGTTGATGCACAAGGCTTCCGTATTCACGTACCGCCCCAGCCGGCAAAGCAATCTGTTGGTGATAAATTCGGGATTTTTGGGAGCAAGCAATATGCTGTCAAAAATGAAGCCGCTGAAAATAAAAGCTATCACTGCCAGGACAATCACAGCCGCCGCCGAACGTACAATGTGCCACCTGAGTTCCTCAAGGTGCTCCAGAAATGACATCTCTCCATTTGAATCTTTTGCCATATTTTATTTGATAAAAATTTTGTGGAAAATCATCAAATATTTTAGTTTTGCACTTTGAAAAAACAATCATTAAAAGAAGTTATTCGGAATATTCATGATTCTACCCAAAAATTGTACACGCCTTTTAACCCGCAAAGGTACTTATTTTTATCGAATCAAAAATTTTGCCATCAAAAATTATTGTGGCATCATATTTGAATATGTCGTATATTTGAATCGTCAAATCATTCGTGAAATATAGTCAGAAATAAGAGGTATAAATGACAAAAGAGGCAAAAAACATATTGGTTGCGAATCTGAAAAAGTATTTCGGTTTTTCTACATTCAAAGGGAATCAGGCAGCTATCATTCAACATGTGCTGGACAAAAAAAATACGTTTGTACTGATGCCCACAGGAGGAGGAAAATCGCTGTGTTACCAGCTTCCGGCACTGATGCTGAACGGCACGGCAATCATCATTTCTCCGCTGATTGCGCTGATGAAAAATCAGGTGGACACCATGCGGAATTTTATGTCGGAAGACGGCGTAGCGCATTTTATTAATTCATCGCTCAATAAAGCGCAGATTAACAAGGTGAAAGAGGATATTCTCATCGGGAAAACCAAATTGTTGTATGTTGCGCCAGAGTCATTGACAAAAGACGAAAATGTACAGTTTCTCAGACAGTTAGAGATATCATTCTATGCTATTGACGAGGCGCATTGCATTTCGGAATGGGGACACGATTTCCGTCCGGAATACCGCCGCATACGTCCGATCATCGCCGAAATAGGCGAAGCGCCCATCATGGCGCTTACCGCTACAGCCACACCCAAAGTGCAACATGACATTCAAAAAAATCTTGGCATGTTGGACGCTCAGATATTTAAAGCGTCATTCAATCGCCCCAACCTGTATTATGAGGTGCGTCCGAAAATCAATGCCGAAAAGGAAATTATCAAGCACATCAAAAATAATGCGGGAAAATCAGGGATCATATATTGTCTGAGTCGCAAAAAGGTGGAAGAACTTGCCGAACTGTTGCAGGTCAACAACATCAAAGCGCTACCGTATCATGCCGGTATGGATGCCGCCACCCGCTCCACCAATCAAGACAAGTTCCTGATGGAGGAAGTGGACGTGATTGTGGCTACCATTGCTTTCGGCATGGGTATTGACAAACCGGATGTCCGTTATGTGATTCACTACGACGTCCCCAAGAGCCTCGAAGGCTACTATCAGGAAACAGGACGTGCGGGACGCGACGGCGGCGAAGGGAACTGTATCTCCTTTTACAGTTACAAAGACATCCTGAAACTGGAAAAATTCATGCAAGGCAAACCCGTTGCCGAACAGGAAATAGGCAAGCAACTCCTGCTGGAAACTGTTGCTTACGCCGAATCCGCCTTGTGCCGCCGCAAACTGCTGCTACATTATTTCGGCGAAGAATATACGGAGTCCAATTGCGAAACCTGCGACAACTGCCGCCACCCGAAAGCGCAGTTTGAAGGCGAACAGTATCTGGTCACCGCCCTCAGCGCCATTCTGGAATTGCAGGAAAAATTCAAAACGGAGCACATCGCCAACTTCCTCGCCGGTCACGCCGACAGCGCCATCAAAAGTTACAAACACCACAAACTGGAAATGTTCGGCACGGGCGATGAAAAAGATGAACGTTTCTGGAACATGGTGTTGCGGCAAGCGTTGGTGGTAGGCTTGTTGCAGAAAGAAATTGAAAATTACGGACTGCTGAAACTCACGCGCAAAGGCACGGAATTTCTGGATACACCGTATTCCATCATGCTGTCCGAAGACCATGAATATACGGAAGACGAGGAAGAAACAACGGTAAATTTGGCGGGAAAAAGCAGTACTGTGGACGATGAATTGTTCAAAATACTGAAAGACCTCCGCAAAAAAATATCCAAACAAAAAAATCTGCCCCCGTTTGTCATTTTTCAGGATACTTCGCTGGAAGACATGTGCATACAATACCCGGTGAACATGATTGAGATGCAAAACATCTCCGGCGTCGGCGCAGGAAAAGCACAACGCTACGGGAAAGACTTTGTGGATGTCATCAAAGCATACGTGGAGGAAAAGGAAATCATCCGCCCTCAGGACATGGTGGTGAAGTCCGTCATCAATAAATCGGGGTTGAAAGTGTATATCATTCAAGCAATTGACCGAAAAGTGGCATTGGAAGACATCTGTGAAACAAAAAATCTGGATATTCCGGAACTGCTGACGGAAATTGAAGCTATCGTTAATTCCGGCACGAAACTGAATCTGGATTACTACATTAACCAAGTGCTGGACGATGAACATCGCGACAAAATCTACAACTACTTCAAAAACGAAGCGGAAACCGAGTCCATCGACGATGCGCTGAAAGTGTTGGACGACAACGAATACTCGGAAGAAGACATACGGTTGGTGCGGGTAAAATTCATCTCCGAACTGGGCAATTAATCCCCCAAAAGCTATGCATCCTGAAAAATTGACGGAATTGCTGCACCATCCCGAACAAACGGAAACGTTGTCGGACGATCTGGAACAATTGACAGCAACGTATCCGTGGTTCCATGTTGCCCACCAGTTGCTGCTTCAATGCATGTCACGGAACGGAAATCCCTTGCTGAACCGGCAACTCGAAAAATCATCCCTGTGCGTCCACAGTCGCGACGTGCTGTACCGCTATCTGTACCATACAGACGAATGGTTGCGCGAAACATATCTGGCGCCAAACACTCCGAACAACATTAACCAGAACCAACTGATAGACAAATTTTTGAAAACAAATCCGAAAATTGCCCGTTGCGATACCGACTATCAAGCAGATTTATCTGCGGGTTTGCAAGATGATCAAACAAATTTCGCTACCGAAACTTTGGCAAAAATTTATGCCGAACAGGGGCATAAACAGAAGGCAATAAAAATTTATCAGCAATTAATTTTGAAATATCCGGAAAAACATACTTACTTTGCAACGCAAATTGAACATCTAAAAAAAACATGATATTAATATGTATAGCGTTATATCCGTTTTAATTATTATTGTCTGTATTTTGCTGACCATCATCGTATTGGTGCAAAATTCAAAGGGCGGCGGCTTGGCTGCCAATTTTTCGTCATCGAATCAAATATTGGGCGTTCGCAAAACTACCGACTTTCTTGAGAAAGCGACATGGACGCTGGCAACGTCGGTGGTGGCATTGTGTCTGATCGCTACTATGCTTATCACGAGTAGAAACGTTTCGACGAGAGGTTCGGTGATAGATTCGCAGGTGGAAAATGCTGTTGATCCTGCCGCAGTACCCACCATGAACACACCGTCGCTGCCCATCCAACCGATTCAGTCCGAACAGCCGCAACCGACGGAGTAAAGCTATTGTTGACAACAACAGGCTCATCCCGCATGAGGTGTTGTGAAATTACATTTGTCTAAACTTTAGCATAAAAGTTTAGACAAATGGACAAATAGCCAAATATTTTAAAATATTTTTTGCATTTGCGTCCTCAAAGTCGATTTTCCTGTTTCGGGAAAACGGCTGTAACGGCAGAAATTTCATATTCGCGTCTCATGCCATTCTCCGGTCGTTCCTTTTTTTTTGCGAACAGGTGAAATATTATTCAAAAAAATGTATTTTTGTTCTTTAGTAATAAAAAATTTTGTCGGCGCTTTTTCGCTGCAATTAATTATATATAAGTGATTTAAATGTAAAAAATGTAATAAAGAGTAAAG
>JAISWR010000025.1 GCA_031270985.1 Bacteroidales bacterium | reverse complement strand
TGTGGCATAAAACCGGTAACTAAAAATAACCCCCATGTTAGGCAAATTACCCGATAAAAATCAGCGGGAATTATTCCGCCCGATGCTGACGGACATGATAGACAAGCGCCATGCGTTGGCTCTTTTAGCCGATAGGATCGATTGGCAATACTTTGAAGATGAGTTTTCCCCGCTTTATTCTTCTGTTGATACACCAAGCGTACCCATCCGCCTGATGGTTGGATGTTTGCTTTTAAAGCAGCTGAAAAATTTGGGAGATGAAACGCTACCCAAGTTGTGGATAGAAAATCCGTACATGCAGTATTTTTGCGGTTTTCGTTGCTTTGAGCACAAGTTTCCCTTTGATCCGAGCGACTTTGTTCATTTTCGCAAACGGATAGGCGAGGAAGGGATTGCGAAGATTTTCGCATACAGCATTCGGCTTCACGAGTCCGGTTCCGGGATGAAACATTAGCGATGGCATCTCTGGGACACGACGGTTCAGGAGAACAACACGACCTTTCCCACGGATGCAAAGATGTGTAAAAAAGTCATCGACAGGTGTAACGGGATAGCGAAAAAGTCAAACGACTTTTTCGGACTGTCTTTTTTCGGTGGGTTTTATCCGAAACTTTTTTACTGAATGTCGCTTGATGGGTATTGATAAGGAGCGACTAATTATGACGCATATTCAAATTTGACGCCCCACAAACTGCCTCGTTCCCCGACATTTTTGTGACAATTTTTCCCAAGTTGGGTTAAAAAGAAATAATTCCGGCAGATTTTTATTTCTCAGTCCGATGATATATCTTTGTTTTTTCTAAAAAAGCGGCATTTGGACATAGATGATTTTCGGAGAATGTATGTAGCGCATTATGCTATGCTTTGCACGATTGCTTATGAGTACATGCGCAACAAGGTACTGGCGGAAGAGATGGTAGAGGATACTTTTCTCGCTATATGGGAAAGGCGCGATTTTCTGGTAATCACCATATCCGAAAGGCAATATCTGGTTAAATCGGTGCAAAATACCTGTCTGCAATATCTCAGGAAGAAAAAGATCGAAACGCAAAGCTTTGACGAGGATATACAGGGGAGACTTATCCCGTGGAACGACGATTATCCGCTGGGAGGACTCTTTGAAAAGGAATTGTCGGATATCATCCGCAAAGCCATAAATGCCCTTCCGCCGCAGTGCCGTAAGGTATTCCTGCTAAGCCGCGACGAAGAAATGAGCTACACGAAGATTGCCGAAACCTTGTCCATCTCGGAAAATACCGTAAAAACACAAATAAAAACCGCTCTGTCACGGCTGCGTGAAGCGCTGAAAGATTATCCAAGACAGTGAAGCGCGTCAAAACAATCCGTGCAGTCGCTATTTCGTTGGCGGGAGTTCCGTTTTGCCTTTTACGTAATCCGCTGCGAGTTTGTGCAACTTGGCAACTACGTCTTTATATTTCGGGTCGGTGACGAGATTGCGCAATTCGTTGGGGTCGTTGATGGGGTCTGTGAGGAAAGCGCCTGCGCCTCTGCCGAAAAATTCGGCATAACGCCAACGCTCCGTCCGCACTACCACGCCTGTGATGCCTTTGCTGTTTTCGTTCCAAATCGTATATGCGGGTCGGTCCCATTCCGCATATGGATTATCCAGCAACGGGCGCAGGCTCACACCTTCGAGATCTTTGTATTGCGGCAATCCGCATAAATCCACCAAAGTCGGATAGATGTCCAGCAATTCCACCGTACGCGGTGACGAATTGCCGTTTCCTTTGGAGCGGGGGTCGAGGATGATGAACGGCACATGTGCGCCCTGTTCCCACAGCGAACCGGCTTTTGACCATTTGCCTTTTTCGCCGAGTTGGTAACCGTGGTCGCTCCAAAACACGATGATGGTGTTGTCGCGCAACCCTTGCCGGTCAAGTTCTTCGATCACCCGTCCGATGTTCCAGTCCACGTAGCTGACACACGCCAGATAGGCACGGATCATGTCGCGGGCTTCTTCGGGCGAAGCGGAACGGTTGATGAACAGGTCGGCGTTGTTCATGCGGATAGATCCGGCAGGAAAGCCGACAGGCACCACGGGCAACGAAGAGAAATCCACGGGCAACGGAACGGTTTCGGGTGGATACAGATCGAAAAACTGTTTGGGCGCCACCAGCGGGGAATGAGGTTTGGAAAAACCGCAAGCGATGAAGAACGGTTGTCCCGTTTCCTTGCTGCGTCTGATATATTCAATGGCGCGGTTTGCTACTTTGGTGTCGCCTTGTTGCTCTACGGCGGCGCCTTCAACGGCTTCCCAACGGTCGGTGTTCAATTTTGACGTCAGCGGGCCGGGCGTAAGTTTGGGCAAATCCCGAGCATAACGGGCATACGCCTCTTCTTCGGAGATACTCGCAGGATCGGGTTTGCTCACCGGCACACTCCAACGGCGTTCTTCGCCTCCTTCCGTCCATGCGTCGGTGTCGTCGATGCCTCCGTGAAACACTTTGCCTGTGCGCAAGGCCGCATATCCGTTCAGACGGAAATATTTCGGCAGACTGATCCAGTCCGGATAAGTAGCGCCGAAAAACTCACGGTTGCCGTTGCCGTACACAGCGCTGGTGGTAGGACGCCGTCCCGTCAACAGCGATGTTCGTGACGGCCCGCTGAGCGGATATTGGCAATAACCGCGTTCAAAACGCACACCCTGCCGCGCCAATTGATCCAGGTTGGGCGTACGTGCCAACTGACTGCCGTATATGTTCAGTTCGGCGCGCATGTCGTCGGAAATGAGGAACAGTACGTTCATGGGTTTCTGCTCCTGTTTTTCCGCGCGGGGCTGCGCCGATGCAGCCACCGAAAGAGAACTCACTACGGCGCCTGTCAGCCACCGCGTATTTTTCAAATAAATCATAGCGATATTTGGTATAGTTTGGAGTGCAAAATTATATATTTTTGTGTCAATAACAATAGCATAAATATGGTATTTTGTGATGAAAAACAAATCATTCGTAGCGGCCGGGTGCATTTCAAATTGTTGCCATCAAGCAACAGCCCTTAGATGCAATTTACGAAAACCTGTGACTTTCGACCTCCGTTTATTCATTGTTTTTGAAACAACCTCAAATACGCAAATTACTGCGAGGATCGTGCAACAAAAGCGTTAACCAACGTGGACGGTAGAATCCGTATTGGCCACCAAAAGCAACCGGCTGATCACATCAACTGCCAAAATATGATGAAACATCAATCCGATACAGCCGATGAATATAGACACAGTGTAGTTGTCCGCCAGTAGCATACTGTGATTATGCCTCATATACACTAAATAAATTGAAATATTGACATGCATGTCCAAAATGCCAATAATGTCCAAAATGTCCATTTCGATAAAACCCACTTTGGTAAATAAGAGAGCTGGCTATCCCTGTATTTCCTTGCGTTCTTGTCAAAATATACGAGACAAAAAAAGGTCAATAGCAATATACTGCAAAAAATTTTTACGTACTGATTATGTGGAAAGAATATCGTTAATACGCTAATAAAAACCAAAATAAGCCCGTAAAAATATATTCTTGACGGTTTGAACGCAAATCTGTATCTTTTAGTACCATAATTCATTTTTCTAAAATTTAAAGTTACCATACTAATTTATTTTTGCCTCTATTTCAGGCGTAAAGGCGCCGCCGTTCGTCGGTTCCCGTCCGGAAAGAGCACGAACTCGCTCTGCCGGAAATGCCGTAATTGTGATGCGGCAGCGGTATTGTTGCCAAAGCCGCGCTGCGGGAAAGCGCGGCGTCATCACGCTCCGCCCTCACGGAGGCAGGGCGGAGCCGCACACGGCCGTCAGCGCCGCAATGTACGCGGCCGGACGGGAAGATGTGATATGACGGTCGGTTTTCATCGTTATTCGCTATTCGTTATTCGCTATTTTCAGCAGGGCAACCACACAGGGTTGCCCCTACATTATTCATTATTCGTTATTCGTTTTCTTCTTCCTCCGGTGGGATAGATCACGTTGCGTGCGCTTTTGTACAGCGTGAAAAAGTCGGGCGCGGTGTTCCTGAACAGGTCGATGAGCTGATCCAGTTCGTCGTAGAGGGTGGAGTCGGCGGTGGCAAACAGCTGTTTGAGGCTGCCGGTGTACAGTTTGCGTTCGTCCCTTGTTTGCGCAGGCCTGTTCAGCAGGAGTTCGCACTGTGCGATGCTTTCTTTCAGCCTGTTGAGGTACTGTTCGTCGATGCCGCAGGCTTGCAGGTCGGCGGCGCGGGCTTCCGCTTC
>JAISWR010000006.1 GCA_031270985.1 Bacteroidales bacterium | reverse complement strand
CAGAGGACACAGAGAACACAGAGTTTATTTTTTCTCTGTGCCCTCCGTGATCTCTGTGGTTAATAATCATCCTCATCAAAAAGGCCATAGCGCCTCAAAAAAGATTTAGCCTTGTATTTTGATACGAAAGAATTGTATTCCAGAACGAAAGAATTGTATTCTGATACGAAACCAACGTATTCGGCTACGAAAGAATTGTATCCAAAAACGAAAGAATTGTATTCGAATCCGGAGACATTGTATTCAAAAACGGAGACATTGTATTCGAATACCGAGCGATTGTATTTGAATACCGAGCGATTGTATTTGAATACCGAGCGATTGTATTTGAATACAATCGCATGGTATTCGAATACGCAGTACATTGTATTTGAATACCGAGCGATTGTATTTGAATACAATCGCATGGTATTTGAATACCGAGCGATTGTATTTGAATACGCAGTACATTGTATTCGAATACCGAGGCTAAGTATTTGAATACAATCGCATGGTATTTGAATACAATCGCATGGTATTTGAATACAATCGCATGGTATTTGAATACAATCGCATGGTATTTGAATACAATCGCGTGGTATTTGCATACAAAAGCGTTGTATTTACATACAGAAGCGTTGTATTTACATACAGAGGCAATGTATTCGCATACAGAGGCGAGGTATTCAGATCAGCGTGCGATGTATTCAGATCAGCGTGCGAGGTATGCGGATATGGAGGCGATGTATTTGAATAGATCAAACGCGGGGGCGACGGCATCGGATATTGGAACGCCCTCTTCCCGCGTCAACTTATCCACCGTCTTGCTTCTTCTGTGGTTATGCCTTTGCGACGGGCATAGTCTTCCAGTTGATCGTCGGTAATGCTTCCCACATTGATGTAGCGGCTTTGCGGATGGGCGAATATACAGCCGCAAATGGAGGCGGCGGGTTTCATGGCGAAGGATTCGGTCAGCGTCATGCCGAAGGAGGGGGCGTCCAGCAGGTGGAATATGGTTGCTTTTTCGGAATGATCGGGGCAGGCGGGATAACCGGGTGCGGGACGTATGCCTTGTTCGGTCGGGGCGTCGGGCGTTTCGTAGCCCCAGTATTTCCGGCGCACTTGGCGGTGCAACGCTTCGGCAAAAGCTTCCGCCAGACGGTCTGCCAGCGTTTTCACCATGATGGCGCTGTAGTCGTCGGCTTGGGTTTGGTATTCTTTTGCCAGTTGTTCGACGCCCTGCACGGTGACGGCAAAAACGCCGATATGGTCGTTGTAGCCGCTTTCTTTGGGGGCGATGAAGTCCGAAAGTGCGGGGTTGGCTTGTCCCGCGCGGCGTGTTTGGTTGCGCAAATGGAAAAGTGTGCAAAGGGGGGCGGTATGTGTTTGGTCGGTATATACGACAATGTCGTCGCCGTCGGCGGCGGCGGGAAAGAGGCCGAACACGCCGTTGGCGACGAGCGCTTTTTGCGCGATAATGCGGTTGAGCATACGGTTGGCGTCGTCGTAAAGCTTGCGGGCTTCTGTGCCGGCGTCGGGGTGGTCGAAGATTTGCGGATATTTGCCTTTCAGCTGCCAGGCGAGGAAGAAAAACGTCCAGTCGATGAACGGGCGAAGTTCCTCTATGGGATAGTCGCGCCACGAATGGACGCCTGTGAACGCGGGCTTGACGGGCGGCAGGTCTTTCCAGTTGATGCGCAAACGGTTGGCGCGTGCCTGCGCCAGCGACAGTTTGACGGCGGCAGATGCTGTTTTTTCGTAGTCCTCGCTCAGGCGGCGATACTCTTCCCGCAGTTCGTCCACAAAATGGACGTCTTTCGAGAGCAGCGAGTTGGCTACCGCCACGCTTCTTGAGGCATCCCGCACGTGCACCACGGGCTGCCGATAGGCGGAGGTCAGATGGATGGCCGTGTGCAGTTTCGAGGTGGTAGCTCCGCCAATCATTAGCGGCTGCGTGAGTCCGCAACGTTCCATTTCTTCGGCGACGTGCTTCATCTCTTCCAGCGAAGGGGTGATCAGCCCGCTCAATCCGATAATGTCCACCTGTTGTTTGCGTGCGGCGGAAATGATTTTTTCGCAAGGCACCATCACACCCAAATCAATGATTTCGTAATTGTTGCATGACAGCACTACGCTGACGATGTTTTTACCGATGTCGTGCACGTCGCCCTTGACCGTTGCCAGCAGTATTTTGCCGGCGGATTTGCCTGAGGCTTTTTCCTGCTCGATGAACGGTTGCAGGTACGACACGGCGCGACGCATCACGCGGGCGCTTTTGACTACCTGCGGCAGGAACATTTTTCCTTCCCCGAAGAGGTTGCCCACCTCGTTGATGCCGTTCATCAGCGGGCCTTCGATGATGGACAGGGCGGGCGAATAATGCTGCCGCGCCTCCTCCATGTCGGCTTCCATGTAGTCGGCGACGCCTTTCACCAGCGCGTGCCTGATGCGTTCTTCCAGCGGGAGGGAACGCCACTGATGGGTGTTGCGCTCCGGCGTTCTTTCGGCGGACTTCAGATGCTCGGCCATTTCCAGCAACCGTTCGGTGGCGTCTGCACGACGGTTGAGGATCAAGTCTTCCAGCGCGGCGCGCAGGTCTTCGGGTACGTCGTCATACACGGGCAATGCGCCTGCATTGACGATGCCCATGTCCATCCCTTCGCGGATGGCGTGGTACAGGAACACGGAATGCATCGCCTCGCGCAGAGGGTTGTTGCCGCGAAAAGCGAACGAGAGGTTGCTTATCCCCCCGCTGACACGCGCGTAGGGCAGGTTGGACTTAATCCAGCGCACCGCGCTCAGGAAATCGACCGCAAAATTGTCGTGTTCCTTAATGCCTGTGCCGATGGTCAGCACGTTGGGGTCGAAAATAATGTCTGCGGCGGGGAAGTGCAGCTCGTCGGTCAAGATTCGGTAAGCGCGGGCACAGATGGCGATACGGCGGTCATAGTCTGTTGCCTGCCCCTGCTCGTCAAAAGCCATCACTACCACGGCGGCGCCATAACGGCGGACAAGATCGGCTTTTTCGCGGAAAGCGTCTTCACCCTCTTTCAAACTGATGGAATTGACGATGGATTTTCCTTGAAGACATTTCAAACCCGCTTCCAGCGCTTCCCATTTGGATGAATCAACCATCACCGGAAGTCGGGCGGCGTCGGGTTCGGAAGCGAGCAGATTGAGAAAGGTGGTCATGGCGGCTTTTGCGTCCAGCATGGCGTCGTCCATGTTCACGTCGATCACTTGCGCTCCGTTTTCTGCCTGCGCGCGGGCAATAGCAACCGCTTCATCAAACTTTCCGTCGCGGATAAGTCCCGCAAATTTTGCCGAACCTGCCACATTGCAACGTTCGCCGATATTCATGAAATTAGCGCTTTCGTCGGCTACCGCCGGTTCCATGCCCGACAGCAACAGGGACGTCGGTCGCGGCGGCACGACACGCGGGGCAACGCCTGCGGTCGCCTGCGCGATGCGGCGGATGTAGTCGGGCGTGGTACCGCAGCATCCGCCCACGATATTAGCAAAACGGTGGTCGGTGAAGTCGCGGATGATGTCCGCCATTTCTTCGGGCGATTGGTCGTAGCCGCCAAACTGGTTGGGCAAACCGGCGTTGGGGTGTACGCTTACATAAAAGGGCGCTCGCCGCGACAGTTCTTCCAAGTAGGGACGCATCTGTTTTGCGCCCAGCGCACAGTTGATGCCCACGCTCAGCAACGGGAAGTGCATCACCGAATAGAGGAACGCGTCAATGGTTTGTCCCGAAAGCGTACGCCCGCTGATGTCGGTGATGGTTGCCGAGGCCATGACGGGCAAACGCAGGCGTCGTTCGGCAAACACGCGGTCAATGGCGAAGAGCGCCGCCTTGACGTTCAGCGTGTCGAACACGGTTTCGCACAGCAGGATGTCCGCTCCGCCGTCGATCAGCCCGCGTACCTGTTCGGCATAGGCTTCCGCTAAATCGTCGAAAGTCACCGATCGATAGGCGGGATTGTTCACATCGGGCGACATGGAGGCTGATTTGCCCGTAGGCCCAATCGTTCCGGCGACGAAACGCGGCTTGTCGGGCGTGCTGCGTCGCTGCGCCACATCCTTTGCCAATGCCGCTCCTTCGCGGTTAAGCTCCTGTACGATATGCCCCAGTTGATAGTCGTCCTGCGACAAACGATTTGCATTGAACGTATTGGCGGTGATGATGTCAGCGCCCGCTTGCAGATACTGATCGTGGATGTCGCGTATCACGTCGGGACGCGTAAGGGTGAGCAGGTCATTGTTGCCGCGCAAATCTACGGGATGGCGCTCAAACCGCTTGCCGCGAAAATCGGCTTCTGTCAAACCGTAAGGCTGTATCATGGTACCCATGGCGCCGTCCAACACCAATATCCTTTCCAAAAGAAGTTTTTCCAACTGACTGGATGCACTCATAAAAAAACGTATAAATCTGAAATCATTAAAAATATTCGTAACTGCCGATTTGCACAGGCGCTTGCAAGGCGGGCAAGACGCGCTCGAGCAATATTCCTGCCAGATTGTCATAGTCATAGCCGAAAGTGGCGCGGATACCCATCAGGATGAATTGCACGGCGCGGTCGAGTGCAATGGGCAGGCTGTCGCCCTGCATTAACGATCCGGTAATCACGCTGGTGAAAGCGTCCCCTGTGCCGGGGTAATGAGCGGGCAAGTAGGCGCACGACACTTTCCAGAAACGGTTGCTGCTCCTGCTGTAGGCCATCACGGAGGTAGTCCGTTCGGGAACGGTTTCCGGCACGCTGGTGACAATCACCGTGTCGGGTCCCGTCTCGGAGAGCGCCCTCATATAGGCCTTCATTTCCGCCGCCGTCACCTCGTTCTTATACGGCTTGTCCAGCAGCAGCAACAACTCGGTGAGGTTGGGGGTCACTACCACCGCTTTTTGTATCAGCTTGCGCATCTCCGCCACCATGTCGTAATGCAGAGAGGCATACAACTTGCCGTTGTCGCCCAACACGGGATCCACCACGACAAGTTGCCCGTCGCCCGCAAAATCATCTATCAGCGCGGCAACGATATCCGCCTGCGAGGGCGAACCGAGATAACCGCTGTAAATGGCGTCGAAACGCATGTCCAATTGTTTCCAATGGTCGATGAAGCGGGGCATTTCCTTGCTAAGGTCGAGAAAACTGAATCCGGCGTACTGCGTGTGCGCCGACAATATTGCGGTGGGCAACGGACATACCTGTACGCCCATTGCGGAAAGTATGGGTATCACGGCAGTGAGCGACACATGACCGTATCCGCAAAGGTCATGAACGGCTGCTATCTTTTTTGTGTGGCTCTGCATGGTGCAATCAACATTAAGTGTGTAAAAAGTCTTTGGGTTTTACGCGCCCTGCCTGCCGGGTCATTGCGAGAGGATTCTTTTCCCTTCGCTGTGGGCGTTAAACTCGGGCGCGTACATGCACTGTATGGAGGCTATGCCGTTGGAGCAGTCGCCTGCATGGGTGACGCGCAGGTCGTATTCAATCACGTAAACGCCTTTAGGGAGATGGCGGATGTAAAAATTGACCGATATGTCCTTGACACTTTCATAATAGCTCAGTCCGCCCTGCATACGATAACCGGACAGCGATTTGACGGGTTCCAGCGTGGCAGCCCTCAGGTCTTTCAGATGGACATATTCAAAATCGCGGTCAGCGCGTATTTCCAGCCGCACTGTCACCACATCGCCTACATTGAGACGGCTGAACGGCGTCAGCGTTTTGCCCGTCGGAGCTGCCCGCCGTACGAACAGTTGTTTGCCGATCGCTAACTGTGTTCCGGCGGACGTCACTTTGTCCGCATCCTCAAGATACTGCCAATACATAGCGCCCCAGGTTGTGTTGTTGTTTGGATTGACTACCCGCAGGCTTGCCATAGAGGGCGTAATATCTCTATCGCTCCACGAGGTGCGGACATATCCGCTGCCCGCCTCTGCTGTTAGCGATTCGGTAGCCGCCTTCTTCAAAGACTTTCCGCCGATACGGATTTCCAGCGGGTTGCCACTTTCTTCAAACAGGTCGTAATCGTTGGCAAGCAGGGCATGCACGGCGTCTGTAGTGGTTTTGGTGTTGCTCCATTCGTTGGTTTGCTTGTTGCGCAACAGCCATAATTTCATTTCCTCCACTGCCTGCGTGTCACTGCCCAAGGCGTTGAAGGCTTCTATCAGCATCACCTGCGTTGCCACGGGCGATTCATACCAAAAACAGCCATGCTGATTGTCGTCCCAGTACATGCCCATCTCGTCGCTTGTTTGGGCACGCTCCTTCAACGATCGCAGGATGGTTTGCGCCACGTCCGTCTTTCCGTAGCGGTGCATGAATATGGCAGTCATCGCCTGTTCGTAAAGATTGAAACGCGTCCAGTATTCTTCCGCCTGAGCCATGTAGAATTTGAATGCCTCTTCGTTGCCGTACAGACGGCGTTGCGAAAAGCTGCACATGTAGAGATAATGCAACTGGACGGGGTCTATCTGCCGTTTCTTGTCGACGGGCGGTTGTGCCTGCGCCCGGCTGTAATCATCCATAATACGCGCGTCGCAATACTCCATCGCTCGCTCAATGACGTCGTTCGTCCCGTCGATGCGGGGCAGCGCGCCTATCTGCCGCAGGTGTTCCATCCCGCTGACGATGTGTTGCGTGATGTGCCTGTCTTCGGGCATTCCCGCAATCCATGCGAAACCGCCGTTTGAGGACTGCATGAGTTTTAACTTGTTCCACGTGTCCACCTGTTCTTTTTCCGTACGATTGACGTCAAACAGCAAGCCGATGCGTTTTTTGCGTTCGCTTTCGCTGGCGGCTTGCGTCACCCATGGCGTTTCTGCGAGCAATGTCTGTTTCAGTTCCTGATTTTTTTCGAGGTTGGAAAGTAGCGCCTTGCTGTCGGGAATGGATCGCCACTGTTCAAACATCTGACGGATGCGCGGCGTGCCGACGGTCTTCTGCGCCACGCTGTTGGCGTAGAAACGCGCAAAAGCCTGCTCCGTACTTTCGCCTGCATTTTCCATAAGCGAAGGCAACGCCTGTAGCGCATACCATGCGGGGTCGGCGGCATATTCCAGCGTCAGTCGTTTGTGTTGCAGCGTGCCTGAGGTGTTGTCCGCCAGTTTATCAAAACGAAAATCTGCTTTTCCATTGCCGCGCACCATGAACGGCATGGCTTCGGTGACCGGCAACCTTCCGGAAAGCGCCGGAACGCTCCGTTCTTCGCCGTCGGTGTAGTTGCCCGCCTGCGCCGTCAGCCGGTAAGAGAGCGCCTGCATGTCGTCCGGCAAGACTAATTTCCATTGCACGCCGGCGCTTTGTCCTTTTGTTGTCTGCACGGTTTGCACTGCCGCCGACTTCAATATTTTCGCATCGACAGACTGCATGGTGAAAGCGTCGTAAAGATGCATGGTCACGGTTGCCTTATGGTCGGCCTCCATAAGATTGTGCACTTTTGCGGACAGCAACAGCGTATCTCCCTGACGGAAAAAACGCGGCAAGTGGGCGCTAACAGCTATTTGCTTCTGCGTGACGAGCGAATGGGTGACGAAACTTGTTTTAAAGTCTTTGGTGTGGGCGAATCCCAACATGTTCCAGCGCGTCAGTGCGTCCGGAATGGTAAACTCCACCGTTATTTCGCCTTTTTCGTTGGTACGCAGGGCGGGGTAGAAAAAGCCGGTTTCGGCAAAATTGGTACGCAGGGGGATATTTTGCGAATTGTCGCGGATGACCGGAACAATTTCAACGCCAGAAAGGATGGGATTAGCGACTTCACCGCCCGTATCCAGATTCTTCATCACAGCTCGGCTTCCGACTCTGGCGGCTACATTTCCATATAGCCCAACGATAGAACCTGTTTCGCGGAGAGGTTGTACAATCGTTCTGTCCTGCAAATTCGCATACGGTTTGTACCAGACATAATTTCCGTGATAACTGGGCGCATGAAAAACACGTTGCCAGCTATGCGACAAAAACGTTTCCAATGCGGCGTCATACAGCGTTATTGCCATTTCTGCCGTTTCCGCGCCGTTTTGTTTGTTCTTTACGGTGAGCGTCCATTTCTCTTTTTCGCCGGGCAACAAACGGCTGCGGAACGATTGGAAGACGACGTCCAATTCTTTGTCGGCACGGGACACTTTTATCTCATGTAGTTCGGAATAGAAGCGGTTTTCCCGCACCATGGCAAACTGCACGGCAAAGCCGCCGAAGTATTCTTCTTTGATGGGGAAACAAAATTTTTGCGGGATAGCGCCCACGTTCAATATTTTTTGTTCCACCACCCTATCGTTGAAAAGCACGTCGCAACGGACAAATGATCCGTCCTGTCCGCCTGCAATGAAGAAAACGGCCGAGTCGCCGTGTTCTCCTTCGGTTTTCAACGGCATTATCCATTGGTTCATTCGGAGGATTGCCGAATCGACGTGTTGCACGGTCATCGACATGGAGTCTGCAATACTGCCCTGTTCGTTGTGCGCGGCGAACTTCAGCAAATAATTGCCGTTGGGTAGCTTGGCGAGTTCGTCCAGATTGATTTCCGTCGCGGAAGCGGTATTGACAGACCATGCAGCCGCCAATCCTGTTTTCGGGTAACTGTACGGATTGTCCTCATTTCCGAAGACGTCGGATGGAAAAGTGGCCACAAATGTGCTGTACGGCATTGCCACCGTATCCACACGGATACCTGTCCACAGGCGGGGACGCAACAGTCGGCGCGGCGGCGATTGCAGTGCATACAGTTCCACACGTACCTCCGCAGGGGTGGAAACGTTATCTAAATTGGTTACATCTAATCTGTATTTCAGGGAGTCCACGCCTATGCGCACCTGTTCCGGTATGTGTGCGTTCAATTGCAGCGGGTTATCGCTCAGACGAATGGAATGCGATGCGCTTTGCGTTTCGCCGCTGCCGTCGGTTACGTCAATTTGCAGTTCATACGTGTAAATTTGTCGCTTGTCGCGGATGTCTTCGTCTTCGGCTTTGAAAGTCAGCGCAAATTCGCCCGTGTCGGTGGTGCGCAACGTTCCCAAAGCTACTTGTCTGTCCGGCGTTCTCACTGTCGGGATTATCGTGTACGCATCATGCCGCACAGGGCGATATTGTGTGCGGCGTGTCACGACATAGCGCACGACGGCATTGTCCACCGCATAACCCGCCAACTCTTTAACTTCTCCGGTGATGCGGACGGAGTCGCCCAAAGCATGATTCGTCCGCACGGGATGTACGGTGATTTCAAAAGTAGGGCGCTTGTATTCTTCCACCCGAATGGAAGCGTATCCGTCAAAGGATGATCGCAGCGCCACCCACCCGTTCAACAAGCCGTGCGGGATAGTCATGCTGCTGCTGAACGAACCGAAATCATTGGACGTCAATACTTGTCGCGCTAATTCTTTTCCGTTGGCGTCCGTCAACCACACCTGCACGGAAGCGCCCGATACGGTCTGCTGCTTGTCGTCGTTTCCCTTGTACAGCAAGCCTTTAAAATACAAAGTCTGTCCGGGACGGTAAATTGCTCTGTCGGTCAGCAGCATCAGTTTTTCCGTATCTTTGACAGGCTTTACCGAATATCCATACGCGGCGGGCTGCATCAGGGAATCGTTGCCGTGATAGAGATACAATATCTTGTTGTCCGGCGTGTGTGCATAAAAGGCTTGTCCCTCTGCGTTGGTGCATATCACCGTATCGGGGATTTCCTCAAATGCGCTTTTTTCGCGGTTATACAGCCGTTTGAAGAGGCGTATCTCCACGTTTTCCAACGGATGACCGCTCTCTCTGTCCGTCACGCAGGCCTCCATTTTTCCCTGTCCCGCAAACCGCTGCATCAGGAAAATGCGCGACGTCTGGATGATGGCGTATGACAAAGCGGCAGGTTTGTCGCCTGCCATATCTGCACAGTCGGACAGCACCACGATATATTGCCCCACATCCGGCGCATCAATCCGTACCTCAACGTTGTGGAGCTGGTAATCCGTTTGTTTCGGTAGGCGGATGCGCTGTTGCGACAGCCTTTGCTGCGCCGACAGGAAAGCGCGGTACGTGTCCTCCTGACGGCTGTTCTCAAAGTCTGACAAGGTTTTTTGGTTAAGCCGGTACACCGTCACATACGCTTCGTCCGTATTCCGGTAACTCACCATGGCAAGGATGGGTTTGTGCGGCAATTGCTCTTTTTGCAGGGATATGCGGAGCGTTTTCTCTTTCAACCCGTCGAGGATGGTTTTCGTGTTTTTCTTGTCTTCTCCCGATGTGTGCCGGAGCAGTCCTTCGTACAACTGTACCGCATCTGCCAGCCGGCGACGATATTTTTCATCGCCGGTGTTTGCCCATTTGTGCCCTTCGCTTACGTACCATTCCGCCAGCGTGGAAGTTACTTTTTCCTGCATTTTTTGCCCGCGACAAATTTCCAGCAGGTGTTTCAGCGCGTTTTCATAGAGGGCGTCCGCATCGTCATAAATGCCGTTGTCAAACACGAACTTCAGCCGTTTGAGACAAACATCGGTCAAAGCGTTCAGGTTGCCCTGCTTCATGTGGAAAACGGTCAAGTCCTGTAATATTTTCATTGCGCTCCACGTGGAAGCCGTCGTGTCATCGTCCGTGCGGATGTTCGTTCCGGCAAAACCTTCGGCGTCGGCAAAAAATTCGGGACGGTTGATGACGAAAATAGAGAAATCGTATTGCACAATGTCGGGATTTGTCAATAACTCAATGGCGCGGTGCGCCAGAAAATCATACAGCGTGGGGCGCAATCGGCGTGTGTCTTCAGTCTCTGTGAACGCTTCTCTTATTGTGCCCACAGGGGTTTGCTGCAACAGCGCCGACGATTGCAACGACAGATGCAGGTAATGCTTCATCGTGTCCAGTACCTGAACTGCCGACCATGTCGCGATGTCGTCCGACGCCGGAAGCCCGACAACAGGGGTACGTTCCGCGAGCCTCCGGCGGTTGCGGATAAAATAGTCGCGAAAGGCTTCGGCAATAAGCGACCTGACGACGGACTTCGCAGGTTCAGGCGTGTGTTCCGCGTCCTGCAACAATTCCCGAATGATGGTGGCGTAGGGGTCGCTTTCCAACATTTGCAGGCACACGTTGCGGAGACGGATGGCTTTCAGCAGATGTCCGTAAGCGTTATCCTTCAAAGCATCACGGTATGCTTCGCCAATGTCCGCCAACGCAGACTGCGGCAAAGCATCCTCAATGAGCCTGTCAATATTTTTCCAACGGATGTCATAGGGACTTTCCCGCCGATGCTGCGCTGCCACACCCGTCAGCAACAGCGCCAATACGCCTATCCCAAAGAAACGTTTCATGGTATGATGATTTTGATCTCCTGTAAAATAAATCACAAAAATAATGCTTTAAAAACAGAATCAATGCAACGGATTAAAAGAAAGAGGCTGTTTCAAAAGTTTTTTTTTAGCTCGACTCTGCCAGCGACCACTAACAGAGTAAAGGTAAAAAATAAAATGTCCATAAAAACAACAGTATAATATGATTAATTTTTTTATCTTTGCACGTCAAATTCTTAATTCTTAAAACCATGAAAAAAAATTTGTTCCCTGCTGCTGTCGCAATATTGACAGTATTTTTGCTTTCGAGTTGTAAAGACATCGAAGAAGAAGGCCAAAAAGCCGGAGAAGAATTTTGCAACTGTTACGACAGTACCAAAGACAAAGACAAATGTCTGGATCAGTTGAAAAAGGACTATTCCTTGCATTATACCTCCAACAAGTTCATCGAGTCTTTCAACGAATCCAATCCGTGCAGTGCGAGGCTGTACAAAGACTGATGAAAACCCTTGCAGACCTTTTGGAACGTGTTTCCGTGAAACGGACGATAGGAGCACCCTGCGTTCCGATTCGGTCGGTGTGCTTTGACTCGCGAAAAGTGGAGCCGGGCAGCGTGTTTGTGGCGGTGCGCGGCGTTTCCAACGATGGGCACAACTACATTCCCGACGCGGTGCGGCAGGGCGTTTCGGCAATTGTGTGCGAAACTGTGCCGGAATCCCTCCGCAACGACGTCATCTGTGTTGTTACGGACAATTCTGCCGAAGCGCTGGGCGTCATTTGCGCCAATTTCTACGATAATCCGTCAGAACATCTTATCCTGACGGGTATCACAGGCACCAACGGTAAGACCACCACCGCCACGCTGCTGTACAAACTGTTCCGTGCGCTGGGATACAAGGTGGGACTGATTTCTACCGTGGCATACTACGTGAACGACGAGCGCAGCGAAGCCACGCATACCACTCCCGATCCCCTGCAACTGAACCACCTAATGCGGAGGATGGTAGATGAGGGATGTACGCACTGTTTCATGGAGGTCAGTTCACATTCGGCGGTACAACGCCGCATTGCGGGATTGCATTTTGCCGGCGGCATATTTTCCAACCTCACCCACGACCATTTGGATTTTCACAAAACCTTTGCCGAATACCTCAAAGCCAAGAAAGCGTTTTTCGACAGCCTTCCCGCATCGGCTTTCGCCCTGCTGAACAACGACGACCGTAACGGGGCGGTGATGGCACAGAACACCAAAGCTGCCGTGTATACTTACGCGCTGAAAAGCGACGCCGATTTTCGCTGCCGGCTTGTGGAGAAACATTCCGACGGGATGATGTTGCGCTTCTATGCATTGCGCGGTGTGGACATGCCGACGGAACAAGAGGCGTGGATGAGGTTCATCGGAGAGTTTAACGCTTACAACCTGCTGGCGGTGTATGCTGCCGCGATATTGCTGGGGCTGCATCCTCGCGACATATTGACGGTGTTGAGCACGCTCACCCCCGTTGACGGACGATTCGAGTTCATCCGCTCGCAGCATGGCGTTACCGCAGTGGTGGATTATGCCCACACTCCGGATGCGCTGGAAAACATACTGAGCGCTATTCGCGATATTGCACGCGATCCGAAGGACAGAGGAGAGGTTGCCGTCATCACGGTGGTGGGATGCGGCGGCGACCGCGACAAGACCAAGCGTCCGAAAATGGCGAAGATTGCCGCCAGCATGAGTTCTCGCGTCATCCTCACATCGGATAACCCGCGCGGCGAAGAACCCGACGCCATCATTGCCGACATGCTGGCAGGGCTGGACAGCGAAGGTCACCAAAAAACCATTGCCATCACCGATCGCCGCGAAGCGATCCGTACTGCCTGCTTGATGGCGCACGCGGGCGATATTGTGCTGGTGGCGGGCAAAGGACATGAAACTTACCAGATCGTGAAAGGCGTCAAATCGCACTTTGACGACCGCGAAACGGTGCGGGAGATATTTGCAAATCAGAATCCTGCCCAATAACCTGCCGCTCCTGCCAGCAAGCCGACGACAACCGAGATGATTTTCGTCCAGAGGAACCCTTTCCCCGATTCAGCCAGCAAGGGCAATCCCGCATGACCTTCCTGCACGATGGAATTGGCGAGCAGTGTACTGAAGGGTATTGCGCCCGTCGCAAAAAGCGAGATAAATATCATGTGCGGTCCCGATTCGGGAATCAATCCGATGAGAATGGCAAGCAACAGCATGGATACATGATTATTGCGTACCCACCCGTCAATGTCTGTGAACTGTTGCGCGATGTGAAGGGCGGCAAGAACGCCCAACGTCCACAGAAAAATACGCGGCAGGTGTTTCTTGATAATGTGTTCCCAGAGGTGTTCTTTCAGGAAATGATCCTGTACAGTGATGATGATCGACAGGGACACGAAACAAGCGGCGATGAACACAATGTTGAGCCACCTCTCCCTAAGCAGGATGTGCGAAAAATCGTGCTGATCGTGGTTGTGTTCCACAAGATGTTCATGTTCAAACCATCCCATCACGACGGATATGGTTATCGCGGCAATGCCGGCGAGCAGCAGCGCCCGCTCGAAGGAAATATGTTTCAGGTTTTCGCGCCAGTTGCCGCGTATGTCGGTATGATTGTGCCGGTGGTCGGCATCGTGCAGCGCATAATGTCCTGAGCCGAAAGGCGTCGGAAAACGCCGGACAAACAGGTTGACCACCAGCCCTACGACAACGGAAACGGCAAAAATCACGGCAGAGAGCAGGAAAGCCGTTTTTGGGATCACGGCGAACATCACAAACGCTTCATCGCCGAAAGAGGCGATCATGCAAGCCGTTAGCGCTCCGAAACTGAAAAGGTTGTGCGTGAATAGCGACACTACCGCAAAACTACCCAGACAGCCCGGCAGAACGCCCAGCGCCGCTGCCAGTAACACCTGCTTGTAGCCTGCGCCGCGGAACATGTTGATCCATTTTCCCCGCGAAAAAACGTTGATGTATTCAATGAGCAACATCATGACCATTACAAAGGAAGTAATCATGAAGGTATTGCGAAGCACGTGAATCATAAGGTTTATTTTAGCTTATGTGTCGTCATTTTCTCCGTAACGAAAGGCAGGGTGAAATGGAAGACCGAACCTGCGTTTACTTCCGATTCTACCCAAATACGTCCTTTCAGCATGGTGACGAGGTTTTTGGAAATGGCAAGCCCCAATCCCGTTCCGGAATTTTCTTTCGGGGTGACATTCAACTGCTGGAAGCGTTCAAAGATGATTCCCTGCTTGTTTTCCGGAATCCCGATACCGGTATCTTCCACGAAAAACACGAGTTCCTGTCCGTTTGGGACATAGCCGAACCGTATGTATCCTTTTTCGGTAAATTTCAGTGCGTTGCCTATCAGATTGGAAATGATCTGCCGCACGCGCACAGGATCGGAATAGAGGATGCAAGAAGATATGAATCCTGTTTTGTCCAGAATTATTTCTATTTTTTTTTTGCTTCTGCCGGCGATATCGCGGAACAATATTTCCAGTTCTTCCAACATGCTGTTCGGGTTGAAATTCACGGGATGCAACGCTAATTGCTGCGCGTCCATTTTTGAAATATCAATGATATCGCCGATCAATTGGAGCAATTGCCGGACGTTGCTGCGAATCATCCGGATGTAAGTTTGCCGTTTTGCGGCGGTCAGTTCTTCTTTGTCCAGCAGGTTTGAGAAGCCGATGATGCCGTTCATCGGGGTGCGTATTTCGTGCGACATGTTGGCCAGAAATGCCGATTTAAGCATGTTTGACTGTTCCGCCTGACGGCTTGCCCGTATCAATTCTGCTTCGACGGCTTTCTGTCCGGTGATGTCCACGGCAATACCGTCCCATATCACTTTGTCGTCGTTTTTGTGGGGCATTCCGTTTTCCAGCAGCCATGCTTCCTGTCCGTTCCTGAAGATACGAAATTCGCAGGAATACGGCGTTCCGTTGCGAATACTTTCTTCTTCCATGTGTTTTTTTATTTTAAGATCATCCGGATGGATCAAGCGGTAAAAAGTGCCGATGTCGGCTTTGATGACTTCCGGCTCAACGCCCATCCATTGTCGGGAAGTGTTGCTGATGTAAACGATTTGTTCCCGTCCGTTTTCCGATATGACTTTGCGGTATAAGCATCCGCCCGGCATATTGTCGCTCAACGTGTACAACTGTTGCTCGCTTTGTTGTAACTTGGCGGTTTGTTCTTTCACCCGTTTTTCCAAAATGTCGCGATATTCGGACAGTTGGTCGTACGATCCTTGCAATTCCCCGTTGATCAGTATGAGTTTTTCCTGATGCCGGTTCAATTGTACGTTTGCCTTTTTATTGAGTATGCTTCCGCGTATGATCAATGTCATGAAAACAGTTACTATGACGAATACGACAGCGAAGGCGTACACCATATAGTTTTTTTGCTGGATAGACTGTTCCTGTTGGGCAAGATGCAGGAGTGTCGCTTCTCTTTGTTCGCGTTCCGCCCGTTCAAATTCGTACTGTACGGACAGTTGCCGTACGTCCTGCGCATTGTCTGTTTTGGTCAACGAATCCTTTATCGCTCGGTATTTTTTGAGTTCCGCCATTGCGCCGTCATAGTCGCCGGTCAGATATTTTGTTCTGCTCAAACCGGACAGTGCGCCGGACTGCAATCGCCTCGAACCTGCCTGCAATGCTTGTTGGTACGCCTGTTCAAAAAAGAGAACCGATTTGTCCGGATGGTTGTGTTCCATGTAGAATTTGCCTATTGCAAGGTTTGCCGCAGCCATTGTGCCGACATTTTGTGACAGGTCGGATTTTTCCAGCGCCTTTTGCAGGAAAATGCCGGTACTGTCGGTCATTCCTTCGGCGTCATAAATCTGCGCCATGTTGTTGTATATGGTAAACAATGTGGCGCTGGACGAGTCGAGTTCTTCGTAAATGGACGCCGATTTTCGCAACAGGCTCAATGCTTTATCTCGGTCGTTGATGTAGAGATTGACTGCCATGTTTTGCGTAATTCTCGCTATTTGCAGTTGGTCGTCAAGCGCCTCGTAGAGTTGGATGGACTTGTCGTAAGATGTTTCCACGTTCCAGATGTCGCCCATGGCAAGACTGATGCGCGCAAGGAGATCGTACAGTGAAGCCTCTTCCTGCATGTTGCCTGACTCGTGTGCGACGGTCAGCGCTATTTCCAGATAACGAACGGCTTCCGCATAATTGTGGATTTCCTGATAGAGCCGGATGATTTCGCCATAGGTGCGCAACAAACCTTCCGCATTGTTCGACAGTTTCCATTGCGATACTGCATTCATCAGGCAGGTGAGCGAATAGTACAACTTAGACTGTTCGCGGTAAATCAGCGCCAGGTTGTTGTAGTTTTCCGCCATGCCGTTGTTGTCATTCAGCGCTTCGCAAACTTCCAGCGCCTGCCGGAAATTTGCAATAGCCTGATCATAGGCTTTGAGGTAATAATGCGTGATGCCCATTGAACGGAGTAATTCGGCTTCTCCTTTCCTGTATTGTACCTGCTGCGCCAAATCAATGCCGCGTTTCAGATAATTCAGCGCATCGTTATAACTGTTGGTTTTCAGCAAATCCCGCGCAATGTTGTTGTACTCCATCACCATCACGGTGTCGGGAACGGAAAAATCCAATACGCCGGGCACATCTCCGGATGCAAGAGCGTTCGGGTTTGCAAACAGACTAAAAAGTGAGATGACGATAAAAAACCTGTGTAAAAGCATGTGCAAATATATATCTATATAACGTTTTGTGCAAATATTTTGTATTTTACAAGCGGGCAAATGTACAAAAAAGTAGATAAATGATAGGAGAAATATAACTTTGTAGTCAAATCAACTGCACCGCCAATCGTGTATTTTGCCGTGTTTACGGGGTGGTGCCGGATTCCGTCGCGTCGTTCATCATAAGGGAGCCGTTGCCCATCAGCAGTTCCCAGTCGGAAAAATCCTGCTTGGCGCGCATACCACTGCGTCCGGTGGCAATATCACCTGTTTCCGAAATGTATTTCGTGAATTTTTCGGAATATATAATGGCTTTCTCCTGATCCCAGAACATTTGTTCGCTTTCCAGTCTTTTACCTTTACCGTTGCTCAGCACGACATTGCTCCGCGCTTCCCAAAGTTTTTTCGTCAGATCACGTGTTGCCCAGTTGGCGGTTATTTCCGCTTCCAATGTGCCGTCTTGTCCGTACATCCACACGTGCATGCCTTCCGGAAATTCGTCGCGCGGCTTTTCGGATGAGGTAAACTGTTTTACCACAGGTGCTTGCATTTTCATTTGCAGGTGAGCGGAATCGGAATACAACACTTCGATACGGTACGCCGTTAGATCTGGTTCTTCCTCTTCCCTGTCAATGATTTGATTGATGACCTGCATATCGTTGGAGCAGGCAAAAAATCCTGTCGCGACAACAAGCGCCAGACAGGATTTGATGCATCTGCAAACGGTCATATCACCAACGCGCTCTCGTGCTCTCATTGATCCAACATTCGATGTTGATCGTAGTTCCTTCGGTGATGCCCCGAAAAAAAGCCTCTTCCTTGCTGGGAAAATACTGCGTGTACGACCGGATGGAGGAATTCACTTTTTCCGCGTAGTCGGAATCTACGCTTTTGGCTTTGTTGAATTTGTCCACCACAACCCAGTATATCTGGTTTTTTTCAAAATCGTCTTCTCCGCATTTGGGAGCGGCGATGTACACATTTGCTAACAACACATAGGGTTCGCCCCAGTCCGGACGCAGTTTGGATGCTTCGAGCGCACATTTCTTCGCATCATTGTATTTGTTCTGCGACAATAAAATGTGTCCTTTTTGAACGTAATAACTGGCTTTGTCTATAGGGTCGGTTTCGTGTTCGATAGCGCTGTCGAAATATTCAAGCGCTTTTTCGATATTTTTCTTCCCGTAGAACAATTTTGCCATATTATAAGCGGCGCCGGCGGACGGTTCAAGAGCAAACTGCTGCTCCGAAGCCTGTTCAAACAGTTTGGTGTCCATACATTCGTTGCGGTTCAGCAAACGTGTCAGTTTTCGCAAAAAATCCAAATCATTCTTGCTGGTTTCAAATTTTGCGCCGTATATCTTGTCCAGGTTTTCACAGTTGGCGGCAGAACTTTTGGCAAAACTGTCATCAATCATGTCGCGCGCCTTTGCCAACTCTTCGTTGGATGTTTTTTTGATGGCTACTCCGAGAATGTCGCTCACCTTCGTATAATTTTCCATCAGTTCTTCATCGGTCAAAGCACCGTCACTGTTGAGTTTCAAAGTTACCCGCATGTAATCGGCAAAGGTTCTGGCAGGTGTATTTTCCTGCTCGCTGACCATACATTCCATCATCACATCCAGAATTTTCTTCTGTGTTTCCGGCTTGTCATCCATGTATTTGGTCATGTCTTGCGCCATTGTTGCCAGATAAGTGCCTTTTTTCTGGGGGTTTTGCAATATTCCCGCCCTATACACCATTATCAGAGTATCTACCAAAGCCTGTTTGACGACAGGATTCAACTCTTTCGCTATAAAATACTGATACAGTGTGATTCCTCTCGGCACATTATTTATCGACGACTGCGGACAGTTTTTGAAAACATAACGCCAATTAACAATCGCCGATTCATAATCCTTGTTCCTGAAATCCTCTTGGTAGAGTGACAGGCTTCTCACGCAGTTAACACTGTCCTGCCCTTTCCCGTATCTTCCGGCAACACCTCTTTGCGCCGAAACAGACATTAATAAGCATGTGCTTACAAACAATCCGATAACTATTTTCTTCATGGATATAACTATTTGATTTTTAAATTATTTGACTTTGAATCTTCCAAAATCGTTTTTATAATAACCGCCTCTATTTAAATAAATTAAACAAAGCCACCTGTTCTAATCCGATATGAACTAAATTAGGTTCGGCAAAAATAATGCTTTTCAAATTATCTGCAAAAAAATTTATATCTCCTCCTGTCATTACAACTACTCCTTCCGGATTATTTTGCCGAAAATATTTCACGTAATATTGTACCTCAAAAATAATACCATTTTGTACGCCTGCCGTGATTGCAGTGGTGGTGTCATTGCCTATCGTGTTGAGTGACAATTCGGAAGAATATTTTAACAGGGGCAATTTTTTTGTTTGCTCGTGCAACGCACGGAAACGCATTTGCAATCCGGGTGAAATATTCCCTCCTAGATAATTTCCATCACTGTCCAAAAAATCGAAAGTTAATGCGGTTCCAGTATCCATCACCAGCACGTTTTTTTTCGGGAAGAGGGCGTATGCGCCTACCACGGCTGCCAGACGGTCTTTGCCCAGCGTTTCGGGCGTGCGGTACAGGTTGCGGACAGGCAGAGCAGTTCGTTCGCTCAGTTCCATGCAAAACGTCGTTTTCTCCGAAAGCCATTCCGTAACTTCCGTTGCCAGCGTACTGACACTGGACACAATAGCGCCTTCCGCACGAGGCAGAGCGCGAATTTGGTTTGCCACCGCAACGGTATCGTCCACCGGAATGACTGCCAGCGAACGAACCGTCGAATGTTCCATCAACGCCACCTTCGCAAAGGTATTGCCCACATCAACACAAATGATTGCCAACGTTATTTTGTTGAAAACTTATAAATGGTCTGTGTGCGGTACGTTTCTCCCGCACGCAGGATGGTAGACGGAAATTCGGGTTGGTTGGGCGAATCCGGAAAATGTTGCGTTTCCAGACATAATCCTGCCCGTTGTCCGTAAGATATATTGCTTTTGCCGGTCAGCGTACCGTCGAGGAAATTGCCCGAATAAAACTGTATGCCCGGCTCGGTGGTGAATACCTCCATATAACGTCCGCTCTGCGGGTCATACAATGTTGCCGCAGGAATTGAGGCATCGCCGCGCAGTACCCAATTGTGGTCATATCCTCCGCCGAATTTCAGTTGTTCAAAATCGTCATTGATACGCTCGCCCACCTGATGCGGGGTGGTGAAATCCATCGGCGTTCCGGACACATCCGGCAAATTACCGGTGGGAATCAATCCGCTGTCCACTTCGGTGTAACGGTCTGCCGCAATGGTCAGTTCGTGTTGCGCGATGGTAGGCTGCTCACCCGCAGACAGGTTGAAATAACTGTGGTTGGTCAGGTTACACGGCGTTGCCTTGTCCGTAGTTGCCACATAGGTGATTTTCAGTTCATTGTCGTCCGTGAGTGTATATGAAACGGTAACGTTGAGATTGCCCGGATAATTCTCTTCCATGTCTGCGGATAAATAGTTCAGTTCCAGCGTATTTTCGGATTCTCCCAATATTGGTTTTACCGTCCACAGCACGCGATTGAAGCCTTTATTGCCGCCATGCAGATGGTTTTCACCGTCATTCGTCGCCAACGTATATGTTACACTGTCCAGCGTAAACGTTCCTTTGGCGATACGGTTGCCGTATCGTCCAATGAGCGCGCCGAAATAGGGATTGCTGCGCATGTACTCCGGGCTGAGATAACCGTCCAGATTGTCGAATCCGAGTACTACGTTGCCCTGTTTTCCATTTCTGTCGGGCATTTGCAGTTCCGTAACAATGCCTCCGAAGGTAATGACTTTCAGCATTGCGCCTTGATGATTGGTGAGCGTGTACAGTTCTACGGTTTGCCCGTCAAACTGGCCGAAATTCGACTGTTCGATTCCGGCTTTGTGCCGGGTGTGACAAGACGTTGCAAGCACCGCCGCAACGACAAGCATGATGATTGAATGATGGTTTTTCATAAGAATGACAAATATTTTATTTGTGACAAAGGTACAATAAATTCTTGAATTTGCAATAAAAATTTACGATTTTTTATTAACGCCTCACACCGTCACCAGTTCGTACGTCATGCTGCCCAGTCCTATTTTTTCGCCGTGTTCCAGTTGCGACCGCCAGTTGGTTTTGGGATGGAGGTGTTTGAACTTATCTTCGCCGTGCAGGTCGTGTCCCTGATACACATCCAGAGATGATCCGGTGAGTGCGGCCGCCTGTGTTACCGTGTCGGCACAGGCTTTGTCCAGCGCCACCGGATCGAACGAAGCCAACATGCCGAGGTCCGGCACAATGGCAGCGTCGTTGACATCCCAGCAGTCGCACAGCGGCGATACGTTCATGATGAAACTGACATGAAAATGCGGTTTTCCCTCCACCACTGCCAACGCATATTCGGCAATTTTGCAGTTGATGTGGTCGGATATGGCGTCCATCACTACCTGTGCGGCCTCAAACTGACAAACTGCCACACACTGTCCGCAACCGATACATTTGCGGTCGTCTATTGTCGCCTTTTTCCCTGCATTGAACGCAATAGCCTGTGAGGCGCAGTATTTAATGCATTGCCCGCACGAGGTACACGCTTCTTCCTTGATGACCGGCTTGGACGATGAGTGCAATTCCATTTTTCCTCCGGCAGAAGCCGATCCCATGCCCAGGTTTTTCAACGCACCGCCAAATCCTGTCATCTCATGTCCTTTGAAATGGTTCATGGAAACGATGATATCCGCATCGGCAATGGCTGAGCCGATTTTTGCCGTTTTGCAGTATGACCCCTTACTGACAGGCACTTCACGGTATTCAACAGCTTTCAACCCGTCGGCAATGAGGACAGGGCAAGGTACGGCAATGGGATTGAACCCGTTTTCCATGGCGCTCTGAAAGTGGTCAACACCGTTGGAACGCCTGCCGCTGTAAAGCGTATTGGCATCCGTGAGGAATACTTTGGCTTGTTTGCTTTGCAGAAATTTCACCAAACGTGCGGCATAGTTCGGACGGATGTAGGCAAGGTTGCCGGGTTCGCCGAAATGAATCTTCACAGCAGTGAATTTGCCTTTAAAATCAATCTGTTCGATACCCGCTTTTTTGACAAGTATCTCCAATTTATCCAATAAGTTGCGCCCTGGTTTGGTGCGCAAATTCGTGAAATATACTTTTGACATGGCGTTGTGCATTGATGCCCAAAAATACTAAAAAAACAATACTGCGAAAAATTTCTTCTTAAAAAACAGACATTTTTTTGTTTATTTTCATGGATATGCCATGTGCCGGCGTTCAAAAAAAAGGGCTGTCTTTCAGGGACAGCCTCTTCTTTTTCATAACCGTGTCACTTCAATTTCCTTAGTCGGTAATTTTCAAGATATTGTCATCGCCAAACCCGACGCTGAAACGCGGTCGTTCCAACTTAACCGTCCCTGCGGTACCGTCGCCGATGGAAAAGATAATATCGTTGAAATCCGTATCGGGTTCATATAACTCGCCGCCATTGCTTGATCCTGCAATATCTTCAATCAGTATCATGAAGTTACCGCACGACACGTTATAGAACATGTTGTAGTTGGCTTTTGCATCGTAGAAAGCCTTCGGGTAAGCGTTCGGGTCAAAATAGACATTCGTTGCCTGATTCAGCGCCTTGTTGCAAAAAAGGAGCTGATAATACCCGTATGAATCCAGACTGTTGTCAAAAACGATGTGTACTTCCCCCGGATTGGAACGATACCCGTTGGGTACCAGAAAGAATATGATTTTATCTCCTTTTTTGAAATTTCCGTCCGTAGTAAGGTAATTATTCACCTTATAAACGGCGTTGGGTATAAGAGGACCGTCTGTTGGCGGGTCTATGTCGCCGACTTTGCTGATTTGCTTGAAAATTGTATAATCTTGATTGAGCACATACACGGTTTGTCCATGTTCAGACTTTGTGCCGGTGTATAACTTGCCCAGCTGCTTCACTTCTTCATTATAATATTGTACGATGGGGCGTGTTTCGCCGGCAGGTACCACAAAGAATCCGAATGCGCTTTGCCATGCCGCACCCTCATCGTGAAAACTGATATGAAGTTCGGTGTCTTCGAGTATGGCGATAAATTCGGGTATCGAATCGACGTTTTCGCTTGCGAAAAGTGTTTTCACTATTTCGTTATTGTTTTGGCTTCCGGAAAAAACGCTTTCTCCCGGGGGGAACAAACTTGCGGGATCATTCAGCAGAAGCGGCATAATATCGTCGCAAGCCTCGCCGATGACCGGAGGAACATCCGGATCGAACCCGATATGCAGCACTTTCAATCCGCCCAAACCGTCGGCAAGGAAAGCGAGATTTCCTTCGGACGCGATAAAGTTTGCCGACAAACCGACAAATCCCAGAATGGCATTACCGCCTGCTCCGGGAAGCATCCTGTCCGTAAATTCCACGTTTTTTGCCGTTTTCCCGCTGGCGATGTCGTACCAATAAACACCGCGTTCACCATTTGCCAACAGCAACAAATTAGAGTTTACGCTTGTGCCGTTTGCTTTTAATTTGGGGTCGGTATTGAGGGCAATGCTGTTGGTTACATGCCGTTCGGCGTCTTCTCCGGGACGTGACAAAAAGTCATGTACATCGCCTGTTTTCGTGATCATCCGTAATCCGCTCTCGTTTTCGGCAACCAGCAGATAGTTTTTCCACGCCAGAATTTCGGATTTGGCGTCTTTTTGAGTGGATTCTTCCTGTTGGGCGTAGATTTGCGTTCCGCTACCGCCTTCAAGCGGGAATTTGGTAATCCGTGCCGGTTCTGCCTGATACACATATACTCCTTCGGAATCTATGTCCACAGACCGCGCATGGTCTAATTGTGGGGAGGAATACACCTCAGTGAGGTCTGCCGCATTGAGTATGTACAACCCGCCCTGCGTCTCTTTAGTGCCGTCGCCCGTGGTGACATACAGTTTGTTCCCGTATGCTTTGACGGAAGTGCCTTGAAACGAAGTGAGTTTCCTGACTGCAATGGTGGTATTTTCATCGGGGTTTTTGGCGGCGTCCAGTGTGATGCTGCCGCAGAAGGCGTAATTATATCCGTCATCCGTCTCATTGTAGCCGAATTTCGGTTCATGAGCGGCGCCGGTGAACAACAACTTGTTGTTGTAATAGTCAATAGCGCTTACTTCGGCATTCTTCATCTCAATAGAATATTGAAGAGTTACCGTAGCATGGTTGTCGCCGTCAATGTCGGTCACTTTGAAAACGCCGATGGCTCCGTGGTGTCCGTCGCCTTTCTCGTTGTAAGCCACAAAAGCGTAATAATCATTGCCGCTTTTTGCAATTTTGACATGGGTTGCCTGTACCAAAACATTGTCGGGTGCGGGAAAACTCAACGTCAATGTGCCGTATTCTCCAATCAGACTGAAACGGTACGTGTTGCCCGGAGGTAACGCGTCGGTTTCGCCATCTTTCAGCGATTTGAGTTTCGTCTCGACCGGAGAGAGGTCTTTGCGAACAGCATTATCGGTGCCGTTAAAAAACTTGTCGTCGGGATTCGCCGGAGTGTACGTGATGTCGGGATTGGGCACAATCCGGATGCTCGCGTCGTCTTCGTCCAGTTCAATCCTTAAAGTATCTGCGCGGGGATTTTCATCCTCTTTGCTGCAACTCCACAGCACGCCACACGATACTATGATAGATAGTATCCAATAAAAATTTTTCATATCCTGATATTTATATGCTTTTGCAAATATAAAGCATATTTTACAAAAAGAGTTTGTCAGCTTGATTTTTTTTGACGAACTATGCGTTTTTTTTGACGAATATGAGGAATTGTCAGTTTGCATGCTTCGCATGTGACATTATGTCATGTTTTTGCCTTTAAAATACGAATGGCACAATCATTGAGAATAAAATTTTTAAAACATATAAAAAAAATATTATTATGGGCAAAATAGTAGGAATAGATTTAGGCACAACTAATTCGTGCGTATCAGTAATGGAAGGTAACGAGCCGGTGGTTATCGCCAACAATGAGGGACGCCGGACAACGCCGTCCATTGTCGCTTTTGTGGAAAACGGAGAACGGAAGGTCGGAGATCCTGCTAAACGGCAGGCAATCACTAACCCGAAAAATACCGTATATTCCATCAAACGTTTCATGGGTGAAACTTACGACCGCGTCACGAAAGAAATAAGCAACGTTTCTTACTCGGTGACTAAAGGCGACAATAATACGCCGCGCGTACGAATCGGCGACCGTCCCTATACCCCTCAGGAAATATCCGCTATCATCCTTCAGAAGATGAAAAAAACGGCGGAAGATTACCTGGGACAGGAAGTGACGGAAGCAGTGATCACCGTTCCCG
>JAISWR010000117.1 GCA_031270985.1 Bacteroidales bacterium | reverse complement strand
TTTATTTTTCAATATGCTATGAAATAAAGTGTCGTCCCTGCGGGACTTTGAGGGTCAGTGATCGCCCGTGTCCGTAAGCTAAAGCATACGGTTAATAAAGTATCGTCCCTGCGGGACTTGGTCGTTGATGTGATGGCTCGTCCGTAAGCTAAAGCATACCGTTGGTTGGCTCTCGGCGGCAGTCCCTCTAAAGAGACGGCGGTGCGCTCTGCTTGGTTTCGTAAAAATGCATCTCGCGGATGTAGCGATACACCTTTTCGGGCATGAAAAACGGCACATCCCGGCCTTGCATGATGGCGGTGCGGATGAAAGTGGAGGAAATTTCTATCAGGGGCGCGTCCACCGCGGTGGCGTTAGCGGCGGTGGACGACAGGTGCGCTGTTCCGGGACGCGGGTAGATGTAGCGGTGGTAGCGGGCAACAATGTTTTCACGGTTTTTCCACTTACGGAAAGATTCCAGATTGTCCGACCCCATGATGAGCGAAAACTTGTGCTGCGGATATTTGTCCGACAGGCGTGCGAGCGTGTCTATGGTGTAGGAGGGCGTGGGCATTTTGAACTCGATGTTGCTCGCCCTGTACTGCTGCGGATACGCCTCGATGGCAAGATTCACCAGATGCAGGCGGTCTGCTTCCGGCAGCAGTGTTTGTTTCTTTTTCAAAGGGTTGTGCGGACTTACCACAAACCACAGTTGATCCATGTCGGCATACGCCAGCATGTAGTTGGCAATCGCCAGATGCCCGATGTGCACAGGGTTGAACGATCCGAAAAACAGGCCGACATGCATCCGTGTGTCAGGTTTTTTTGTTTTTTCTGGAAAATTTGTCGTTCGCCCATTTCGGGACAATCAGCGCGCCTAAAATCAAATAGGGGTAATAACTGATGAGCCGCCAGATGAGGGCAAGGACAATGGCCGATCCGGCTAATGGGATCAGGTCGCCGAGATATTCGGTGAAGATGTATTCGGCAAATCCGCTTCCGCCGGGCGTGGGCGCTATCAGTTGCATGATCCACATCACAAACTGCCGCGCAAAAATAAGGAAATGCTGCCCGAACCCGGGCAATACGAAAAATGCCAGCAGTATCATGTTCACCACCCAGTAACGCGACGTCCACGAAAAGAAGGTGGAGCCGAATGCTTTCAGCCAGAAAAGGAAGGGCTTTCGCCGCAACTCGCGCGAGCTTGAAACGATCTCGTAACCGGCCTCGTTGATCTGATGCCTCCAGCGTTTGAGGAACGAGAGGCGGAAGATTTGCAGCAACATCCACTTAAGGCCGCGCGGATTGATGAACAGTCCGTAGCTTACCGCCAGCGTGTAGCACAGTTTAATGATATAGCCGACGACGGCAAACCAAAAGAACTCGTTCAGGAACGATCCGCCAACGTTGCCGATGGAAAATAGCGTGTTGGCGTCCACCGCCAGCAGCAGGAGCGGGAACATGATGATGAAATACAGTTCGTCCAGAAACGAAGTGGCCAGCACAATGGATGAACTTTTGCCCAGGCTGATGCCTTCCTTGTTCACAAACAGGATGGCAAGGCTCGTGCCGCCAATGGCGGAAGGGGTCACCGCAGAGGTAAACTCCCACAGCATGATGACGCGGAACGCTTGCCGCCATGTCAATTGGTCGTCGGAAAGGACTTTGATGCGTACCATGTAGCCGAGGTCGCGCGCAAGCATCAACAGGAAAGCGAAGAGCAAAAAGACGATGACTTTCCACGAAAAAATCATGCCCTCGAAGGCTTCCGGCTTAAATTCACGCCAAAACAGCCATATCACCGCCCCCAACCCGATAACGATCGGAAGAATAATCTTCGACGCTCTGATGCTGCGGAAGGGGTTGTTCGTATCTGTTGTCATGTGGATTGTGTTACAGCGGGGTTGTGTTGCAGCGCGACTATTCCACAATGCTTATCCAGCGGTGCGGGTCGGGAACGTCGCCGTACTGTATGGCGCGAAGTCGCTCGTACAGTTTCGTGCTCACGGGGCCTGCATCATCTCCGTATGTGTATATCCGGTTGGTTTGCGGGTCGAAAATTTTGCCGATCGGCGTGATAACCGCCGCCGTACCACATTCGCCCACTTCGTCGAAAGTTTCCAGTTCTTCCACCGTTATTTGCCGGCACTCCAGCGTCATGCCCATGTCCAGCGCCAGCGTCATCAGGCTGCTGTTGGTGATGGACGGCAGGATGCTGCGCGATTGTGGCGTGACGTATGAATCCTCCTTGATGCCGAAGAAATTTGCCGGCCCGCATTCGTCGATGTACATTTTTTCCTTAGCGTCCAGATAAAGGCTGGTGGCATAGCCCAACTGCTGCACTTGCACGGTGGCAGGGAGGCTGGCGGCATAGTTGCCTCCCACCTTGATGTGTCCCGTTCCGAGCGGCGCGGCACGGTCGCTGTCGCGAATAATCATTACGTCCATGGGCTTGAATCCCGTCTTGAAATAAGGCCCCACCGGCGTCACGAACACGAGGAACAGGTATTCCTTTGACGGTTTCACGCCTACTTCCGCGCCGGAGCCAATCAGCAACGGACGGATGTACAGGCTGGCGCCCGACTCGTAAGGGGGCACAAAACGCTCGTTGTACAGAATCGCTTTTTCTACCGCCTCAATGAACAAGTCCACCGGCGGAGCCGCCATCTGGATATATGCGGCCGAAGTTCTCATGCGGCGCGCATTATCGACGCAACGAAACAGACGAATCTGCCCGTCCTTCCCGCGAAAAGCTTTCAGCCCTTCAAAAGCTTCCTGCCCGTAATGCAGGGAAGTAGCCGCCATATGCAACATAATGTGTTCGGAAGAAGACACTTCGAGTTCGCCCCACTTCCCGTCCCTGTAATAACAACGGACATTGTAATCGGTTTTCATATAACCGAACGGTAAATTTTTCCAATCAATTTCCATCAGGATATGCTTATTTTTGTTATGTCGCAAATATAAGAAGAATTTCTAAACCCGCAAAATCCGGCTAAATCTTTTTTTGAGGGGCTATTGCCTTTTTTGATTAGGATGGTTATTAACCACAGAGGACACAGAGGGCACAGAGGAGAAATAAACTCTGTGTTCTCCGTGTCCTCTGTGGTTAATGGTCAATCACATCAGCAACTCAGTCCCGCAGGGACGACACTTTATTAACCGTATGCTTTAGCTTACGGACACGGGCGATCACTGACCCTCAAAGTCCCGCAGGGACGACACTTTATTTCATAGCATCATTGAAAAATAAAGATAAAATGAGTTACGTACAATTACTTATTCACGCAATAGTTCGTACTTACAAACGAAGCATTTATCAAAGAAATGGGGTTGGTGTTTGACGAACGTGATTTGACTAGATAATAATGTGTCGTCCCTGCGGGACTTTGACAGTGTCTGCGATTGCTCGTCCGTAAGCTAAAGCATACGGTTAATAAAGTGTCGTCCCTGCGGGACTTGGTCGTTGATGTGATGGCTCGTCCGTAAGCTAAAGCATACGGTTAATAAAGTATCGTCCCTGCGGGACTTAGTCGCAGATGTGATTGCTCGTCCGTAAGCTTAAGCATACGGTTAATAAAGTATCGTCCCTGCGGGACTTAGTCGCTGATGTGATTGCTCGTCCGTAAGCTAAAGCATACGGTTAATAAAGTGTTGTCCCTGCGGGACTTAGTCGCTGTCCCTGGGGGACTTAGTCGTTGTCCCTGCGGGACTTTGACAGTGTCAGGTTTTGCTCAGTCGAGAAAACCACACCGTCCTTCGGATACCCCCTCCACAGGAGGGGATGCAGGACAGCCTGACATTGATCGGTGCGTAACATGAGTGATTGAAATCGTTTTGTGTTTATAATTTGTGCGATATAATAGCACCTCAAAAAAAGAATTAGCGCAAAATCCGCATCATTATTATTTGCCGCAAATCCGGTTTTTTAAATTTCTTTGGACAATTTTTTGTTTTTGACGAATGCTCATAAAAAATCTGTTACATTTGCATGCAAATTATTCTGAATCCATGTACGAGTTGAATATCAAAACGGGTAACGGCTGCGAGTCGCAGGTTGTAGTGGGGGAATCCTACCGCAACCTTGATCGTTATCTTCCGGAAGGGAAACAAATAGTTATCATCACCGATAGCAACGTGCGGCGTCATTACGGTTTTTTTCTGGACGCTTTCCCTGTGATAGAGATAGGGACGGGCGAACAACATAAAACCATCCGGACGCTGGAACATCTTTACTGGGAGTTGTTGCGCCTGAACATTGACCGCAACGGATTTGTGGTCGCTGTGGGAGGCGGTATTGTGTGCGATGTGGCAGGTTACGCCGCTTCCACCTTCATGCGGGGCATTCCCTTCGGCTTTGTGTCCACTTCGCTGCTTTCGCAGGTAGATGCAAGCGTTGGCGGGAAAAACGGCGTGAACTTCGGCGGGTATAAGAACATGATAGGGACGTTCAATCAGCCGCGATTTGTTATTTGCGATCCGCAGATGCTCCGCACATTGCCTGTGGAGGAATTTATTTCGGGTTTTGCTGAAATTGTGAAAGCCGCTGCCATCCGTGATGCGGAGCTGTTCGCTTATCTGGAGCGGAATGCGGAGAAAGCGCTGGACGGCGATCCGGAAGTATTGCTGCATCTGGTTTCCAAATCGGTAAAGATAAAGGCGCAGGTGGTGGAACGGGACGAACGCGAACAGGGGGAACGACGTATTCTGAATTTTGGACACACCTTTGGTCATGCCATAGAGGTACTCAGCGGGATGAGCCACGGCAAAGCGGTCAGCGCGGGGATGATGATCGCCGCGCGATGGTCGTCGGAGATCTGCGGATTGCCCAACGATCAGGTGCAACGACTGGAAGAGCTGCTGAGTGGCTTGAAACTTCCTGTTGCTGCCGACATTGCTGCGGATGAACTGTTCCGTGCCGCCGTAAAAGACAAAAAACGCGAAAATGACGCCATCCACATGGTACTGCTCAACGCCATCGGAAGCGCCGAAATATGCCGCCTCCCCATTGACGATATCAGGAAAAGGCTGGAGGGTTGACTGTCGCAGCGTCTTTTCTTCTTTTCTCTTTTTTCACTTTTCCGCCGACGGGTGCAGTTTTCCGTGTATTTCCTCAACCTGTGGCAGCAGTGCGTGTTTGTTGTCGTTGCAGATGACGAAATCGGCGAGTTCTCGTTTCTTTTTTTCGCTCCACTGGTTGCTCATGCGCCGCCGCACGGAGTCGGAGTCGATGTTGTCGCGGAGACAAACCCGTTCTATGCGCATGTCCTCCGGAGCGACGACCAAAATAATCTTGTCGAAGCGGACGGCTGAATTGCTTTCAAACAGTATGGCGGATTCTTCCATCACATAAGGCGACGTTTGGCGTGTGCACCACAGTTCAAAATCACGCGCCACAGCAGGATGCACCCATCCGTTGACCGTTTGGAGTTGTGTCCTGTTGTTGAAAATAAACTCCGAAAGTTTGGGTCGGTCTAACTTCCCGTTGCGATACAAGTCGTTGCCGAAGTGCTGTTGCAACAGGTTTTTCAATTCTGGGTCGGTATCCATCAGTTCTTTTGCCCTGTCGTCTGCGTAATACACGGGTATTCCCAACGTTTCAAACAGACGGCAGACAGTAGTTTTCCCGCTGCCGATTCCTCCGGTGACGCCTATCTTCAACATCTATTTTTCAATGATGAAATCAACATTTTTGGGGTGAAAGCGAACGTCGGACACATAAGCGGGCATCTTCGCCACGGATACTTTTGCCTTGGGCATGGCTTCGGCGCTGTTTGCCACCGCACGGTAGTCCACCGTCACACGGAACATATTGGGCTGCAAGCGGTCAAAACGGCTGATGGGCACCATGCAGGTAATCGTTAGCGTTCCAGGAAAGATCTTCATTTTGTAGCCTTCGGGAAGATTGACCGCTTCGATGGGAACGGATAAGGACGTTTCGGTGTGCCGTTCCACCGGCAATGTGATCTCTACCTCGCGCGTATCATACGTCAAATGTTGCACGGACGGCAGGAGCGCTATAGTGGCTTTCAGCGTGTCTTTCAGATTCCTGTATGTTTTTGCGACGGAATACACGTAATGAAGCGTGTCTACCCATATTCCCGGCCCGGATACCGTAATCTCCGCCGGACGAACAATCAGTGCGCCGGTTGCCAGAAATTCTTTTTCAAACTGGAACTGTGCCTGCACCTTGACCGGAACCTTTTTCTGCACTGTTTCTCCAAAGAGGAATTTCAGCGTATCCGGAACGATATGCACCAAGTCAATGTCCATTCCGAGTTGTTCTTTAACCTCCCTGACAATGGACGACGAAAGGATGTAGTATTCGCCTTGCAGGTGGTGGCTGTCTCTTTTGAGCATCCGGTAACTTGCGTTGATGGAGAGGGGATGGAATACCATTCCCATCTTGTATTTCAGCAGGGTAAAGCCCTGTGCGGTGACCGTTAAGGACATGTATTTGTCCGGCGCTTCGAGCAGCACTTTGTCGGCGGGAGTATCCACAAAACTTGCGCGGAACTTCAAATCAACGGTATGTTCCTTGCTGAGCATGCGGAAGAACCATGTCATAACGGCAATCAACACAAAAACTAAGTAAGTGAGAAATTCCTTGTTGAGCGTTCTCTTAAACATTCGGATGATAGATTCCATTCCGCCTACATTAGTTGCAACAACTCATCGATCAAATGTTCCGCGCCGTCGGCAATCTGTGCGATAGTGGCGTCCAGCATGTAACATGGTGTGGTGGCCACTTTGTTTTTGACATCCACCGTCACTTCGCCGTGCGTGGTGATGCGGTGTACGGCTCCGTGGGCTACAGCCGCTCTGGAAGCGTCGCACTCGTTGCCAAGCGTCAGTTCCACACCTTTGATGAGTGGCGCAAGCAGCACGGGAGCGACACAGGTGGCGCCCACAGGCTTGTTTGCATCCCGCATTTCCCTAATGGCGCGGGCAACTTCGGGAATAACGCTGTAGCCGTCGCCCTTATCCACAAAATCGCACAAGTTGGATGCTGCGCCAAACCCGCCTGCAAACACCAACGCATCATAATCTCTTGCGCTGAAAGCAGCCAGATCTTTTGCGTCACCCCGCGCAATACGCGCCGATTCCACCCACACATTGCGCTGCTCACTCGTTCTGCGCCCTGTCAGGTGGTTGATAACGCTACGTTGAGGAATATCGGGCGCAAATATTCGATAGTCGTGTCCTCGACGGGATACCGCCAGCATCAGCAGAACGGATTCCTGAATTTCAGCGCCGTCCTGTACGCCGCAACCGGATAATACAATGGCAAATTTTTTCATACATTAAAAATGAAAACAAATAACAAATGTAGCGCTTATTTTTCATCCGGCAAAATATCATCTTAAAGTGGCTAATATGATTTATTTTTGTAAATTTGCATATAAAAATCATCTGTGCATTTTGAGTAAATTGGTTTATTTTGTTGTAGGCGAGCCTTCGGGCGACATTCTTGCGTCGCGCTTGATGCGGGCTTTACGTGTTCGTCAACCCGATATACGTTTCGCGGGAATAGGTGGGGAAACCATGATCGAGTTTGGTTTTTCTGGACTGTTTCCTATCTCCGATCTGTCTGTAATGGGTTTTTGGGAAGTAATGCCGCGCTTGCCGCTTATCCTGAAACGGATGCGGCAGATTGTGTCGGACATTGAGATGCAACGTCCCGATGTGCTCGTCACGGTGGACAGTTGGGGATTTGTGAGCAAAATGCTGATGCGGTTGAAAAAACGGGGCATAGATGTACCCAAAGTGCATTATGTGGCGCCTCAGGTGTGGGCGTGGAAAAAAAGTAGAGCGCCGAAAGCTGCAAAGTTGCTGCATCATCTGATGACGTTGTTACCCCATGAGCCGCCTTATTTTGAAAAATACGGGCTGTCATGTACCTTTGTGGGTCATCCGGTGATTGAAAACACGACCGATTTGCCTGAAGACCAAACCGCATTTAAAATCCGGAACAAAATACCGGAACGATGTACGTTGATTGCGGTTTTGCCGGGCAGCCGGCATAGTGAAATCGGCAAACTGGCGCCCATATTCGGGAAAGTAGTGCAGCAACTGTTACGGCAATACCATGATTTGTTTTTGGTCATCCCCACCATTGCCGCTATAGAAGACGAAGTGAGCGCGGCGTTTGCCGGATTAGGCGTCCCGCATTGCATCATCACCGGGCAACATGAACGCTACAACGCCTTCAAGGCAAGCAGGTTTGCGCTGGCGGCATCGGGAACGGTATCGCTGGAGTTGGCAGCATGCGGTACGCCGCACATCATTGCATACAAGTTTAATTTTCTGACCAATAAAATAATAAAGCGACTGGCAACCACTTCTTACGCCAATTTGCTGAATATTCTTGCACAACGTTTTGTGGTTCCCGAATTTGTTCTGGAAAACTGTCGCGAAGCGCTGATTACCCCTGTTGTGCTGGACATGTTGCGACATCCCGAAAAAGCAAGAATACAAACGGATGAGGCGCGTCGATATTTGTCGGCGCTGAAACCGGAAAACGCCATGCCTTCAGAAATGGCTGCAGATACGGTATTGCGCGTTATGGGGCGTTAAACGGGTTTCTCACCCCATAGGTTTTCCCGTCCTCTGCGACCTCCGTATGCGGAAATACGGACTGCGCTTCCTGCAACAGCGTAAGTGGATCTTCGTAGCGTGAGGAAAAATGCCCGATGATCAGTCTCCCGACACAGGCTTCTTTCGCAATTTCGGCGGCTTCTTTTGCTGTGGAATGGAAAGTTTTTGTTGCCCGTTTGCGGTCTTCATCGGCAAAAGTGGCTTCGTGGTACAGCAAATCTACCTCGCGGAGTATCTGAGACAACTGCGGCAAATAAGCAGTGTCCGAGCAGTAGGCATAAGAACGGGGAGCGACGGGAGGCAACGTCAGAGAACTGTTGGGAATGATTTGCCCTTCGGAAGTGCGGTAATCTGCTCCCGCTTTGATGGCGGGAATGTCCCGAAAGGGGATTTGGTATAGCGGGATCACATCTTTGCGGATGTGCAGCGGATTTTTCCGTTCTCTGAACAGATAGCCCCATGTTGGAATACGGTGTTTCAGCGGAAAACAGGTGACCGTAAGGCATTTGTCTTCGTGGATAATCATCGGTTCGTCGGCTGTGGTGTGATGGATTCGGACGGGAAAGGACAGTGGCAAGAAGTGTTTCAAATGTCCGGTGAGCCATTCTTCCATTTGCAGCGGACCGAAAATATCCAGCGGTTCGGCTCGGTCTAAAAGGCTGAGCGAGGACAGCAGTCCGGGAAGGCCGAATACATGATCGCCATGCAAATGGGATATGAAAATTGCTTTCAACGCGGCAGATTTCAAATGAAACCGGCGCAGTTGTATCTGTGTCCCTTCCGCACAGTCTATCAGATAAGCCTGTTCGCCCGATTGCAGCCATTGTGCGGATGAAAATCGTTGCAAGGTGGGCAATGCGGCATTGCTTCCCAGAACTGTGACCGAAAACGCTGTCATGCAAGAGATAAAAACAAGAATAAACCGACACCGGTCATTCCTTGCAGGATGACTATTGCCGGTTTATACGTTCACAACACGTCAGGCTTTTTCGATCAGTGTAACAGCCTCGTTGACGTCGGTTACAATGGTCAGTACCGTATCAAGTTGAGAGATGGTAATCAAACGTCCAATGGCGTCGTTCAGTCCGGTTAAGACGAACATTCCGCCCGTATTCTTGCATAACCTGTTGGCAACAAGAATGGAACTTAATCCCGACGAGTCGCAATAACGGCATTTACTTAAATCAAGAATCACGTTTTTTTCACCGTTTCCGGATATCAACACCAGTTCCGATTTCAAGCTCGGAGCGATATGGGTGTCTAATTTTTCCTGTAATACCCTGATTAATGTATAATTAGGTTGTTGTTCTACTTTAAAGTCCATAACTAAAACTAATTAAATTTATTGATTATCTTCTTCGGCTTTTGGAGCGGTTTTCTTTTTGTTTTTTTTCTCCTTTGCTTTTGCTTCGCTATCTTCGCCATTAACGTTATTTTCGTCATTAACGGGTTCGGATATTTCGGCAATTGCTTTGGCTTTTGGGGCTTTTGCCGGTTTTTCCGAAGCATTATCGGCTGACTTTTTCTTCTTGTTCTTGGATTCTGTTGCTTCCATTTCTTCTTTCAAGGCAGCCAACTCGGTGATATCACCCAGCGTGGTTTTTTCCAGAGACGCTTGCAATTTTTTAGCGGCGCTCTTTGTGTCGTCGTTTATGGAATGTTTTGAAGCGGAAGCGGATCCGTCTTTCTTCAAATCTTCCCAAGTGCGGCTGTGCGACAAAATGATGCGTTTGGACGATTTGTTGAATTCAATGACTTTGAAATTCAGTTTCTCGTCAAGTTTGGCTGTAGTGCCGTCTTCTTTGACCATATGTTTGGGCGTAACGAATCCTTCCACGCCATACGGAAGGGCAACAATTGCGCCTTTGTCAAAAATCTCAATGACCGTTCCTTCATGAATGGAATCAACGGCAAAAATGCTTTCAAACACATCCCATGGGTTTTCTTCCAATTGTTTGTGTCCCAGGCTGAGTCTCCGGTTTTCCTTGTCTATTTCAAGCACCACCACATTGATTTCGTCACCTATTTGTGTGTATTCGGAAGGATGTTTTATTTTTTTCGTCCACGAGAGATCCGAGATGTGAATCAAACCGTCTACACCTTCTTCAATTTCTACAAACACGCCAAAAGTGGTAAAGTTCCGTACTCTGGCAACATGTTGTGTGCCAACGGCATATTTTTCGTCCACTTTTCCCCATGGGTCGGGTTTCAGTTGTTTGACACCCAATGACATTTTCCGATCTTCACGATCCAACGTCAATATTTGAGCCTCTACTATGTCGCCTACTTTCAGAAATTCCTGTGCGCTGCGTAGATGTTGCGACCACGACATTTCCGAAACGTGAATCAAACCTTCCACGCCCTGTGATATTTCTACAAATGCGCCGTAGTCGGCAATCACCACGACTTTGCCCGAAACTGTGTCGCCTGCTTTCAGATTTGGGTCAAGAGCGTCCCACGGATGTGGGGTTAATTGTTTTAATCCCAATGCGATGCGTTTCTTCGAGTCGTCAAAGTCGAGGATAACCACATTGAGTTTCTGGTCGAGTTCCACCACTTCTTCGGGGTGTGCCACCCGTCCCCATGACAGGTCGGTGATATGAATCAGACCGTCCACGCCGCCCAAGTCTATGAACACGCCGTAAGTTGTAATATTTTTGACGGTTCCTTCCAATACTTGACCTTTTTCGAGTTTGGAAATGATTTCCGCCTTTTGTTGCTCCAATTCGGCTTCAATCAACGCTTTGTGCGAAACGACCACGTTTTTAAATTCCTGATTGATTTTCACAATCTTAAATTCGGTGGTTTTGCCCACAAACATGTCGTAATCGCGGATGGGTTTCACGTCAATTTGAGAACCGGGCAAAAACGCTTCGATACCGAATACGTCCACAATCATGCCGCCTTTGGTTCGGCATTTGATATAACCGGTGATGATTTCGTCGGTTTCAAGCGCCTGGTTCACTCTGTCCCACGAACGCATCGTACGCGCTGCACGGTGCGAGAGAATCAGTTGTCCTCTTTTGTCTTCCGAACTTTCCACGTACACTTCCACTTTGTCGCCTACTTTCAGGTCGGGGTTATAGCGAAATTCGTTCATGCTGACAACACCTTCCGATTTAAAGCCGATGTTGATAACCACTTCACGCTTGTTCATGGCTATCACTGTGCCTTCAATAATCTGTTTTTCGGTGATAGACGACAACGTTTTGTCATACATTTCTTCCATGAGGCTACGTTCGGCGGTCGAATAGACATTCGGCACGTTGGAATAAGTATTCCAGTTAAAATTTTCCAGGGATAAGTCATCCTGTTTGATTTTTTTGATTTTGCGGACTACCTCTTCAGCCCCTTCGTCTTCAAACGCTTCTTCTTCTTCTTTTGCGACATTAACTACCGCCTCGTCAATAAGTAATTCATTGTCTTCCAGTTCGAGTTCTTTGTCCGTTTCTTCCGGTTTTGCTTGTACTGCCATTTAAATTTGTGTGTTTTAATTAATTAGACATTATGGTAATCATATAAAATTAAGAGCGCAAAGGTAGATATATTTTTTTTATTCCCAATGATTTTATGCGATTTTTTTTGCACGTACCAACATTTTTTTGGTGATGTCTATATCATAGGGGCTTCCAAGAAACTCCATATTTTTCTTTCCTTTCTTTTCGGACTCATTTTTCAAGAAAGATTAGTTTTTATACCTTTTTCTATACTCCCTCGGTGTGATTTCCATTACCTGCTTGAAAGTTTTTGAGAAATGGAAAGGGTCGTAAAAGCCCAAACGGAAAGCGATTTCTTTCAGTTGCAAGTCGGAAAATTGCAGATACGAGCAGGCGCGTTGGATTTTCAGTTGGTTGAGATATTCCATGGGCGAATAGGATGTTTTTTGGGTAAACATTGCCCCGAAGTGCGATATCGAATAGCCAACGGATGCAGCAATGTCTTTCAGCGTAACAGGCAGTTCCAGATGTTCTTTCATAAAAAGAATACTTTTCTGAACGGAATCGGCTTCTTCTACATTTTTAGTAATGCGGTACTGCGACAAGTATTTGACGGAAGCCAAAAAATATTGCAGGCAAAAACTCACAAATTCCAAATTCTCGGTACTGTAGCCCATTTCCAAATTGCGATACATTTCTTCAAACAATCTCAACCGGTCGCCAAAGCGGCTATTGTCGGATTCGGGTAAAACGACGGGACGGGCGATAATCGACGAAAACGCCGCAACATTTTCGCCCCGGAAATGAATCCAGTAAATACTCCACGGATTCCGGTTGTCTGCGCCGTAAGCGTGGGTTTCATTGGCAGGCAAGATAAATACACTGTGTTTTTTCAATACGTGTTTTTCATCTTTGTATTCAATCCAGCCCGCGCCGTCAGCACAGTAAATCAGTATATTTTCGTTTGTGCCGCCTGTCCGCTCGCGGAAATGATACCGTGCCTGCGGATAATACCCGATATGTGTAACGTACAGTTGCCGTGTGATTTCGTTTTCCGTTTGCTCACGTCGCACGTTGTAAGGCGTAATAATCGCCTTTTCGCCTTTGAAACCGTCTGCAATTCTTTCCACAGGTTGTTTTTGCGACAAAAATAGTGATATTATACATATTTTCCAAAGCGATATACATGTTTAATGGGGAAAATACCTGTAATTTTGTGGTTAAATTTATTTTTATATTACCATGATAGAAAAACACAAAAACAGTTATTTATTGCTGATTTCGCTCGCTTCGGCGATGGGCGGACTGCTGTTCGGCTACGATTGGGTAGTCATCGGCGGGGCAAAGCCGTTTTATGAGATATATTTCGACATTACGCAATCGCCCACGGCGCAAGGTTTTGCTATGGGTAGCGCTATTTTGGGCTGTCTGTTCGGGGTAATGCTTGCGGGTGGTTTAGCGGACAAATTCGGGCGCAAGAGGTTGATGAGCGTTGCGGCGTTGATTTTTATTGTTGCGGCTGTCGGTACAGGCGCGGTAAGCAGTTTTTCGCTCTTTATCGCTTTTCGGCTGTTGGGTGGCATTGGTATCGGCATTGCGTCAAATCTTTCGCCGATGTACATTGCAGAAGTATCGCCGGGCAACATTCGCGGACGTTTTGTTTCGCTAAACCAACTGACGATTGTTCTTGGCATTTTATCTGCTCAAATCGCAAACTGGCTGATAGCAGAGCCGGTGTCGGCAGGCGAAGACATTCTCGCATCGTGGAACGGGCAGTGGGGCTGGCGTTGGATGTTTTGGGCACAAACTGTTCCTGCAACAATGTTTTTCCTGTTGTCGTTTATCATTCCCGAAAGTCCGCGATGGTTAGCCATCCGATTGCAATACGAAAAGGCAAAAAATATCTTTACACGCATTGGCGGAAAAGATTATGCGGAAAAGGAAATGGAAACTGTCAGGGCGAACTTGCGTGTTCGCCCTGATGAAACCAGCACGAACAAAGGCGCACACACCGGTACGTCCCTACCGGTAAAAATTATTCTTATTGGTATCGCCATTGCCGTTTTTCAACAGTGGTGCGGTATCAATGTGATTTTCAATTATGCGCAGGAAATTTTTGCGGCGGCAGGTTACGGCGTGTCCGATATTTTGCTCAATATCGTGGTAACAGGCATTACCAACGTGATTTTTACTTTTGTCGGTATGTACACCGTTGATAAATTGGGTAGGAAGGCGCTGTTGCTGTTCGGCGCAGCGGGCTTGGCGCTGATTTACGCCATTTTGGGCGTTTGCTACAAGCTTCAGTTCAGCGGCATAGCGGTATTGGCGCTGGTTGTGGCGGCGATTGCCTGTTATGCGATGACGTTGGCGCCGGTAACGTGGGTGGTGCTGTCTGAAATTTTCCCCAATAAAATTCGCGCAAAGGCGATGGCCATTTCTACTTTCGCGCTTTGGAGTGCCTGTTTTGTGCTGACTTACACCTTTCCGCTGCTCAACAATGCTTTGGGCGCATACGGCACATTCTGGCTATACGGCGCAATTTGCGTGGCAGGTTTCATTTTTGTAAAACAACGTTTGTTTGAAACGAAAGGAAAAAGTCTTGAAGAAATAGAAAAATTAATTACAAAAAGAGAAAGATAATTAAAAGTTATGATGAAGCATTTTTTAGCAATTTTATTCGTTTTTGCAGCAAGTCAGACCGTATTGGCGCAGGAGTATTCCGTTTCTGTCCCACAGAAACCGAAAGAAATCACTTACGGACACTTAAACCTCGGCGGTTCAAACCCCGCCGGCAACAGGATTAGTTTCAACAGTTTCTACATGGAAGTGGACGGCAAACCTTTCATTCCCATTATGGGCGAAATTCATTTTTCACGCTTTCCCAATCAATACTGGGAAGAAGAAATTTTGAAAATGAAAGCCGGTGGAATTAATGTAATCGCTACTTATGTCTTTTGGAATATGCATGAAGCACAAGAAGGCGTTTTCGACTGGTCGGGCGACAAAGATCTGCGCCAATTTCTTGAACTGTGTCGCAGACACAACATGTACGCCCTTGTTCGTATCGGGCCATTCTGCCACGGCGAAATTCGCAATGGTGGTTTGCCCGACTGGATTTACGGTCGCCCGTTTGAAGTTCGCTCCAACGACGAGGGTTATTTATTTTACGTCAAACGCCTGTATCGCAATATTGCCGGGCAGATGAAGGATTTGTACTACAAAGACGGCGGAACCATTATCGGAATACAGTTGGAAAATGAGCTGCAACATTCGGCAGCGCCGTGGTCATTCACTTATTCGGGACAGGAGCGGGAATACACCACGGCCAACTACGACGCCGAACTTACAAATATCGGCGTCAGCGTGCAGGAACGGCGAACGGCTTATGCAAAACTGGGCAGCGACCATTTGGCTACGTTGAAAAAAATGGCGCAGGACGAAGGAATGATTGTACCTCTTTATACGGTAACCGGTTGGGGCAATGCTGCGATTCTGGAAGACGAGGCAATTCCCGTAACTTCGGCATATCCCTATCCGTTCTGGGCTGCACCGTCGATGTCCGGTTTCTATTTGTTCAAAGACATACAGAAAAATCCCGATTATTCGCCTGTCCGGTATGATGGAAATAAATATCCTTCGTTTTGTGCGGAAATGGGAGCAGGAATCCAAATCACATACGCCCGTCGTCCGCGAGTATCTGCAAGTGCGGCAGAAGCGCTTATGTTGCGCTCGTTAGGTTCGGGTGCAAACGGCATCGGCTATTATATGTATCACGGCGGATTGACCCCGCAACGCGAAGGAGGTGCATTTTACAGCGACGAACCGATGGGCGTGCCGAAAATTTCTTACGATTTTCAAGCCCCTTTGGGCGAATACGGAAAAGCAAGGGACTCATATTTTAATTTACGGCTCATTCATTTATTTACCGAAAACTTTGCCGGCAGGTTAGCGCCAATGGGTGTTGTATTGCCCGAAACGAACAGTCGCATTAAACCCGAAGACCGCGAAACATTGCGTTACGCTGTCCGTTCCGACGGTAAAGCAGGTTTTGTTTTCCTTCACAACTTTCAAGACCACGACGATCGTACCGACCAAAAAACAGATGGATTAAACATACAACTGTCAGGAGAAACAATCCGTTTCCCTTCTTTCACGCTGACAAAAGGGGCAAGCGTCATATTGCCATTCAATATGTCTGTAAATGCCGCATTGTTAAAATATGCGATGGTACAGCCATTGGCTGTTGTCCAAATAGACGAAAAACAGCATTATTTCTTTTATACTCATAACGGTTTTGTGCCTGAATACGTTTTTGCCCAAACTTCAGTCAAAAAAGTTTCAGGAAAGAAAACTGTAAAGAATGGCAATATCCATATCATACCGTCGGCAGGATTTAACGGCTCATTTACGGTTACGGATACAAACGGAAACGAAACGGTAATCATTACGCTTACCCGCGAACAGGCATTGCATTTCAATCAGTTGAAAAATTCAATCTGTATTACGGACGCTACGCTCTTACAAAACGATACGCAAATACAACTGCAAAGCAGGACGAATAAATTTACGGTCGCATTTCCGTCTGTGGCAAAACCGGATTTCGGCAAATATAAAGTTGCAGGCAAAAAAAGCGGTTTGTTTACCGTTTATGAAGTGGAAATTCCCGCCGTGAATGTAAATTTTGAAGTAAAAGAAGTCAACAAACAGCGTTATACTTTCAAAATGGACAAAAAAGAATTTTCCGAAAACCTCAGCGATATTATTCTGGATATTGATTATGTGGGCGATAATGGCGTAGCGTTTATTGACGGACGCATGATCAATGATAACCTGTATTACGGCCATCATTGGCAAACAGGATTGAAACAGTATGCCGGCGAATTGAGCGAAAAAGGAATGTACTTCTATTTCAAACCGATGAAAAAAGATGCTTCTTATCTGATTGATTTTGAAAAAGAGAAAATTCCTGACTTCGGTGCGGCAAATCTTTTGCTCAACGTCAGAAGCATCAAGGCCATACCGGAATATAAATTAGAATTTACTTTTCAAAATAATCCCTAAAATCAAACAAATCACCGTCAAGACAAATGGAAAAAACGACCCAATATTTATTCACTTCAACAGTTAAGGAAAAAGGCATTGTGCGTGCGTGGGAGGAGGAAATCCTGTTGCCCACTTATCCGGTCGGCAAAGAGGAAAAAAAACCGGTATTTCTCGAAAAGCGCGTGTATCAAGGAAGCAGCGGCGTGGTTTATCCTTATCCAGTTGTGGAAACAATCGGCGACGAGAAAACCGACAAACCCTATCGCGCTTTCTTTTTGGAAAACGAGTATCTGAAAATAATGATTTTGCCCGAATTGGGCGGGCGCGTACAGTTGGCGTATGACAAAATCAGGGAACGTCCCTTTGTGTATTACAATCAAGTGATTAAACCTGCGCTTGTGGGCTTGACGGGCCCTTGGATTTCGGGCGGTATTGAATTTAATTTCCCACAACACCACCGCCCAAGCACCTTTTTACCGACCGATTGCGCGATAGAAAAAAATGCCGACGGCTCAAAAACCGTCTGGTGCAACGAAATCGAACGAATGTCGCGCCTGAAAGACAAGCATGGGTTCACGCTTTATCCCAATACAGCCTATTTGGAAATCAACGTGCAGATTTATAACCGCACGCCGTTTCCGCAAACTTTCTTATGGTGGGCAAATCCGGCTGTGGTGGCGAATGACAACTACAAATCGGTGTTTCCGCCCGATGTTCATGCCGTTTTCGACCACGGGCGGCGCGATGTTTCGAGTTTCCCGATAGCTACCGGGACGTATTACAAGCAGGATTATTCGGCGGGCGTGGATATTTCACGCTACAAAAACGTGCCGGTGCCGACTTCGTTTATGGCTGTCGAGTCGAAATATGATTTTGTAGGCGGTTACGAAGAGGATATACAGGCAGGGCTTTTGCATGTCGCCGACCACCACGTTTCGCCCGGCAAAAAGCAATGGACTTGGGGGAACGGCGATTTTGGCCGCGCATGGGACAGAAATCTCACAGACGAAGACGGCCCCTACATTGAACTGATGACCGGCGTTTATACCGACAATCAACCTGATTTTTCGTGGCTTCATCCTTACGAGGAACGCTCATGGCGGCAATATTTCATGCCTTATGCGCAGGTGGGGGATGTGAAAAATGCAAATAAGAATGCGGCAGTAAATATTGAAGAAAAGGACGGTAAAACCGAAATAACAGTATATACTACAAGCGAATATAAAAATCTGCATTTATATCTGAAAGATGAAAACGGTGAGGTTTTGACAGAAAAAACATTCGATGTTTCGCCGGAAAGCCCATACAAAGAAAACTTGACCGGTATTGAGAACCGGCTGGGTTTAAGATTGGAAATATATCGGGGAAAAGGGGAATTATTAATTGATTATACGCCCGAAAAGCCGGAAAACAAACCTCTTCCCGCGCCTGCCAAAGCCGCCCGCGAGCCGAAAGACATTGAACATATCGAGCAGCTGTTTCTCACAGGGCAGCACCTCGAACAATACCGACATGCCACTTACAATCCGTTGGATTACTACGAAGAAGCGCTACGGCGCGATGCGGGCGACGTGCGGTGCAATAACGCTGTCGGGCTATTGCTGATGCGGCGCGGACAGTTTGCGAAAGCAGAAAAATATTTCCGTCGTGCCATTGAAACACTGACGGAATGCCATCCGAATCCCTGCGATGGCGAGCCGTATTATAATTTGGGCATATGTTTGAAAATGCAAAGCAGATGGAATGATGCCTTCGATGCTTTCTACAAATCTGCATGGAACGCCGCATGGCAAGACGCCGCCTGTTATTCGTTGGCGCAAATTGACTGTATCAACGGCAAATTTGCCGATGCATCAGATAAGATAGAACGTTCCTTGATAAGAAATTGGCACAATCACAAAGCGCGGCAGTTGGAGGCGTCTATCCTGCGGAAATTGGGCAAAACAGACGAAGCTTTGCGATGGCTCGACGAATCGTTGAAAATAGACAATTTCAATATCGGTTGTTTGTTTGAAAAATATCTGTTGACCGGCAACCATTCGGTTTTGGAAGAAATCAACCGTATTTCCCGCGGATCAGCGCACGATTATTTGGAATATGCGCTTGATTTTGCGGGGGCGGGAATGTATGAAGAGGCACAGGCCTTGCTCGTAGAGACGAATCATGCCTCGTCCCTGCAAAACCTGTATGCATTAGGGTATTTTTCCCTTTGCGCAGGCCATCTCCAACAAGCCGCAACCTATTACAGGCAAACCGCAAGCGCAAGCGCCGACTACTGTTTCCCCAACCGTATGGAAGAAGTCCGTATCTTGCAGGCGGCCATTGAGCATAACCCTGACGACGCCAAAGCGCCGTATCTTTTGGGCAATTTCTGGTACGCGGCAAAGCAATACGATGAAGCAATCGCCTGTTGGGAACGCTCTGCGCAGTTGGACGGCAATTTTCCGACTGTTTTACGCAACCTTGCTTTGGCATATTATAACAAGAGGAACGACAAGCAAAAAGCACAGGCGCTGTTGGAACGCGCTTTTGTACTGGACGCTGCCGATGCGCGTATTTTGATGGAACTCGACCAACTGTACAGAAAAACAGGAAAACCGCACCGTGAACGGCTTGGTTTTCTGGAAAAACATCTGGATTTAGTCGAACAGCGCGACGATTTGTGTATTGAACGCATCACCCTTTACAATCAGTTGGGCGAATACGAAACGGCAAAGAATTTGATCGCTTCGCGGAAATTCCACCCCTGGGAAGGCGGCGAAGGAAAAATAACAGGGCAATACGTGCTTTGCCGGAGAGAACCGGCAAAGTTGGCCATAGCAGGAAAACGTTTTGCCGATGCTTTGACATTACTGAAAGAAACGGAATCATATCCCCACAATCTCGGCGAAGGCAAACTTATCAATGCCGAAGAAAACGATATTGATTATTACAAAGGCTTGGCATATCGCGGTCTGGGCGATGAAGAAAAGGCACAATATTACTTTGAACGCGCTACGCATGGCTCTTCCGAGCCGCAACAGGCGTTCTTCTACAACGACGCGCAGCCCGATAAAATTTTCTATCAAGGCTTGGCATGTCTGGCATTGAACCGGAAAGAAGAGGCGGAAAGCCGTTTCCACAAACTCATTGCGCACGGCGAACAGCATCTCGGCGATGATTGCAAAATCGACTATTTTGCCGTTTCACTGCCCGATTTGGCTATCTGGGACGATGATTTGAACGTCCGCAACCAAATTCACTGTAATTATGTAACCGGCTTGGGTTATCTTGGTTTGGGCAATAAAGAAAAAGCAAAAATATATTTAGAAAAAGTCTATGAACTGGATATTAATCACTGATATTCAGACGTCTTGGCGAGATTGATGAATCATTTGGAAACTTTACCGAATGACTGAGGAGTCGTCAAAAAAATAAGTATTACATTTTTTATTATCGACATTTTCGGATTGCTTCTGGCTTCGTGCCTCTAACATCGTGGTTGTTTTCAATTTTCGGGTGGATGACGGGTGATTTTTGAATGCCGGCAACAAGCACAGTATCTGTCGGCGTTATGAGATAAAAAATCCGTATCTTCGCGGCATGAAAAATATCAGTGCCCATACGTACCGTCCCGTATCAACCGGCGGGTTGCGCATAGACCATCGGGATAATCGGCGCGTAAAAGTGTATATCGAGACTTACGGCTGCCAGATGAATGTAAACGACAGCGAAGTGGTGGCTTCCGTTTTGGCGGATGAAGGCTACGGCATCACGAAAGACATGCGGCAGGCAGACCTGATTCTGGTGAACACCTGTTCGGTGCGCGAAAATGCCGAGCAGCGGATACGCGGACGGTTGAACGTCTTCCGTTCGGAAAAGCGGAAACGTCCGGGTTTGCTTGTGGGCGTCATCGGGTGTATGGCGGAGCGGCTGAAAGAACAGTTGCTGGAGGAGGAACAAATCGTTGATTTGGTGGTGGGTCCCGATGCTTACCGCGATTTGCCCCAATTGGTACGCAACGCGGGGACGGGACAAAAGGCGGTGAACGTGCTGCTTTCGCGCGAGGAAACTTATTCGGACATCAGCCCTGTACGGATGGACAGCAACGGAGTGTCCTCCTTTGTGTCCATCATGCGCGGATGCAACAACCGTTGCACTTACTGCATTGTGCCTTACACGCGCGGGGTAGAGCGAAGCCGTAGCAGCGAAACCATCCTGCGCGAGGTCGGTGAACTTGTCGAAGCGGGCTACAGAGAAGTGACTCTGCTGGGACAAAACGTGGATTCTTACCGCATGCAACAAAACGGGACTACCGTTTCCTTTGCACACCTGCTGCAAGCGGTAGCTGAAACGTCGCCTCTTTTGCGCGTCCGTTTTGCCACCTCACATCCCAAAGACATGACCGACGAGCTGCTGCACGTAATGGCTGCCTGTCCAAACATTTGCAAAAGCATCCACCTCCCCGTGCAGTCGGGAAGCACGCGGATACTCGAACTGATGCGTCGCCGCTATACCCGCGAATGGTATCTGGAACGCACGGACGCTATTCGCCGGATTCTATCCGATTGCAGTATCTCTACCGACATCATAGCCGGATTCTGTACCGAAACGGAAGAAGACCACCGCGATACGCTTTCGCTCATGCGGCAGGTGCATTTCGATTATGCTTTCATGTTTAAATATTCCGTCCGTCCTCATACGCCGGCAGCAAAAGAGATGAATAACGATGTGCCGGAAGACGTCAAATCCGCAAGATTGCAGGAAATCATTGACCTGCAAAAACAACTTTCCGAGAAAAGCAAACAACGCTACATCGGGCAAACTGTGGAAGTGCTTGCCGAAAGCGTGTCTAAAAAATCGCAGGAAAAATTGTCGGGACGCACTTCGCAGAACATGGTGACCGTATTTCCCGCAAAGCGCTACGCTCCGCGCGACTATGTAAGGGTGCGCATCACGGGATGTACGCCTGCCACCCTGTTGGGCGAAGCCGAATCCTCCTGAGTTTGACACTTTCTTTCTTCGATTTTATACGTATTTAGTGGCTGCCCGAAACTATTATATTGCTGAAAATTTTCGTACAGTCGTCATTGCGTTTACAATGACACTTTATTAACCGCATGTTTTCGAGTGGATTCATCCCGCAGGGATGACACTTTATTAACCGCATGCTTTAGCTTACGGACGAGCAATCACATCAGCGACTAAGTTCCGTAGGGACATAATATCAATAGAAACAGGTCATCCCCCCTGATGTACCGTCCCGTAGGGACGGAATATGCTGAAAAATACCAACATTCCGTCCCTGACGGGACACCGGAAAACTTTCGGCAGCGGTATGGTAAAAATTTTTTGCATTTTTTTTTGCCAAAAGGAAACATATTCAAAAAAATTACGTATAATTACACGTTTAAAAATCATATCCATGCGTTCAAATACAATCGGCAATTTGTTGATGTTTCAACCT
>JAISWR010000018.1 GCA_031270985.1 Bacteroidales bacterium | reverse complement strand
ATTGGCTAATGTTTCCATGCCCGCTTGGTAATGGTTGCGGCATGTTTGCATGTTTTCTTCTGCTTGTTCAAGGGCGCGTGCGGTCATGGCGACTTCTGTTGCCGATTCGTTGCAGGCGTTCTGCGTTTTTGCCAGTTCGAGTTTCATTTTTTCGTTCAATTCGTCGCGTTGCAGTTGCATGATGAGTTTATCGGCTTTGGCGGCGTTGATTTTGTTTTTTCCTTCGCCTTGGTGGAACAGGGGGATTTTGACGGACAGCAGGGCGGAGAAGGAGGCGCGGCTGATGAGCGGTTCCCCGTTCAATTCCAGTCCGTGCATATAGCCGTAATTTGCCGTGACGCCGACGTTTGGCAGGAAATCACTTTTGGTTAATGCTATTTGGTGGTCTTTCAGTTCGATTTGTCGGTTGAGTATGGCGTATTCGGGTCGGTTGGCGTATTCGTCGGTTGGCGTGATTTGCACGAGGGCGTCTGCGGTGGAAGCGCTCACTGTGATGTCGGACGAAAGGTCTATGCCCATGGCATGACAGAGGTTCATTTTCGACAGTCGGATGGCGTTTTCTGCTTGCTGCAATTGCAGTTGCGATCGATTGACCTGCACTTGAACTTTCAAAACGTCGTTTTTTGATTTCATCCCCGCCTGATAAGCATCCTGCACGTTGCGGTACAACTCGGCGACCACTTTGCTGAAAGCGACTGCCACTGTCTGCATTTCAATCGTTTTCAGATGCAGCCAATATGCTTCGTCAGTCTGTACGATGATTTCCACGCGGGTGAGCGTCTTGTTCAGGGCTGCGATTTCTTTTCCTGTACGGGACATCCTGTATGCCGATGAGATTTTCCCACCTGTGAAAACGGGTTGTTCGAGGTGGATACCCGCCATGTATGTTCCGTTCAGGTTCAGTTTGAGGGGCATATCGGGGAAATAGGCGTATTCTTTAAAGACGGGATTTCCGTCTGCGCCGATGAGTGGACTTCCGTCCGGCATGGTGATGATGTTGGCGTCCAATGCTCCGGTGGCGGGGTTGGTCACGTAGGTGGGCAGATAGTTTCCCTGCAAGGTTTTGTTCACTTCCGAACCGGAGTAAAGGTAAGCGCCGGCGGCGGATATTCTGGGGAAGTAGTTGGCGCGGTAACTCTGCGCTTCGTATCCGGCTTTTGCTTCGATCTGTTCGGCCGCGGCGGCTGTTTTATTGTTCCGCAAGGCTGTTTCTCTGCACTGTTCGAGCGTCAATGTTTGCTGTGCGGTTATTGTGAGGCTTCGGACGACGATTGCCGGTATGATTGAGAAGGCATATATGGTTTTCATTTGTTTTCGGTTTTGATGTTGAAAAACAGGGCGTACAGCACGGGCACAAAAAACAGCGTGATGAGCGTCCCGAAGAGTAACCCGCCCATGATGGCGACCGCCCCCGATCCGAACAGATCATCCGATAGCAGCGGCGCCATACCGAAGACGGTGGTGAGCGAGGCCATCATGACCGGACGGAAACGCGCGGAGGTGCTGTCGAGTAGCGCTTTGACGGGTTTTATGCCCATGGATATTTGCAGGGTGATTTCGTCCATCAGCACGATCCCGTTTTTGATCATCATCCCCATCAATCCCAGCGTTCCGACGATGGCGACAAAGCCGAACGTTTTGCCTGAAATCAGCATGGCAACGATCACGCCTACCATGATGAGCGGGATACAGCAGAAAATAATGATCGGCTTGCGGTAATCCTTAAACAGCATGATGAGGATGGTAATCATCAGGACAACGCCCAGCGGCAGGTTCAGGAAGAGATATTTCATGGACTGCGTGCTCGCTCTGTGTTCTCCTTCCCACTGATAGGAATATCCTTCGGGCAGGCGCATTTTTTCTATTTCCTTGAGGATGCTCTGACGGGCGCTTTCCGTGCTGACGCCGAAAACGGGATTGCCCTGCGCCCGCATGGCGCGTTGCCCGTTGTAACGTATCACGGTTGGGTCTTCCCATACGATTTTCACGCCTTTTGTCGCCTGACTGAGCGGCACGGTGCGCAAGACCGCCTCCAAAATGTCTTCCTCCGTGATGACGCCGCTCAAGAGTCCCTGCAAAGTTTTCCTGTCCATTCCGTTCAATGAGGGCATCAAACTGAATACGGAGGTGTTTTCCAGCGATTCTACCGGCATTCCGTCCTTATTCACGCATTTCAAGTAAACGGTTTGCGCGTAACTGCCGTCGTAGAATATGCCTGCGGGAATGCCATCCGTGGCGGCGAGCAGTGATATGCCTACATCCTGTCGGTTCAGACCGATGCTGCGTGCCACCGGTTGATTGTATTCAATGCTCAGGACGGGCGTTTTAGGCTCCCAATCGGAATTGATTAAGAAGATTTGCGGGCTTTCTCGCATGATTTCCTGCGCTTGTGCGGTTAATTTTCGCAGCACGGCGGGGTCGGGGCCGTTAAATTGTAACTCAATGGGATACTTTTTGTACATCAGGTTGTAGCGTTTCAGCCTGATGTATGCGTCGGGATATGCTTGAGTGAGGCAGGTTTGAATCTCTTCCATCGCGGCGACCAACGCTTTGGGCGATGTGAAATCCACAATCAGTTCGCCGTAGGAAAGCGAGGGTTCCGCCATACTGCGTACCAGATTGTAGCGTGCAGGGGTGTCGCCTGCAGAGGTGGCGACGTGCGTGATGTCGCTGCGTCCCAGCAAATAATCTTCGATGCTTGCCAAGTCGGCTTCCACTCGCGTGCTGTTGACGCCTTCCGGCAGTTTGTACTCAATGTACAGTTGGTCGTAGTTCATGTCGGGGAAGAATCCCTGAGGCAGGAAACGGTAACAATAGGCGCTGCCCAGCAGCAACAGTCCCGCGCCCGCAATAGTGACGGTTTTGTGCTTCAATCCCCAGTAGAGCGTTCTCCGCAAGGCGCGATAATATTTGTTGTTGAACAATATGGATGTTTCCTGTTTTTGGTCTGTTTTCAGCATGATACCGGCTTGTATCGGTACCTGCGTGAGGGCTAACAGCCAACTGAGCAACAACGAGACGGCAAGTACGATGAACAGATCGCGGACGTAGATGCCGGCAGTGTCGGGCGAGAGGAAGATCGGGAAAAAGGCGAGGATGGCAATCAAAGTGGCTGCCAACAGCGGCGTGGCTGTTTTTCTTCCGATGGATGTCAGCGCTTCCGTCTTGCTGACGCCCCGTTTCAAATCTACCAGAATACCGTCAATGATGACGATGGCATTGTCCACCAACATGCCCATGGCCAACACAAAAGCGGCCAGCGACACCCGTTGAAGCGTGCCGTCGAAAAGTCTCAGGATGAGAAATGAGCCGATCACCACCACCACCAGACTTGTGCCGATGATGACGCCGCTACGGAAACCCATAGTGAGCATCAGCAGAAAAATGACAATCAGCAACGATTCGACGAGATTCACCATGAAGGTGCTCAATGCTTCGCGGACGCGATCGGGTTGGAAAAATACCTTGTGATACTCAATGCCTGCCGGCAAGCGATGTGTTTTCAACTGTTCCAGGGTTGCGTCCACCTGCCTGCCGAGTTTGGTAATGTCCGTCCCGCTCAGGGAGGCCACAGCGATGCCCACAGCCCTTTGCCCGTCGTAACGCAATGCGTTGCGCACCGGCTCTTCTACGGTTTTCCGCACAATAGCAATGTCTTTCAGTCTCAATTGGTCGTTTTCGTGTCCTTGCAACAACAGGTTTTCGATGTCTTCAACGGTTTTGTACTTGTCGCCCACCGAAACGCGCAACCGATTTCCGCCGCTCTCATAATAGCCGGAATACACCGTTTTATTCTGTCCGTTCAGCGTGGAAAGCACCTCTGCGGGCAATACGCCGAGAGTTGCCATGCGGTCTTCATACAGTTCGATGTGGATACATTCTTTTTGTTCGCCGTACACGCTCACCCGTGTGATGCCTTCGATGTTTTGTATCTCTCGTTTGACCAGCCCTGCGTAATCGCTCACTTCGCGGGCGGAAAAACCGTCGGCGGTGAGCGCGTAGAACATACCGTACACATCGCCAAAATCATCCATCACCACAGATGTTTCCGCTCCTTCCGGAAGATTGCCCTGCACATCCGCCACCTTGCGCCGCAACACATCCCAATGCTGTTCCACATCTTTGTTTTTCACCAGTGTGGACAGGTTAATCGTAATCATCGAAACGTCATTCATTGACCGGCTTTGTACATATTCTAAATTTTTCATGGTGCGGATGCTTTTTTCCAGCATGTCCGTTACTTCCAACTCCACCTGATGCGCTGATGCTCCGGGAAAGACGGTGACCACCATAGCCTGTTTTACTTTTATTTCGGGGTCTTCCAGCTTGCTCATGCTGTAGAATGACATGGCGCCGCCTGCCAACAGCACCGCCATAAAGAAATACACTAATTTACGGTTATCCAGTGCCCATTTACCTGCATCCATCATAACAATCCTCCCGTGTTAGTAGGTGAAACGGGCGGCAAAAGTTTTACTTTTTCTCCTTCCCGCAAGGAATGTACACCGGCGGAAATTACGATTTCTCCCGCTTTCAATCCGCCGGATATGATCATCAATCCGCCGCCGAGAACGGTATGAAGACGCACCGCCCGTATTGTTACGGTTTGTACATCGGGATCATACACCCACACCGAAGAACGGTCGTTTGCCTCGAACAGGGCGGAATATGGGATGCACACCATCTCCGATTCTTCCGTTTTTAAACGAATGATGACCGTTGCAGTCATACCCGGCGAAGGCAACGGCTTGTCGGTGTTTTTCATGCGCAACCTCATGGCATAAAGTTGATTCAGGTTGGCTTTTGGGGCGACGCCGATGAGTTCCAGCGGAAATTCTTTTCCCGGATAGATGTCCACCGTACAGTTGAACGATTCGAATTTGTCTCGCCGGATAAATTCCGATGAAGGAATGTTGATTTCCACTTCCGGAGCACCTGCGTTAATCATGGAAATGACGGGTATCCCTGCGCCTGTGGTTTCGTTTTTGCCGAAAAAACGTTTTTGGATATAACCATCGAAAGGCGCAAGCAGTTTGGTGTCGTTCACAGCGTTCTTATGTGCGTCGTATTTTGCCGTTATCTGCTTCAAGCCGTATGTTGCCTTGTCGTAGTCATTGGGAGTGACGCTTCCTTTACGGTACAGTTCCGCCACCCGCTCCGCTTCCGCTTTGACGCGCATATATTCCGCTTCGGTTGCCGACAGTTGGATGGCGTAATCGCGCGGATCAATCTCAACGAGCATCTGACCCTTTTTGACATAATCCCCCTCCTCTGCATATATTCCGGCAATAGTGCCGCTCACCTTGAACGACAGACTGACGTCGGATGCGGCTTTTATTCTTCCGGGAAAGGTAATTTTCTGTTTCTCGCCGTAAATGCGGACAGTGTCCGTTTTCACGGTCTGTAATGCGGCTTCTCCCGCTTTTTTCCCGATACATGCGGACAGTGCAACGGCAAAACCTGCTGTTATGATGACATACTTTTTCATCGCGTGCTGAGTTTTTATTTATTGTAGAACAAAAGTAGAGAAATTAATTGATTTTTTTATTTTTTATTTTTTTTTAAAATAATATTGTATATTTGCATGGAGAAAAAAATGAAAGATGAACCCTTTTTTCGAGAATAAAACAGCTGAAAATCTGCAAATTACCAAGTTTGGCATGATTTTTGCAGAGAGAGAGAGAGAGAGAGAGAGAGAGAGAGAGAGAGAGAGAGAGAGAGAGAGAGAGAGAGAGAGAGAGAGAGAGAGAGAGCACACGTATAGTTATAAATTATACGTGCGGAGACGCACGTGCTTTTACGGGACTTACTAATCATAGGCTGCAATCTGCTTTGGCAGGTTGTGGCTTTTTTGTTGCTATTTATTTATTTATTTACTCATCAATTATTTATCAATCAATTAAATCCTAATTATCTATGAATTGTTTTAAGTGTTTGGAAAGCAGGCTGAAAATATGCCTGATGCTGACAGGTATTTTGCTGACCGTCTCTGTGTTCGGACAGCAAATACCGGTGACGGGAACAGTTGTTGACGATAACGGCGAATCCTTACCCGGAGTGAACGTGACGATCAAAGGCACGACACAAGGGGTGGTGAGCGACGTCAACGGCAAGTTCAGTATTAATGTACCCAACGAGGAGGCCGTGTTGCAATTTACCTTTGTAGGCTACAGCCCACAGGAGATTGTGACAGGCGACCGGCGTACGATAGATGTAACTCTTTCGGAGGCTGCTACCGAGTTGGATGAAGTGGTGGTAGTAGGCTACGGCACGGTGCGCAAAAGGGATCTGACCGGCTCTGTGGCGTCCGTTAGCGGCGACGATATAACCGCCGTTCCTACAGCTAATGCGGCGCAGGCGTTGCAGGGACGTTTGCCCGGCGTGAACGTGGTATCTCAGGACGGTCGTCCGGATGCCACTATTTCTATTCGTGTACGCGGCGGCGGATCTATCTCGCAGAGCAACGACCCGCTGTTTATCGTGGACGGTTTTCCGGTAAGTTCCATCAGCGATATTCCGGGAGACATTATTGATCGTATCGACGTGCTGAAAGACGCTTCGTCCACCGCCATCTACGGTGCGCGCGGCGCCAACGGCGTTATCCTCATCACCACCAAAGGGGCGAAAGGAGAAAGGGTATCGGTGACTTACAACGGATATTACCAGTACAAACAGCCGTCCAAATATCTTGAGTCATTGAATGCTTACGATTATGTGGCTTTTAACTGGGCTTATTCCGACATGCTCGGTAATGCCGTTCGCGAGTCGTGGGAAAAATTGTGGGCTATCGGCCCCCAAGCCGCTACTTATAACAACTCGCAAGGTATTGATTATTACAAATCAGCACCGGCGAAGAATTACAGTAAGGAGATTTTTGAACCATCCAATACGTATAATCACAACCTGACGGTTTCGGGCGGATCGGACAAGACGAAAATCATGTTTTCCGTGAACTATCTGAGTGATGACGGAACCGGCGTGAACTCTTACTTCAACCGCGCCAATGCGTCGTTTAAATTAGACCAAAAAATCGGCGAAAAACTACGCTTTCACTTTGATACCCGCTATTCGCAGATGAACAGCGTAATGGATTACGGCACACGCGGCTCTACCGCATACCGTTTCCGTCCCATTCCTGTGGAATACGTAAAAGGAGAAATCGATCCTACGGTGAATACCGGTATAGGGATGTTTGACGACCGGATACAGGAGTATCTCAACCCCGTGGCGCTCATTAAAGACTATACTCCTGAACGTACGCGGCGCAATCTTTTGGGTAATGCCTCCCTTAGCTGGGATATTGTCCAAGGGCTGACCGCCCGTTCGGAAGTCAGTGTGATGACCAACTGGTCTAAAACCATGACGTGGGCAGGCCCTGTTTACAATTCGTCATACACAAATGCTGACGGAACGTTGCTTTATAGCGGCGACGCCACCATTGCCCGTTCGGAAGGATGGAACATATTGTGGAGCAACACCTTGAACTACAAGGTGCCGCTTGGTAAAAACCACAGTCTGGATGTGTTGGGCGGCTATGAAGTCTCCAATTCAGGCGGCGAATCTATGTCAATGTGGGGAAAATATTTTCCTGTTTCCTACGATGCCGAAAGAGCGTTTGCCATGATGGATCAATACGGAACGGACAAAGTCAATCCGTCTGCATTGAACCATGGTTTCAGTTCCTCCGCAGATACGCCGAATCGCTTGCTGTCCTTTTTCGGCAGAGCAAATTACAGTTATCTGCAACGCTACTTGCTGACCGTGACACTCCGTGCCGACGGTTCTTCCAAATTTCTGAAAGGTCAGAATTGGGGTTATTTCCCCGCCGCTGCTTTGGGATGGCGAATGAGCGACGAATCATTCATGAAAGACGTTCAATGGATTGATAATCTGAAATTCCGCCTCTCATACGGCGAAGTGGGAAACGACAACATCCCCAACAATCTGGGAAAAATGCTGTACGAATCTACCGGAACCATGACATGGTCGCTGGGCGGGAAACAACAAGTAGGATACAGATCGGCTAACGGTACCGTGTTGGCAAACCCCTATCTGACTTGGGAAACCACAGTTACCCGCAACATCGGCATTGATTACGGATTATTCAAGAACCACCTGTATGGCGCTGTTGAACTCTACTGGAATACCACCCGCGATTTGCTGATGCGTACGGATATTGCGTCTATTTCCGGATTTTCGCAGACTTTTGACAATGTGGGAAAAACCAGCAACAAGGGCGTGGAAATCTCCATCGGCGCCGACCTGCTGCGCGCCAAAGACTACAGCCTGAGCATCAACACCAACATCAACTTCAATCGCGGTAATATTGATGAATTGGCGGAAGGCGTTCAAGGGCTGTACAACAGCGGCTGGGGATCGAGCGCACAACGTCCCAGCTTCGATTACCTTTTTGAGGTAGGGAATCCGGTCGGGCTTGTTCGCGGCTACCAGTATGACGGATTCTACACCACCGCAGATTTTGATTATGCCGGAGGTAAATATACGTTGAAAAACGGCATTCCCGATCTTGGTCCCGGTCTTTTGGGTGAAACGGACGGTTCAACCAGTCTGAAACCCAGCGGACAATCCGCCTATCCGGGCGCTCCCAAACTGAAAGACGTCAGCGGCCCTTCGGGTACGCCTGACGGCATAGTGGATGATTACGACTGTGACATCATCGGCGATACCAACCCCGTTCATACGGGCGGTTTCAACATTTCCGGCAGATACAAAGGCTGGGATTTGAGTATGAATTTCAACTGGGTGTATGGCAATAAGGTATATAATACCAATAAAGCTCAGGCATTTCAGGGAAATAAAGGCGAAGGCAGGTATTTCAACCGCCTGGATTATGTGCAAAACGCCTATTCGCGTTACGACATACAAAACGGGCAACTGGTGCTGATCACCGATCCCGCGGCGCTGGACGCCCTGAATGTCAATGCGGACTCATACAGCGCAACGCTTGAAAATGCCATCGTATCTACTTATGTGTTGGAAGATGGTTCCTATCTGAGGTTGAATACGCTCACTCTGGGCTATTCGCTCCCCAAACAGTGGATCGACAAAGTGAAACTGCAAAGAGCACGGTTCTATCTCACTATGACCAATGTGTTCACGCTCACCGACTACACCGGCTTGGACCCCGAAGTAAATTCCAATCAATTCAGGGGCGGTAGCGGATTCCCCACCCCCGGTATGGACTATGGAACTTATCCACGCTCCCGGTCTTACACCGTTGGCGTTAATCTTGAATTTTAATGTATCACCAAATAATAAAAACAATATAAAATGAAACGTTTATTATATATCATCCTGACGGTTCTGTTCACCGCATCGTGTTCAGACTATTTGGAAGTCACTTCGTTATCAAGTGTTGATGAATCCTTTTTATTCGGAAATTTCGACGAGGCAGATAAGGTAATGATGGGCATCTATGGCGGATTTCGCGACAGTAGCGATCCTTATGCCAACGGCATGTTCTACAATGTGGTCATCGGCGGATCAGATACGGAATGGCATCCCGAAACCTACACCTCTCAACCCCGCCACAGGGAGGAGGGATTGAATCCGGAGCTGCAACTCATTGATTACTATGCAGGGATGTTCAACGAGATATACAACCTGTCCAACCGGCTTGCTATCGTGATGAAACGCGTCAAGGAGCAGCCGGCATACCAAAGCGCGGTGGCTGCCGGACAAACCAACGCATGGACGCAATTGTACGGCGAAGCCGTCGGGCTTCATGCTGTCTGTTATTTTGAACTGACCAAATACTACGGCGACGTGCCCTATTTTGACGAACCGGTTTACACGAACAGCCAGATAGACGGAAAAGGTTTGATGTCCCGTTTCGACATTTACGATCATTTGATTGCCAATTTGAAAGAAGCGGAAACCAACATGTATCATATCGGTCAGGGCGGCATCACGGCGGAACGCATCAACCGCACCTTTGTGCAAGCGCTGATTGGGCGCATTGCCATGTTTTCCGCAGGTTACTCCACCCTTCGTACCGATTTCGAGTATGGATTGTCTTTTGAGCAAAAAGGCAGCGAACAGTGGGGCGCCATTTATGCACGCCGCACGGATTATAGGGGTTATTACGAAATTGCCAAGGAATACCTTGAAAAGTGCGTCAATAACACGGGGACAGCCAAACTCCTCACAACCGACGAGCGCGGGTACAACAACCCTTTCCAGCGTCATTTCCAGTATATGATGGATTTGGAAATCAGTCCGGAATCCCTGTATGAAATAGGCGAAACGCAAGGCGGCAGTGGTAATACGGAATATGGCTATGCTTTTGGGCGCCCGTCCTCAGGCGGAAACAATAATGCGTATAACTGTAAAGTATATGGGCAAAGTCGTTTCTATCCGGTGTTTTACTACGAATGGGACAATGCCGACCTGCGCAAAGACGTATCTATCACAATAACAGCCAATAAAGGCGATAACACTGAAGTCATCATCTCTTTCCTCAAAGGAGAAACCGTAAAAGGTGGTCCGGCAAATAACAAATGGGACGAAGGTCGCATGAAATCCATCTGGACACAGGCACGACGGAAATCCGGCATCAATGACCCGTATTTCCGGATGGCAGATGCGGTATTGTTGCTCGCCGAAGCTTATGCCGTACTGGGAGAAGAAGGAAGCGCCAAGGCAGAATTGACCAAAATCCGCAGTCGCGCTTTCGCTGCTGCCGATCAAGCCGCCAAAGTAACCGGCTATATCAACGGACTCTCAGGAGCAGCGTTGCTGGATGCCATTATTGAAGAACGGAAATTTGAGTTTGCCGGCGAAGGACGCCGTCGTTATGACCTCATCCGTACCGGTAAATTTCCCGAAGCCATCAAAAAAGTCCGCGATGCACAGCGTAGCATGGTAGCAGGGCTTGAAGCAAACGGATATTACACCTTTTCCAACGGCAATGTCATTTCGGACTACATCTGGACAAAACGGGTAAATACTGCAGATTACGGCATGAGCAACAAGCTCACTGTTCAATGTGATGTGTCGCCTACCGACCAGACCTATCCCATAAAGTACCCAAGTTGGCGCGGTACCTCCGACATTTGGTCGCAGTTTACCAACGTGACAGGCGAGCGCAATCTCGCCATTCAGGGATTGTTTGAACGCATTGATGCTGCCAAAGCCGCCGCATTGGAGGCGGATGGCTACACTAAAGTGGCATGGGGAGCGGATATCATTCGGGAAAAGGTAGAACATATAGATTATGTCTTCGTCGGCTATCCGGACACATATTACAACGCAGGCTATCCCCCGCGTTATATCATGCCCATCAACTCCACTACCATTTTGCAGTCCAAAGGGCTTATTACCAACGGATACGGATTCAAACAAACAAATGATTAAACAGTGAAACGGCAATCCAAAGGGTTCATCGCCAACGGGTATGAATATGCTCGGGAATAACAGGCGATCGCCGATAGCATGAAAAGAGAGGCTGTTCGAAGTATCGGGCAGCCTCTTTTTGGTGTGCCGCACATGTCAATTTGTTCCCTGTTGATATGCTACCGGCTTTTTTCCAAGGTATTGGATATTTTTGGGATTATACCGTGCGAAGCATAAACGCCGCAAGACCGTTTTGCGCAATGCGGCAAATACTGCATCAAGTCGTACGATTTTTTTAGACAGCTTTCACCGGCGAACTTGTAAAAATCTCTATCTTTCCTCTAAAAATCCTCTGCATGGTCACTCAAGACAAATAGGTAAAATGTTGATACACAGTATAAAATTACGTTCTCATAGATAGTAAAAGACAAAACAGAAATGGGCGAAGC
>JAISWR010000079.1 GCA_031270985.1 Bacteroidales bacterium | reverse complement strand
GTTCTGCCACAACATGCACCAAGCCGTGACATACTACCGCTCCATAGAAAGGGACATTTTTGCCGGAAACACCGATGAACAAACGATGTTCGGCAAAGAACTGTCGCAAATAGAAGCGGAAATCATGCAAATTGAAATGAAGATATAACCAACCGTATGCTTTAGCTTGCGGATGAGCAATCACGGACACTGTCTAACACGCAAAGTCCCGCAGGGACGACACTTTATTAACCGTATGCTTCAGCTTACGGACACAGGCAAACCCTGACACTGTCAAAGTCCCGCAGGGACGACACTTTTTGGTTTGTGCGATATAATAGCGCCTCAAAAAAGATTTAGCTTTTTTTTATATAAATTTGTTTTGGCAAAAAATAACACATATTTTTGCACAAGATTAAATTATTAAGATAACGCTCATCTTTTGTTCGGAATAAATGGAAAAATATGTAATAGGATTGGACTATGGTACGGATTCGTGTCGTGCCGTTATAACAGATGTTGCCACCGGATCGGAAGTTGCTTCGTCCGTACAGCATTATCCGCGTTGGGCGGAAGGGAAATACTGTGATCCGCAGCGCAATCAATACCGTCAGCATCCGCTGGATTACACTGAGACGCTGGAGGCGTCGGTGCGGGATGCGCTTGCCAAAGCGCCGGCAGGCGTTGCGGCAGGCGTGGTGGGTATAGCATTCGACACCACAGGGAGCACGCCCGTGCTGACCGATGCACAGGGCGTACCCTTAGCGTTGCTGCCCGAGTTTGCCGAAAACCCGAACGCTATGTTTGTGCTGTGGAAAGACCACACTGCCATTGCCGAAGCGGCGGAGATCAACGCTTTAGCGAAAACCGGAGAGACGGACTACACCGCTTACGAGGGGGGCATTTATTCGTCTGAGTGGGTATGGGCAAAGGTGTTGCGTCTGTTGCGCGCCGACGCGGGAATCCGCAAGGCGGCATATTCGTGGGTGGAGCATTGTGATTGGATTCCCGCCCTGCTTACGGGCAACACCCGTCCCGAAACCCTTTTGCGCAGCCGCTGTGCAGCCGGTCACAAGGCGATGTGGCATCCTTCGTGGAACGGCTTGCCGCCCGAGCGTTTTTTTACGCAGCTTGATCCGTTGTTGGCGGGTTTTCGCGCGCATCTGTTCACCGACGCCTACCCAAGCGACCGTCCGGCGGGAAAACTCACCGAGGAATGGGCGGACAGGCTGGGACTTTCCACCCATGTGACCGTTGCGGTGGGCGCATTCGATTGCCACATGGGGGCGGTAGGCGCACAGATTACCCCGGGCGCTATTGTGCGCGTCATCGGCACTTCCACCTGCGATATCATGGTGTCCGCCTACGAGGAGATAGGCAACCGGCTGATACCCGGCATTTGCGGGCAGGTGGACGGATCCGTGATACCGGGTATGATAGGACTGGAAGCCGGACAATCGGCATTCGGCGACATCTACGCATGGTTCAGACGGGTGCTGGAATTTCCCGTGACACGCCTCATCGCACAGTCGCAATTGCTGACGGACAGCGTGAAACGCCAACTGATCGACGAAACCGTAGATAATATCCTTCCCGTGCTCAGTGAGGAGGCAGCAAAAACGCCGGTAAGCGAAAGCGCCGTCGTTGCCGTGGACTGGATGAACGGACGACGCACCCCCGACGCTAACCAGCTGCTGAAAGGCACCATCACGGGGCTGACGCTGGGCAGCACAGCCCCCGCCATCTTCCGTGCATTGGTGGAAGCTACCGCATTCGGATCAAAAGCCATCATCGACCGTTTCATCGAAAACGGAATTGAAATCAGAGAAGTGATAGGAATAGGCGGCATTTCGCTCAAATCGCCGTTCGTGATGCAAACGCTGGCAGACGTGCTGGGTATGCCCATCAAGGTGTCGAAAGCCGAACAGGCTTGCGCTGCAGGCGCTGCTATGTTTGCCGCCGTTGCTGCCGGAGCGTATGCAAAGGTGGAAGAAGCGCAAAAAGCGATGGGGCAAGGATTTGCCGCTACCTACATCCCCGATGCGTCACGCCATGAAATCTATGAACAACTGTACAAAAAGTACATGGAAGCAGGAAAAGCAAGCGAAAAATGGCTGTAAGAATTGAAAGTTGAAAATTGAAAGTTAAAAATTGAAAATAAATAAATCTCTTAAATCTTTAAAGTCATGGAAAACATCAATAACCAAATGATTCCCGATCCGGTGGTACAGCAAACGCTGGAGAAACTCAACGAGGCATACGACCTCATCCGTCCTTACCTGCACACGCTGTCCAACGATGAGCGGGCTGCCACCCTTAAAATGGGCGACAAGTCGCTGGCGCTGGTGGAAAAAACCGTCGAATTGGCGACAACCAATCCCGAATTGGCGCCGAAGTACTTCAACCTCGAAGACCTGAACATCGACCTTTCCGACGCGGTGAAGTTGCGCACACTGTTGAACCGCGCACAGCAAATCACCCGCGATCTGGACGACACGATGATGCTGGCAGGACATGAAGCCATCGCTCAGTCGCTCTCTTTCTACAACAGCGCAAAACAGGCAGCGCGCGACAATGTGCCGGGAGCGCAAACCGTATTTAACGAACTCAAAAAGCGCTTTGCTGTCGGACGACCGAAAAAAGGAACGGCAACCGAAAGCATCACTGCATAAAAATGCCTCAACGTATCGAAATAATGCCAATTTGGCAGACGAAAATGCCAAAAAGGTATTTTGAAATACCCAAAAGGGTATTTGCCGACCAAAAAAGGTATTTTAAAATACCCAAAAGGGTATTTGCCGAACCAAAAAGGTATTTTAAAATACCCCAAAGGGTATTTGCCGACCTAAAAAGGTATTTTGAAATACCTAAAAGAGTCTTTGCCGACCAAAAAAGGTATTTTCGTCAAGCAAAAAGCTATTTTTTCGATACGGTAAGAGAAAAAAATGAAAAAACAAGTCCTGTCGGGGTTTTCAATCCTGTCGGGATAAGGTCATAAAAATTATTCATCAATTAAAAACAAAAAAACATGTTAACATTAGATTGGATTGTCATCGGCTTGTTTGCCGTTGTTTTAGTCGGCATTGTGCTCTGGGTGTTCCGGCAGAAACAGACGAGTTCGGGCGATTATTTTCTTGCCGGACGCGACGCCACATGGATAGCGATCGGCGCATCCATTTTTGCGTCCAACATTGGCTCCGAGCACCTCATCGGTTTGGCGGGCGCAGGCGCTTCCAGCGGGATGGCCATGGCGCACTGGGAGATTCAAGGCTGGATAATTCTCATCCTCGGATGGGTGTTTGTGCCGTTCTACTCCCGAAGCATGGTACTGACCATGCCGGAATTTCTGGAGCGGCGCTACAACAAGGAATCGCGCACCATTCTGTCGATCATTTCGCTGGTGAGTTACGTGCTCACCAAAGTAGCAGTGACCGTGTATGCCGGTGGATTGGTGTTCAAGGAAGTATTTGGGATAGAGGAAATATGGGGCATTGATTTTTTCTGGATCGCCGCCATCGGGCTGGTGCTGATCACTGCCCTCTACACTGTGGTTGGCGGGATGAAATCGGTGCTGTACACGTCGGTGCTGCAAACGCCCATTCTGTTGCTGGGTTCGCTTGTCATTCTGGTGCTGGGGTTGAAGGCGGTCGGCGGATGGGAACAGGTGCTGGCCGCTTGCAAGGCTACTCCCGTGAACGAGCACGGCGACAGCATGATCAACCTGATACGCAGCAACAAGGACGCCAATTTTCCATGGCTGGGCGTGCTGATAGGCTCGTCGGTCATCGGTTTCTGGTATTGGTGTACCGACCAGTACATCGTGCAGCGCGTCCTTTCCGGTAAAAACGAGACACAGGCACGCCGCGGAGCGATCTTCGGCGCTTATCTCAAACTGACGCCCGTCTTCCTGTTCCTCATCCCCGGCATGATCGCCTTTGCGATGGTGCAAAACGGGACGATCGTTGGCGGCGAAGCCTTCTCCATGTCCAGCGCCGACGCTGCATTCCCGACGCTGGTCGCCAAACTGTTGCCTGCCGGCATCAAAGGCTTGGTGGTGTGCGGCATTCTCGCCGCCCTGATGAGTTCGCTGGCGTCGCTGTTCAACTCCTCGTCCATGCTGTTTACGATCGACTTCTACAAACGCTTCAAACCCTTCGCAAGCGAGCGCCAACTCCTCTCGGTAGGGCGAATCGCCACGGTGGTCATCGTAGCGCTGGGCATACTGTGGATACCGGTGATGAAAAATGTCGGAAATGTGCTTTACAACTATTTGCAGGACGTGCAGTCCGTCCTCTCGCCGGGTATCGCAGCGGCTTTCCTGCTGGGCGTCACGTGGAAAAAAGCAACGCCCAAAGGCGGCATGTGGGGCTTGATTTCAGGATTCCTCATCGGCGTCGTCCGCCTGAGCGCAAAAGTGTATTACAGCGCCGCCGAAGGCGTGTCCGACAATTGGTTCAAATACCTCTTTTACGATACCAACTGGCTGTTCTTTAGCGGAGGAATGTTGCTGTTCAGCATCCTTGTGGTGGTAGTGGTGAGCTGTTTTACCCGACAGGCGTCCGAAGAACAAATCCGAGGCTTGACCTTCGGCTCCACCACGCCCGAACAGAAAGCCGCCTCACGGGCAAGCTGGAACCGCTGGGACGTGGCGCATACCTGTATTATATTGGGCATCACTGTACTATTCTATATCTATTTCTGGTAAAAAATTAAAAAAATGATCATGAAAAAAATTATCACCAGTATCGCAATCTGCGGATTGGCTTTAGCCCTTCCGGCACAAAACAAATTAATCATCAACGCTGATCAGGGCAAGGAGACCATCAGCAAACATATCTACGGACATTTCTCCGAACACCTGGGACGCTGCATCTACGGCGGCTACTGGGTAGGCGAAGACTCGCCGATACCCAACACGCGCGGCATCCGCAACGACGTGGTAAAAGCGTTGAAGGACATCCAAATACCGAACCTCCGGTGGCCCGGCGGCTGCTTTGCCGACGAATACCACTGGATGGACGGCATCGGACCGCGCAACCAACGCCCCAAAATGGTAAACACCCACTGGGGCGGCGTCACGGAAGACAACAGCTTCGGCACGCATGAATTTCTTGACCTCTGCGAACAGCTGGCTTGCGAACCCTACATCTGCGGCAACGTGGGCAGCGGCACGGTGGAAGAAATGTCCAAATGGGTGGAATACATCACCTTCGACGGCGAAAGCCCGATGGCTAACCTGCGCCGGAGCAACGGACGCGAAGAACCGTGGAAAGTGAAATTCTGGGGCGTAGGCAACGAAAACTGGGGCTGCGGCGGCAATATGACCGCAGCCTTCTATACCGACCTCTACCGCCGATATGCCACCTATTGCCGCAACTACGGCGACAACCGCCTGTACAAAATTGCCGGAGGCCCCAACGCCGCCGACTATAACTGGACGGAAACCATGATGAAAAATGCCGCCGGACAAATGCAAGGCTTGTCGCTGCACTACTACACCGTCCCGCGGACGTGGGGAAACAAAGGATCGGCAACCGAATTTGACGAAGCGGAATACTTCACCACCATCGAAAAAGCATTGTCCATGGACGAATTGGTCACCAAACACTCCGTGATCATGGACCGGTTCGATCCGCAAAAACGGGTGGGGCTTATACCCGACGAATGGGGCGCATGGTACAACGTGGAACCCGGCACCAACCCGGGATTCCTCTACCAGCAAAACACCCTGCGCGACGCCATCGTAGCGGGCGTCACCCTGAACATCTTCAACGCCCACTGCGACCGCGTGAAGATGTCCAACATCGCGCAAACCGTCAACGTCCTTCAGGCTGTCATCCTCACCGAAGAAGAAAAAATGCTGCTCACGCCCACATACTGGGTGTACTGGCTGTACAAAGTGCATCACGACGCTACCCTGCTGCCCATCTCGCTCACCTGCAACAAATATGAACAGGACAGGCGCAGAATGGACGCAGTGAGCGCGTCGGCATCCAAAGATGCCTCGGGAAAAATACACGTCACGCTGGTCAATATCGACCCCAATCGGGAACAAACCGTGGAAACGTACCTGCGGGGCGCCACCGTGAAGAAAGTCACGGGCAAAATCCTGACCTCCACAAAAAGCAGCGACCACAACACGTTCGACAAACCCAACACCGTAAGCGTGAAGGATTTCAACGACGCTAAACTGTCCAAAGAATCATTGTCTGTGACGCTGCCCGCCAAGTCGATAGTACTGCTGGAAATGGAACAGTGACCACAGGCAAAAGCTAAAAAACGAATCACTGATGTTGCATATGGCCTTTTTCTGGAGACGTCGTCCTTTGGGAATGATTTCCCTGAGAGACAGGAATCGCTTAAAAGTAAACCCACATTAGCTGCAATGAACGAGTATGGCACGAGTATGGGACGCCGGCTTTTAATCAGAAAGGTCGGTAAACACGACAAGAACAGAGATTCCGATTTACTGCATAAGGAATAGAGTAAGTTCATGTGGAAATATTATGCTCTGTTATCTGCCTTGTTTGCGGCATTGACGGCTATTCTGGCGAAAGTCGGCGTAAAGGGAATCAACGGGAACGTGGCTACAGCCGTGCGAACAGCCACCGTATTGGTCATTGCCTGGGCTATTGTCATGCTGAGCGGGCAATTCAAGGAAGTGAAGAAACTGGACGGGAGCAACCTGCTCTTTTTGATTCTTTCCGGCGCAGCAACAGGGCTTTCGTGGATTTTCTACTTCAAAGCGCTGGAAACCGGCAATGTCTCAAAAGTCGCCCCCATTGACAAACTAAGCGTTGTTTTCGTCATCATCCTTTCCTTCCTTTTATTGAATGAACCGATAGACGCCAAGACGGTCATCGGCGGAGCGTTAATTGCCGCCGGCGCCATCGTGCTTGTCCTGTAACGCCGGAAGATTTGACTGTCGAGCAAGAAAAGCACAGAGGAAAAATAAACTCTGTGTTCTCCGTGTCCTCTGTGGTAAAAAAAAATAAACTCTGTGTTCTCCGTGTCCTCTGTGGTAAAAAAAAATAAACTCTGTGTTCTCCGTGTCCTCGGTGGTAAAAAAAAACGATGATTATTAACCACAGAGATCACAGAGGGCACAGAGGAAAAATAAACCCTGTGTTCTCCGTGTCCTCTGTGGTTAAAAAAAAATAAACTCTGTGTTCTCTGT
>JAISWR010000047.1 GCA_031270985.1 Bacteroidales bacterium | reverse complement strand
CAAAAGTTGCGCAGGTTTCAGACAAAAGTTGCGCAGGTTTCAGACAAAAGTTGCGCAGGTTTCAGACAAAAGTTGCACAGGTTTCAGACAAAAGTTGCACAGGTTTCAGACAAAAGTTGCACAGGTTTCAGACAAAAGTTGCGCAGGTTTCAGCGAAGAGTTGCGCAACTTATCAGGAGAACTACGTTTTTTTCAGCGTGGCATTTTTCAGTCCGGCAATGATCCGGTTGCCGGGGCGGTAATTGATGCCCACTTTTTTCACGTTGGCGGCTGTTCGAGGCGGTGGGCAGGTGGTGCCGATAAAACGGGGCGGGCGTCCCATTGCGCAAAACAGGATCCCCAATGAATATCAAGCGGCGCGCACGTTCATGCTGCAAAAAGCGGCGGAACTCGGCTTACAGCGCGTATCAGGAGAATAATTGCCGTGCTTTTTCCAATCCTTCGCACAGCAAATCCACTTCTTTTCGCGTGTTGTAAAAAGTCATGGAAGCGCGTACGGTACCTTCAATACCGTAACGCTGCATGAGCGGCTGCGTGCAATGCGTGCCCGTGCGCACGGCAATGCCCATCTTATCCAGCACCATGCCGGTGTCGTAAGGATGAATGTTGTCCAGCAGAAACGAAAAGGTCGCCACACGCTTTTCCGACATGCCGAACATACGTAATCCTTTTATTTTCAACAGTTCTTTCAGTGCATATTGCGTCAAATCCTGTTCATGTGCAAGGATATTGTCCATTCCTACGGAGCGGACGTATCGAATGGCGCTTTCCAGGCCTACGGCATCAATATAATTCGCCGTTCCCGCTTCAAATTTGAAAGGTAGCTCATTATAAGTGGTTTTTTCAAAACGCACGCAATCTACCATGTCGCCTCCACCCTGATATGGAGGCATTTCGTCCAGCAATTCCTTACGTCCGTACAACACGCCGATGCCGGTGGGGCCATAAAGCTTATGTCCCGAAAAGGCGAAAAAATCGCAGCCGATCAATTGTATGTCAATGGGGATGTGCTGCACGGACTGCGCTCCATCCACCAGCACGTGAGCGCCTGCCTGATGTGCCAAACACACCGCTTCACGCACAGGATTGACTGTACCCAGCGTGTTGGAAACATGGGCGAGAGCAACAAGCCGTGTTTTCGGAGAAAGCAACCGCTGATAGTCATCCATGTCCAATTCCCCGCTGTCGGTGACGGGAACAACTCTCAATCGCGCACCTTTCCGTTCGCACATCATCTGCCACGGCACGATGTTGGAATGGTGTTCCATGACGGTTACGATGATTTCGTCGCCGGCACGCACAAAACGTTCGCCGTACGAAAAAGCCACCAGATTGATGGCAGAGGTGACGCCGGCAGTAAAAATGATTTCCTGCGACAATTCCGCATTCAAGAACTCGCGCACTGTTTGTCGTGCACGCTCATAGGCTTCGGTTGCTTGCTCGCTCAAAAAATGGACACCCCTGTGGATATTGGCATTCTGCGCGGAATACATATGTATCAGGGTGTCTATCACTATCTGAGGTTTTTGGGTGGTAGCGCCGTTATCCATATATACCAGCGGTTTCCCATACACGTTTAGACTGAGTATCGGAAAATCGGCACGAATTTTTTGAATGTCTATCAACTTCTTAATTTATTATCGCGACAAAGATACGGAATTTTTATGAACGCATACATCATAACAGGTTGAATTGATACGCCGATAAGCGTCCCCTTGATGCTTACATTTACGCCGGGCAACAAGTCTCCTTTGTCGTCGGTAATAGTGCCGCTGACGGCTATCCCTTGTTGCAGCGTTTCGATTTTTGGCGTAATCACAATCAAATTGTTATCCAATACATGATACGTTATAGCGGTGTTGGAAAACAGTCGTGTCAAAATCTCACTGATGTTAAGGTTTTCCACTACCACTGAAGTAACACGGTCCATATCTACAAATTTATCATTGTAGAAGAACCGAAATTCACTCTTATTCTCAATATCATTGAGAATATCTTTCACGGTTTTGTCTTTCAACGACAAAGTAATGGTTGTACTTTGCGAATATACCTTCGCCGAAAGCGTCATCATGCCTAACAGGCAAATAATAAGACTAAATCTCATGATTAATAAATATTTATTTTTTTTCTTTCGAAAAAAAGTTGTCAATAAATTCAGATAATTCATACACTTGTAAAATTTTAAAATTGATAATTGCCACATGTTTCAAAAATAGCGGCGTTAATAATTCGGATTTTAACTCGACATGGATGGATTTGTGTGCATTCCATGCATTTTTATTTTTTTATTGACCGGTTTTTCCCATAGGCATCTTTATTTTATTGTTTACTTTTATAAATTAATTTACCAACAATTGTCGGTATTGTTTCTTCAATTTGGTGTCTTCACTCAGAATCACGGTTTTATGGTCGATCGAATATTTGATCGGCACGGTGAGCCGCAAGGTATTGAGCACCTGTTCCAGTGTTTCGTCCAGCAGTGTACCGCTAATGGTATAATCTTTCAGTTGTTCGTCTTCAAATACGAAAGCAACATTATACCGGCGACCGAGTTTAACGGACAGTTCGGACAGGTTTTGGTGCTTGAATACCCAACGTTCATCTTTCCACGATGTGTACGGACGGGTGTCCGTGAGGTGTACCACTTTGACTTTTTTCGCGCCATCCGATGCTTGATGAGGGGCGGAATTTTCCGCGGCGTAGAGTTCCACCTCTGCCGATTGTTGTACTACGGAGCCGCCTGCGGTGAGCAATACTCTTTGGTTGGGTTGCAGCACAATGGGTTGCAATGTCGCGTTGTTATCCGACGCTATCTGCACCGCTCCTTCGGTAAGGGTTGTTTCTACGGTTCCGTCATCATCGTAAGCCTTCACGTTGAAAGATGTGCCTAAAGCAGTGATATTAATACCATTGGCATTGACGATAAACGGTATTTTCCCGTTTTTGGCAACTTCAAAATAGGCTTCGCCCGAGAGCATGACATTGCGCTGTTTGACGCCGTAAGTTTTGGGATACCGCAACTTCGATTCGGCGTTCAACCACACTTTGGTGCCGTCGTCCAAAGTCATAAACGCCCGCGAACCTTTCGGAGCGTTCATCTCAATGTACGTAACGGATTCCGGATCATTCCCCATAAAGGTAACCGCAATTCCCGACAAAAAGGCAATCAGAAAAACAGCGGCAATTTTCAACGCCGGTTTTACGGTACGGAAAAATCGGCGGTACGGATGGTATTCGTATCTCCTTCGCCGGAATTTCATCATGATCATGATCCTGTCCAATACCTCTTTCCATGCGTGTTCGACGTCAAAATGAGCCTTTTCCGAAAATTTTGTCGATGCCCATACACGACTCAACTGTTCGAACAAGTAACGATTGTCCGTGTCGGCATCCAACCATGCCTGCAATACAGCGGATTGCTCGCTGGTGGCATTGCCTTGAAACGCTGCCAACATACATTCTTTCACAGCATCGGGTATAGATATTTTTTCGTGCATATACAAATAGCCTTTATTTATGAATGACACAAAAAATCGATTTGGGTTGACAAGGAAATCAAAAAAAATGAGAAAAAATAACCTAATTTCCCCCTTTCATTTGTATATTAACGAATTACGATCCTGATGTTCAGGCGTCAAAACCTCTCTGTCTCATGGCTTCAAAGGTGATAACGGCAGTGGCGACGGATACGTTTAACGAGTCAATGTGTCCTTGCATGGGGATTTTGATACGGCGATCGGCATTGTGTAGCCAGAAAGAAGTAAGCCCGTCAGCTTCCGTACCCATCACAACAGCAGCGGGCACGGTAAAATCCGTTTGGTAATACCGTTCGGCAGCGGAAAGTTCGGCGGCATGGATGCGAATGCCCTGTTGTTTTAACCATTGCAGGGCTTCTTCGGAGGTGCAAACTACTACCTGCTGCGTAAAGACACAACCGATGCTTGAGCGGATGGTGTTGGGGTTGTACAGGTCGGTTTGCGGATCGCACACCACTACGGCGTCCACACGGGCGGCGTCGGCAGTGCGCAAAACGGCGCCGAGATTGCCCGGTTTCTCCACCGCTTCCAGCACAATCACGAAAGGCGTTTCGGACAGGAAAACGTCGCATAGGCACAAACGTGGCAGCACAGCCACTGCTATGATGCCGTCGGCCTTTCCCCTGTAAGCCAATTTTTCAAAAATTTCCGGCGTCACGTATTCCACAGGAACGGGCAATCCGTGAATGAGCGCTTTGTCCGCCGTGTCGAGCAACTTTTCACACACAAACACTTCCCGCAAGGCATACCCGGCTTCCATAGCCAGCGACAACTCGCGGATACCTTCAATCACAAACAGCCCCTGTACACGGCGTTCATGGGCTTTGTTCAGTTTCAAGACATTCTTGATTCGGGGATTTTGGAGGCTGGTAAGCATTTTTTGATAAATATCCGGCAAATATATGACTAAAAGTTTAATCTCCCAAGTTCCCGCCGGTATCGACGAAGCAAACGCATCTTGCATTTCATAAAATGCGGTCGGGAATTTTTCCGGCATGTGAACCGCTTACCGCAACAAAGCCCCGTCGTTTAAATTGCGCAAAATTATGGAGCACCTGCATTTGTCGTAGTGACTGACGTTAACGGTCGCTATACCATCAACGCGCCGAACCGCGATGCTGTACTGTCGTTTTCGTTTATGGGTTATGCTACTCAGGAAATCCCCGTAGGCGATCGTACCGGCATTGATATCACATTGATTGAGGAAGCCAGCGAAATCGAGGAGGTGGTGGTGATCGGATACGGATCGTTGCCGAAACGATCGGTAACGACAGCCATTTCGTCGGTTGATGCCGAAAATATCAAAGAGATGCCTGTAGGTACCCTTGCAGAGAGCCTTTATGGACAGACGTCGGGTATTTATCTCGTACAAGGCGATGGGCAGCCGGGCTCTGCCCCGTCGATACGTATTCGCGGAACCGGTTCACTGACGGCTTCGAGCGAGCCGCTGTTTGTTATCGACGGCTATCCGACCAACGATGCACAGATATTTGCCAATCTTTCGGCTGAGAATATAGAAAGCATTCAGATACTGAAAGACGCCGCCTCGTCTGCCATCTACGGTTCGCGTGCCGGCAACGGAGTCATCATGGTGACCACCAAAAAAGGATCCAAAGGGGGGTTTCCGGTAATAAATTTCAATGCCACTGCCGGATTCCAGCAGCCTCAAAGGTATATTGACGTGCTGAATGCCGCTGAATTTGCACAAATGGTCAAGGAAGCGCGTGAATACAGAAATATGCCCGTAGTGCCGTTTTTTGACGATCCAAGCCAATGGGTTGAAACAAACTGGCAAAAGGAATACTTCCGCACAGCGCCTTTGCAACGCTATGAACTCTCAGCGCGCGGCGCTGCCGAAAAGATCAATTATTCGGCGTCGCTTAACTATTCCGACCAACAGGGTATCGTTCTTAATTCGTATAACAAAAGGATCGGCGCAAGGCTACAGATCGATACGGATTTAAGCAAATACGTAACCGTGGGAGCGAATTTTGCGCCTACATGGACACAGCAGCGTCGCCAAACGACTACCGGCGGAAATACAAGTTACACGGATGGAACGATCGCAGATGCGATTACGTATCCGCCGTTTTTCCCTGCGTATGCACCCAACGGCGATTACTTCCAGATACAGCAACACACGTCTGGCACTGATCTCAATTCGGAGTTAACCAACCCGCTCAGCAAACTGCTCGAAACCAATAATGATTATACCACTTTACGGACGTTATCACAGGCATTTATCAATATCAGACCTGTTAAAGGACTTGTTATCAAAACGGAATTCAACCTCTCGACGACTAACCAAAAAAGAGAGTTCTACCGTTCGGCAAACGCCCCGGGTACTTCGCGTAAAGGAAACAAATCAACTCCGGACATGACAGCTATTGGCGCAGAACGCTCATCGTCGTTTGACTACGGTTGGCACTGGTCGAATACGGCAACTTACAATCACGTATTCAACAATATTCATAGCCTAACAGCCATGATTGCGTATGACGTCTCCTACGAAACCGCGTTCAACGTGCGGCAACTGACACGTACCGATGCTTCGTATCCGATAGCATTCGGCAACGATCTTATTAAAAACGTTACCGGCGCTTACTTGTATAATGGCGCTTCTACGAATACGGAATATGTTTCGGATGCTGTTTTGGGTCGTGTCAATTACGACTACATGAGTAAATATCTGCTGTCGGGATCAATCCGTCAGGACCGCTCCAGTAAATTCGGTCCCAGCAAACGTGCAGGTATCTTCTGGTCAACTTCGGCAGGTTGGAATATCACCGAAGAATCATTTGCAAAAAGCATTGACTGGCTTACGATAGCCAAGTTGAGAGCCAGTTATGGCGTTAATGGTAACGACCGTATCGGCGGAAATTATGTATGGACTTCCTCCATGTCGACGGCAAACTATGCTTTCGGTTCAGGCAGCGCTGTAAATTCCGTAACGGGATACTATCCGGGCGGATATTCGAACACCTACCTCAGTTGGGAGAAAAATACCCAGTTTGACGCAGGTATCGAATTAGGTCTGTTTAAGCGACTGACCGTCATTGTTGACTGGTACAACCGCTTGAGCGACGCCGTGCTTGCCGTTACGATTCCCAATCTGAACGGTAAAGCCACCAGTGTGACGATGAATGCCGGAGAGATTCGCAACCGCGGCGTTGAGATTGAGGTAAATGCGCCAATCATCGACAAAGCGTTCAAATGGAGGGCGGGATTCAATATGTCGTTCAACCGCAACAAACTGTTATCGCTGGCTACAGGTAACGACTATTACGGGTCTGTTACCGGAAATGTGCGCAACTATGTTGGTCGGGCGCTTGGCGACATGTACTTTTACCAAACCATTGGGTACTTCAATACACCGGACGAAGTCAGGACGCTTCCAAGACTGAATGGAAGTGCGGGCGATATCGGCGACTTGCGCTTTTTGGACTGGAACAATACCCAGAATGAAGGCACACCTGACGGTACAGTCAACTCCTGGGACATGAAAAACATAGGTAATAATATGCCTAAATTCAATTATGGATTCACCAGCCGCATGTCGTATAAAAACTTCGACTTCTCGTTTGTACTCGATGGTCAGGTTGGAGGATTGGTTTATTGGCAAGCCTATGCGTATGCACTTAACCGCCACATGGAGAACACGGTTGCTTATTATTCACGCGATCGTTGGCGCGGTAACCGTGCAACCGGCGAAATATACAGTCCCGGCGACAAAAAATCGGCAGTAGCGGGCGGTAACACGACGGTAGCGCTTGCTGCGGCAGATCGTTATGTGTTCAAATCCGACTACCTGAAGATTCGCAATATTGCTCTGGGATATACCCTTCCCCGCTCTTTCGCCAACAAAATCGGCTTAAAGAGTTGCAGGGTGAACGTAAATGCCCAAAACCTGTGGTCGTTCGACGAATTTCCGGGCTACTCTATTGAAGCCGGCGGTATGGGAGGATCCACATCCACTGGCGGTACTGCTGCAGGTCAATATCCTGTCCCGAGGACTATCACTTTTGGCGCCAATATCAGTTTTTGATCCATAGCCTGTAATGTTTAATTTTAAAATTATCATACAAATGAAAAAATATAATATCACATCATTAGTTTTGGGATTGACGCTGCTCACATCTTGCAGTGAAAGTTTCTTTGAAAAATACCCGACCGATGCCACATCTTTCGAGAATTATTGCCGTACGTCAGGCGAGGTGCAAAATGTCCTTTATGCCGCTTATGGCGGATTAAGGGACAATTTTGCCAATGCTATCGTATATACGGGCGACCTGCCTACCGACAATGCCTATTGCTATAAGATTGTCAACTCGCAGGATCATATTACGCTTCACGAATCGGGCGTTGCATCCAGCAATGGCATGTTGGGTAATCTGTGGTTATCCGGCTATCAGATTATCAACAGGTGCAACTTGGTGATCGCCAACATGACCGGGAAGTTCTCTTCAGACGCCAAGTTCAATCAGTATGTGGGAGAAGCAAAGTTTATACGCGCTTATGCCTATTATGTCATGGTTCGCGTATTTGGAGATGTTCCTCTTGTTGTAGAAGACATCGCGCAACCCATGGATGTGTTTAACTATGGCAGGGAGAGTGTCAGCAACGTGTATGTGCGAATCATCGATGACCTTACCGACGCAATCTCTAAATTGCCGGACTCCTATTCAGCTCAGAGTGAAATCGGTAGAGTGACTTCAACAGCGGCTCAGGCAATCCTCGCCGATGTTTATTTGACACGCAGGCAATATGCCGAAGCAAAATCACTTTACGAAGCCATTATTGCTAAAGAAGGTGCCGGTCTCGGGTTAATTGACGGGGCGCAATACAAATCAATTTTCAGCGCTGAAAACGTAAATAACAAGGAGATTATTTTCGCCGTACGCTATGCTTATGCACAAACGCCGGCGATGTCCAATTATCTCATGCGCGCTTCCTTGGGAAATGTCGAAGGAGTACCGATCAATCCGCCCGGATATACGAATAGTAAGATTTATGGCGTAAATTTGATGATGATGACCACCGATCTTGCCACGCTGTATGAAACAAATGATCTCAGGCGTTCGGTTGTACACATGGGACTCCACGCCCAACATTTACAGGATACCCAGTATCCGGAAGTAATCGTTCCCCAAACGCTTAAATATTTCGATTACCGCAATATTACCGATGGCCGATCAGGCAACGGTCCCGAAAGCGGATGTCCGACGATTATCAGCCGCTATGCCGATATTATCCTTAAGTATGCAGAGTGCCTGAACGAGACGGACCCTGCGGCTGCGATCGTCCAAATCAAACGTATCCGCGACCGCGCCGGCGTGACAACAAATATCAATGCCACCAAAGCCGACGTAGCGGCAGCCATTGATAAAGAACGCCGCCTGGAACTCGGTATGGAGGGACATCGCTGGTTCGACATGGTCCGTACAGGTCGCGCGCAGGAAGTAATGAATGCTTACTACAGCCGGGGCGCCGCAAGTTTAAGTTACCTGCCCGAATATATTGCCGACTGCGAATTTGGGAATCTCTCTGTTCCGGCTACGGTGGCAAACCATGAGTTGATTTATCCGATACCTTATGCGCAAAATCAACTCAATCCGGACAAACTTCCTCAAAACCCCGAATATTAACAGACCTATGAAAAATCGGCGGGACAACCCTTGTGTTGTTCTGCCGATTTTTTCATTAAAACTATTTTTAAAAACAGTAAAAATATTATCTTTGCGGCATTAATCGAAATCGGTAAAAATGGCACGTTATCTTGACCCTAAAAATGATTTGGTATTCAAGCGGCTTTTCGGCGAACATCCACATTTGCTGATGAGTTTCCTCAATGCCATGCTCCAATTCGAGGACGGTAGTGAAATTACTGCCATTCAGTATATACCGGCAGAACTTGTGCCCGAAACTCCGCTGAAAAAACTTTCCATCGTGGACGTTCGCTGCACGGACAGCAACGGACGCCAATTCATCGTGGAAATGCAGATGGAATGGACGTCGGCTTTTATGAGCAGGATGCTGTTCAACGTATCGAAAACATACGTACGGCAACTGCAAAAGTCGAAGCATTACGTTACGTTGCAGCCCGTTTACGGATTGGGCATCCTGAATCAAAATTTTGATGACAAAACCTCTCAATTCTATCATCATTTCGAGATGAGCAACCGGAAAAATACTGAAGAAACCATAAAAGGCATATCCATTGTGTTGATAGAACTGCAAAAGTTCGTGCCCGAGAAGTGGAAAGACAAGAAAATCACCGCTCTGTGGCTAAGATTTTTGAAAGAAATGGGCGACATGGACACCGAAATACCCGAAGACCTGAAAGAAGATGCAATTATCCGCGAAGCTGTGGAGATTTGCGAAGAAGGTGGTTTTACCGAAGAAGAGCGGGCAGCCTATGAAGCCTATTGGGATGCCATACGAACGGAAAAATCCGTCATTCATTCAAGTTATGAGGAAGGACGTGAGGAAGAGCGAAGACGAACCGTGCTGAATGCGTATCACGAAGGAATCACAGAAGAGATGATGTCAAAAATCACGGGACTTTCTGTTGCTGACATCAAAAAAATCATCAAAGATTAAAAAATTTTATTATTTTTGTACCCAAATTCAAAACCATTATTAAATCATTACAAATGAAAAATTGTTCTTTATTATTTCTCAGCCTACTGTTTGCATGCGGGCTTTTTATGTCCATGCAATTGAAAGCGCAAGACCGCACAGTGATAGCCGGCATCCCCGTTAATTACGATGAATCGCAAACAGGCGATTACAAAGCGACGCTCCCCGACCCGCTGGTGATGCTGAACGGGAAAAAGGTAACCACTGCCAAGCAATGGTATGACAAGCGCCGTCCGGAAATCCTCCGTCTTTTTGAAGAACACCAGTATGGGAAATGGCCTGCCAAAAAACCTAAACTCCGCTACACCATAGAGGAAGATTCGGGATTTGAAGGCGCCGCCATCCGCAAACAGGTAACTATCTTCTTCTCGCCGGACAACGATGGTCCCAAAGTGGATGTATTGATTTACATTCCCAAAAATGCCAACGGCCCTGTGCCGCTGCTGCTCAACCTGAGTTTCTCCGCCAACAACATCACGGTGAATGATCCGGGCATTAAACCGGGTATGGTGTGGGACGCCCGTTCCAAAACGCGCTCTGTGGCAACCGCCGGCGCACGCTTCGGCTCGCGTATGAACGATTATATAAAAGCATTTCTTGCCGAAGGTTTTGGCTTTGCAACATTAAACTATACGGATATCGATCCCGATTTCCTCGGCGGAGTTGCGCTCGGCGTGCGCGGACTGTACCTGAAACCCGGACAGGAAGCGCCTGCACCCGACGAATGGGGTTCCATCTCTGCCTGGGCTTGGGGCGTGAGCCATGTGATGGATTATTTTGAAAGAGACCCGTCGGTCGATGCCAAACGGATCGCCATCACCGGCGCTTCACGCCTCGGAAAAACCGTGATGTGGACAGGCGCCCGCGAACCGAGAGTGGCTATGGTGCTGGCCAGCTGTTCGGGAGAAGGCGGCGCTGCCATCAGCCGGCGCAATTATGGGGAAACAGTGGCTCACCTCACCGAAAAGACCCGCTATCCCTATCAGTTTGCCGCCAACTACGGTAAATATGGGGCAGATGTTACCAAACTCCCGGTTGACGCCAACTTGCTGGTTGCCCTGATTGCTCCCCGCCCGCTGTTACTGCAGACCGGCACTACCGACAACTGGTCGGATCCCAAAGGTGAGTTTTTTGCCGCCGTGGAGGCCGGAAAAGTGTACCGGCTGTTAGGAAAGGACGACCTCGGCACGACTGAACTTCCGACGCCGGATCAACCCATTTTCCATACCCTGGGGTACTTCATGCATGAAGGCGGGCACGGTACCGTACCCCTCGACTGGGAAGTCTATCTCGAATTTATGAAACGTTATCTATAATATTCCATACCTAACTTGAAATTCAATTAATCATTCTAAAAACCATTCAAATGAAAAATCTCTTATTATTTTTATTCTGTATAATGCTGAATCTTGGTGCATTTGCAGAAACAGCCATTATCAATCTTCGCACAGAACATCTGGATACTCCGACAGGGATTGACGAATATCAGCCGCGTTTTAGCTGGCAAATGACCTCCGACCGCATTGGCGCCACCCAAAACGCATACCGCATCCTGGTTGCCGACGGCGAGGATCGGCTCAAAGCCGAAGAATATGTTTTCGATACAGGCAGAACCATGTCGGGCATATCTGTCGGGATACGCTATCTTGGCGACGTCCTGCGTCCTTCGACACGCTATTTCTGGAAAGTGCAGGCGTGGGACGAAACAGGCAACCTCATCGAATCGGCGCCGTCGTGGTTTGAAACCGGACTGATGGGCGCCGGATGGAGCAGGGCCGAATGGATTGGCTCTTCGGAAGTGCTGCTATCCAAATACCGCACATTTTTTATCGTTAATTTCGACCTCGAAATTCCCAAAGGCAGCAACCGCGCTGTTTTTGTATATAGCGCCAAAGATGCTGCCAACTACATTTCGACAGAGGTCAATCTCAATGGCGCCGGCAAGGCACAGTTCATTATCCGCCACGTTGTCGAGGGTGTAGAACATGAGGATTTTGTGGAGGATATTTCTCACATCATCACGGCTGCAAACAAGAACAAACCCCATCACGTCCGCCTCAAAGTAACCACTCCGGGCTATCACCTGATGTCATTTCTCCAACCGGAGATCGACGGGGTAAGAATCAATTATACTCCGCCCGCTGCCGCTCAAGGACAGATGCAGGGACGGATGCAAAACACTGCTTCGGGAAGGTTTACCATCAACCCTTATCCCAACGGCGAATATATCACTGACTGGGCGCGCCTACATTCCATCGGCTTCAAACAACCCGGAGGAGAAAAAGCTGTTTTCTCCAATATCACCATCAGCGAAGACAACTGGAATACCACCCTCTATGTTGATCCCGTAAAGAAGCACGACTTGGCGGGCGCAGGCAGGCTCGAAGTGTGGGAACCCTACGGACACACCTCAGCCCCCATGCTACGCAAGAGCGTCAACCTGGATAAACCTGTCAAATCCGCACGTTTATATGTGACCGCCCGCGGAGCTTATGAATTTTACATCAACGGATCGCGTGTAGGCAACGACTATTTCAACCCTGGATGGACAGATTATCGCTATCGCATCATGTACAACAGTTATGATATCACATCCATGCTCCGGCAGGGAAGCAACGGCCTGGGCGCCATGCTGGGATCGGGATGGTTCAGCGACCTCAATCTTTTTACCGCCAGTTTTGTTGACGCATACGGCATCAGGCAATCGTTGATGGCAAAAATTATCGTTACTTTTCAGGATGGCTCTTCGCAAATGATTCTTACCGACCGTACATGGAAATGCTACGACACGGGTCCCGTAACACGCAACGGATTCCAGTTCGGCGAAGACTACGACGCCCGCAAGGAACAAGACAATTGGACGACCGGCTCTTTCGACGACTCGAAATGGAAACCGGCTACTGTCTTTGAACGTCCTGCCGCCAACGTAATCATTCAGGCGCATGTGGGTATTCCCATCCGCAATCACGTAACGCTTACCGCCAAGTCGGTAACGCAGCCTATCAAGGGAACGTATGTATATGACCTCGGACAGAACATTGTGGGCGTGCCCCGTTTGGAAGGCATGAAAGGCAAATCCGGCCAGACAGTCAACATCCGTTACGGCGAGATGATATATCCTGAAATCATCCCAACCAATCCGGTAAAGCCTTACACCATCGAAATGTATCAAAAAATGAAAGGACAGGTATATGTGGAAAACTACCGCGGCGCTGTTTCCATCGACAATTACATCATACGCGGAAAAGCTGCGGGCGAGACCTACCAGCCGCTGTTTACCTGCCACGGTTTCCGCTATATTTCCATCTCAGGTTTGGACGCCCCGCTGCCCATAGAGCAAGTCAAGGGCGTTGTGCTTGAATCCATCGGCAACGCCACGAGCAATTACACATCGTCCAATGAGAACATCAACCGTCTGTTCGAAAACATACAATGGGGACAACGCGGCAATTTCCTTGCTGTCCCTACCGACTGTCCGCAGCGTGATGAACGTGCAGGGTGGACAGGAGACGCCCAGGTATTTGCCCGTGCCGCCACCTATTTCAGCCCTGAAGTAGACCAGTTCTACACACGCTGGCTCTACACCATGCGTGACGACCAGTATCGGGACGGTAGCTACGCCAGTTACTATCCTACCATGGGACAGCCTCCATACGGTGCATCCAACGAAGCAACCGGCGGATCCATGGGATGGATGGAAGCCGGTATCATCGTGCCGTGGCAGGTGTACCAGCAGTATGGCGATGTAGGAATCCTCGAACAGCATTACAATTCGATGAAAAGCTACATGAATTATCTCGAACTGAGGTCTGTGGACGGTATTCAACCTCCGGGAGGACTTGGCGATCACCTGGCAATCGTGCCGACCAACAACTCATTAACCCATACAGCCTATTACGCCTATGACGCGATGATCATGAGCCGCGTTGCCCGGCAACTTGGGAACAGGGTCGATGAGGAACGCTACCGGAAACTGTATCAAAACATAAAAGCCAAATTCAACGAGAAGTTCGTCAATGAACAGGGAATCACCCAGGCTCCTTACGTTCCCATGATGCGCCGGAGCGCAACTCCGCCCCCGTCGGAACCTGCGGCGGGAGAAATGCGCCCGGTGGATACCCAGACCTCGTATGTAGTGCCGCTGCAAGCCGACCTGTTCAATGAAAAAAACAAACCGTTAGCCGTCAAACATCTTGTAGAAAATATTAAAAAGAACAACAATACATTGACAACAGGTTTTATCGGCACCCCTTACCTGAACCTCGTGCTGTCCGAAAACGGGCGCGATGATGTAGCTTACACACTTTTCGAACAGACCGCTTATCCGTCATGGATCTATCCCGTACTGCAAGGCGCTACCACCATGTGGGAACGCTGGAATTCCTACACCATCGAAAACGGTTTCGGACCGGTAGAGATGAACTCCTTCAACCATTATGCCTACGGCGCCATCGGCGAATGGATGTTTTCCCATTCACTGGGCATCCAACGCGACGACAACAGACCGGGCTACAAACACATCATCCTCCAACCCAAGGTGGGCGGCGAGATGACTTTTGCCAACGGATATTTTGAATCGCCTTACGGCAAAATCACGAGCGGCTGGGAAAAGACCGCTACGGGTTATATTTACCGCGTTACCGTTCCTGCCAATACTACCGCTTCGCTCAACCTGACGGCCTCCGGCATCGACAAGGTAACGGTGCTGAAAGGCAAGGAAGGCGTCGGCCCGTTCCGTACGCTCACCGGCAAGGTGATGGCCGAACTCAAATCGGGAACGTATGAATTTGATGTGATAATAAATTGATGTGATGATGAATTGATGTGATAATGAATTGATGTGATGATGGGGGAATGGGGAGAACCCTTTCCCCCTGCGGGGGGGAGTATGCAGCAACATACTTTAAAACAACATCTTTAAAAAAACAGGTAAAATATAAATTTCAAAAACATTTTTTTGTACTTTTGCCTTTTTAAATTATTAATACCAAAAAATCAGATTATATGAAATTAAGAAAAATGTTGGCAATAATAGCCATTTGTGTACTTACAGTATCGGTTGCCCAAGCGCAACAACAGAGAGCCGGTCAGGGTCAAACGCCTGCGGGAAATACTATTCTCACATCGATCAAGGTCGATCTCGACCGTGTATTTGATTTTCTCAATGCCAATACGCCGGCGCGATTAGTTGATCGCGAGACGCAAAATCCCGTCACCGATTACAAAAAAATCAATGCAAATACCGTGCTCGAACGCGGACGATTCGGTTTGCATACGTACGAATGGGGTGTTACTTATTCGGCAATGCTCCGTGCGGCAGTCATTTTGGAAGACAAGCGTTATGCCGACTATGTCTACGAACGCTTTAATTTCATTGGGGATATTTATCCTTATTACGTGAAATTAATCAATGATAGCAAAACGAGCAGTGAAACACGTGCCGGCAGCGGTATTCCATTACGTGGAGGCAACATCGCGCTCCGCGGTTTGATTGCTCCTATCTGGCTCGACGACTGCGGTTCAATGCAGGCCGCCTTTGCGAAGGGCGCGCTGACATTTCCGGCGCTGGCAGACAAATTGCGTCCGATTATTGACTGCACGTTCGACTTCGCGATGAACAAGGAGCACCGTTTGCCCGACAGAACGCTTGCGCGGATGCGTCCGACGGTCAATTCATTGTGGGTAGACGATATGTATATGGGTATTCCGCCAATTGCCTGGATGGGTAAACTCATCGAAAAAGAGAATCCCGAATTGGCAAAGAAATGTTATGACGAAGCCGCACTCCAGATTGAACTGTTTAAAAAACACCTTTGGGTACCCGATATGAAACTGTTCAGGCATAGCTGGATCGAGTCGATGTCTTACCACCCCTCGTTTTTCTGGGGCCGGGCGAACGGCTGGGCAATGCTGTGTATGAGCGATGTATTGGATGTACTTCCGGCTGACCACATTGAACGTCCGGCCATCATGGCCACGCTGCTGGAACATATCCAAAGTTTTATGACGTTACAGGCCGGCAACGGATTCTTTCATCAATTGCTGAACCGGAACGATTCGTATACCGAAACGAGTGTTACGGCCATATTTGCCTACGTCGTTTCACATGCCGTCAACGAGGGCTGGGTAGATGTACACGCCTACGGGCCTTCGGCCGTAGCCGCATGGAAAGCGGTAGCCACGAGAATTAATCAGGCGGGCGAAGTGGAAGGCGTTTGCGTAGGCACCGGCGTAGGTTATGAACCGGGCTTTTACTACACGCGCCCCACCAACGTCAATGCCGCCCATGGATACGGCCCCGTCATCCTTGCCGGCAGCGAAGTGCTGAAAATGTTGCGCAACGCTCCGCGATTTTACGACGGCGGCGCCCTGCTCCAACGTTAATGCAATGCACTGATACGCTTATGGAAACTTCCAAAAACTCCAAATGCTGTGTTATGTTCCGTATGGAAAAAATTACTTTCCTGGCTTTTATTGTTTATTTTGCGTCTTTATCGCTGTCATTCACGGCACAGGCGCAAATAAAATCTTGGGAAGGCATTTTTCAGACGCCGTTAGCCACGGCGCAAAAGAACTTTGCGACTCCGCCTGCGGAGTTTGCAAGCCATGTGATATGGGGTTGGGACGGCAATGTTGATTTAAAAGTTATCCGCGCCGACCTTGATACGTTTTACAACCGAGGTTTCCGTGCGATAATCATTGAGGCGGGAAACAATATGCCGTCCGAGTATCTCTCCGACGACTGGTTCAAAAGGGTAGCTACGGCGGTGCAGGAAGCAAAGAAACGCGGCATGAAGGTGTGGATTATTGACGAAGGCAAATTTCCAAGCGGGTTTGCGGGCGGAAAGTTCTCGCGCGAACGCCCTGATTTGCGGATGCAGGCGCTGGTAGTGTGCGACACCCTCTACATTGCGGCAGAAACATCGCTCAACAACCATGCCGTAGAATCTTATGTCATCAGCGCCGTAGCAATTAATGATGCGGGACAACCGAACAGGACAGTTGAAATTACCGACCACCAAATCAATTTCAACGCGGGTGAACACGACTGGCAAATTTTGCTTGTCCGTAGCGATTTCCGCTCACCCAGCGTTGCGTCGGTAAATCGCTCCGGAATGAGTCGTGAACGATACTCGCTGAGCGACTATCTGAACCCTGTCGCCATTCGCCAATTTATCGACTGGACGCACGAACAGTACAAGAAATATCTCGGCAAGGAACTGGGTACTACCGTTCTGGGTTTTCGCGGCGACGAATCCGCCATTACCCAAACGAGTATCTACGCCCCATGGACGCCCGCTATAGCAGATATCTTCAAGCAGAAAAAAGGCTACGATCCTGCGCCTTATCTTGCTTCACTGGTTGCACGACCCTCCCCCCATTACTATTTCCTGAAAACGCCGCCCGACCCTTTTCCCGCACCGATGTATGTCCCTTTACGCACCGAACAAGAAAAACGTTTTATGGCTGATTACTGGGACGTCTGGTCGGAATTGTTTGCCGTAAATTTCTTCAAGCAGGAGGCGGACTGGTGTGCAGCCAACGGCGTAGCGTTCATCACCCACCTCGACAATGAGCACAATATGCCGGTATTGGCGCGCACCGGAGGCAGCCTGTTTCGCAACCTGAGCAAGATACAGATACCGGGCGTAGATGCCATCTGGAATCAAATCTGGCCCGGACGGGTCAACGATTTTCCGAAACTCGCATCCTCTGTAGCACACGTATATGGCAAACCTCGATCGTTCAGCGAGACTTTTGCTGCGTACGATTCCGTGCCGACTATTCCGCAGGCTAAATATATTGTGGATTACCAAATCGTTCGGGGTATTAATTATTTTGAATTTATGTTCTGGCCGGCCGGTTCCACTCGTCCCAACTGGATGAAAGCGCCCGGTATGAACGCTCTCAACGCTCATACCAATCGCGCTACCTACCTGATGGCACAGGGAGTGCCCGGCGCCCGCATCGCTATGTACTACCCAACTTCCACGCTATGGATGGGCAACTATACCGGTTTTCCCCATATCCTTTCAATAACGGCATCCTTGCTGCAACACCAGTATGATTTCGATTATGTGAACGATGATGCGTTTATCGAAGGAACGCTAAGTGTGGGACAGGGCTACCTCAAAAACAGCAGCGGACAAAAATACCACACGCTCATTATACCGTCGGCAGATGTGATTTCAGAGAGTGCATGGGAAAAAATCGAAGAATTTGCCCAACGCGGCGGAAAAGTATTGTTTTGGGGAAAGAAACCCGATATGCTCGTGGGAAAGAGTTTTATGAATCCTATCCCTTTCCCTGTCGATTTTGTTCAATGTTTGGCAGAACCTTCCGGACTTTGGACACAAACGGTAGAGGCTGCCATGCCTGCGCCGGAAATGCGTATCCAACAGCCGCCCCGCCCCCGCAGACCACAGGTTAATGGTGAACTGCCACCCGCAACACCAACCGATTTCATCCGTTACACGCGACGCATTCTCCCCGATGCCGACGTCTATTTCCTTTTCAACGAAGGCGAACAGGCTTGTACATTCACCGCAGAATTTGATAAAGCGGGCGAAGTGAAAGCATGGAACAGCGTTACGGGCGATATCACTGATGTGCCTTTTAAGGTGGCGAACAACAAAGTGACAGTCAATTTTGAAATGGCGGCATGGGAAAGCCGTATCATTACTATACATAACAGGGAATAAACATGAACAAAATCATTCTGAGTCTTTTTGTCGCCTTTTTTATACCAATAAGCGGCATATTTGCCCAAACCGACACACAAATACAGTATCTTTCGGGTACAGATAAGGACAATACGGTTCCTTGGGCGTTTTTCTGTACGAGCGGCAACAACAGCGGTTACTGGACAACCATTCCCGTCCCTTCGCAATGGGAGTTGCAAGGCTTTGGCACTTATAATTTCGGACGGGAATTTTGGACGTATGGCAGTCGTTTCCGTTTTGCCGACGAAAAGGGATTATACAAACATCCATTCACAGTACCCGCTTCATGGAAAGACAGAGAAGTATGGATCGTCTTTGAAGGCTCCATGACCGACACCGAAGTGACCATCAACGGAAAGAAAGCCGGCGACATTCATCAGGGTTCGTTCTACGAATTTAAATACAACATCACCGATAAACTGGTATTAGGCGGCGACAATCTCTTAGAAGTTACCGTGAGCAAGATGTCTTCCAACAATTCCGTTAATCAGGCGGAACGTTATGCCGATTATTGGGTTTTCGGGGGTATTTATCGTCCTGTGTATCTGGCATCCTATCCCAAGAAACACATTTCTCATTTTACCGTCGATGCCAAAGCAGACGGCAGTTTCTCGGTGGATGTCACTACGGCGAATTTGACCAAAAACCTCAACCTGACCGCCAACATCAGCTATGCAGGTCGTCAGGTAGCGTCTTTCAGTGGCAGAGCGGTCATAAACAGCGAAAAAAACCAAATTACAGGCAAAGTGTCCGGCGTAAAAACGTGGACGGCAGAAACACCTGAAATGTATCAGGTAGATATTGTGCTGGCAGACGGCAACACCCCGATACACACGGTACACGACGTATTCGGTTTCCGTACGGTGGAAACTCGCGCCGGAGACGGAATTTATCTCAATGGTGTCAAAATCAAGATGAAAGGAGTGAATCGGCATGAATTTTGGCCGCAATCAGGACGCACCGTCAGCCGTGAAGTTGCGTTGCTTGATATTACAAGGGTCAAAGAAATGAACATGAATGCCATTCGCTGTTCGCACTATCCGCCCGACAAACGGTTTCTGTATTTGTGCGATTCGCTTGGGGTTTATGTCATTGACGAATTAGCCGGCTGGCAAAGCCGCTACGACACGGAAGTCGGAACGATTTTGGTACGTGAAATGGTGGAACGAGACGTCAATCACCCTTCGATTTTACTGTGGAGCAACGGAAACGAAGGCGGGCACAATACCGATTTGGATGATGATTATGCTTTATACGACCCGTCCAAACGTACCGTGATTCACGCCAGTTACAGTATGCATCGAATCAACGGTATTGATTGCAATCATTATCCCACACTTGGCCGCGTACAACAATCGTTATCCAGTCCGGAATGGATTTATATGTGCACGGAATTTCTTCATTGTCAGGATGACGGCGGTGGTGGAGCAGGGTTGGAGGATTTCTGGGAAGTCATGTGGGCGCATCCCCGTTCCGCAGGTGGATTCTTGTGGGCATTGCTCGACGAATCTGTCCTGCGTACCGACCGTGGAGGCATGATTGACGCTCAAATGGTCAATACCAATGACGGAATTTTGGGACCTCACCGTGAAAAGGAAGGCAGTTTCTATGCTATTAAGGAAATTTTTTCTCCGGTGAAAATACGCCTCAGACAACTCACTGCAAATTTCAACGGAGAAATTCCGGTCGAAAACCGCTATCATTTCACCAACCTCAACCAATTGACATTCAATTGGGAATTAGTTTCTTTCCGCAACATGTACGATATTGTCGAAGGGCATACCGTGATACGGAGCGGTTCTTTTGCCGGGCCAAACGTCGCTCCTGCCGATTCGGGCGTACTCAAACTCAACCTGCCCGCCAGTTGGAAAAACGCGGATGCCCTCTATCTTTCGATTGTAAACCCGAAAGGCGAAGAAATACTCAAACTTTCCTATCGTATACGCACCAATGCAGACCTGATTGCAGACCTGATTCAAAAAAGCGGTACAGGTAACGTCGTCTTGACGCAAATAGATACCTTTCAACGGCGGCCTCGCGGTATGGGCGGACGTATAGCGCCTGCTTCGGCAACGCCCAACCCGCCTGTGATCGACTCCCTGTTCTTCATGTCGGCAAACGGCCTCACCGTAGTATTCAACAAGTTCACCGGTATGATCATGCAACTGCGCAATATGACCACCGAAAACCAGCTCAAACTTATCAATGGCCCTGTTTTGCTATCAGGCAAGCAAAAAGTGAACGATGTGAAACATTATGCGCAAGGCGAGACGCAAGTATTGGAATTTATCTATGAGGGTGATATGAAATATGTACGCTGGACCATGTATCCTTCCGGTTGGCTGGAAATGGATTATGCCTATAGCCTGACAGGTGAATATGATTTTACGGGTATCTCTTTCAATTATCCGGAACGAAATATTATTGGTATTCGCTGGCTGGGTAACGGACCGTACCGCGTTTGGAAAAACCGTCCGCAAGGAATGAATTTCGGTGTGTGGGCTAAACTGTTTAATGATACGCAAACCGGTTCCTTCCCATGGTTTTATCCCGAATTTAAGGGATATCATTCCGATATGGTATGGATGCAGGTAGATGCCGTAGAAGGACGATTCTATGTGGCATCGGCTGAAGAAAACCTCTATGCTCGCTGGGGCGAGAATTTTTACGCTTTTGTCACCAGCGGTATTCCTCACCCGACCATACCAGTGGGCGGAATTTCGTTCTTAGACAACATCCCGCCCACCGGCACCAAGATGGCTATTAACTTCAACCAACGACCTCAGGGTTTGGGGCCGATGAGCCATACCAATACAGTGGACGGCGCTGTCACACGTAAACTGTATTTTTATTTCGGTTATCCCGATTCCAAATAATTGGGAACTGCCTGCAAATTACGTATATAATAAGTTCTTATGTCAATTTTAGTAAAACATGAATTTGAAGTAAAAAAGTGATTTTTTCCACGAAACGAAAACAGATATTTGTATCTAACAAGTAGAGAATTACTTTTAAAATTTGAATTTATAGAATATGAAAAATACGATTTTTATTTGTTCGGTTTTATCTGTTGTGCAGTCAATGCACAGGACAAAAAGTTGGTTTGGGATTATCCGGTAAAGCCGGTACGGAGGAGTGGAGAAAATTCAAATCAATGGTCGAGATGTACCGGACTTGACAGGTACCGGACTCTGTATTGAAACAGCTTGATACGGAAACATTGAAAAGTACTGTAAAACTTCGAGTTAAGAAATTTGCCGACGGAAACGGCAGTTAGTAATTTAGATTGGTTTCAGAACGGCAAACGCCATTATGAATACCTGAAACTTTATACCGTGTTGTCCGACCGCCCCACCAAAGCCGAGCGGGAAGCCAACATGGAAAGTTTGAATTTTCTTGCAAGCGAGCGCAATGCCAAACTTGTTTGAGCATTGCCGAGTGTGAGCAGTTTGGGCGAAGTCAAAGCACCGCCAACAAGTGGCTTATGAAGTTTTTTAGCAGCAACTTGGCAACAAAGCAGGCGCACGGCACATACTCGAAAAACAGTCCATAAATTTAGAAACGCAGCCCAATCGGCTGTTTTTCTGTTTTTTTGCTCTTTTTTCTTTTCCTTATGTTAATTGCAAAATAATTCGTACCTTTGTATTATTTGGGGGTAAATAGATTAGATAATTTTTACTGTCTAAAACGCTGAATAATAGAATATAAAAAAGTATAAGTTATATTGTTTGCTGATAGAATTAAAAAATTAAGAGAAAAAAAGCAGATGGTGCAAAGGCAATTTGCCGCTGCTTTGGAAACCGACACGCCAATGTACAGTAAAATTGAGCGTGGCGACCGTCGTGCGACAACCTTGTCAAATGTACTCGGCGCTTTGCTTAACGCGTTCAAAGAATC
>JAISWR010000045.1 GCA_031270985.1 Bacteroidales bacterium | reverse complement strand
TGATTGATAACTTCCTTTCTGCCGTGAAACGTGCAGATAAAAAACTGTATGACAAAAATATTGAAGACCAAAAGCCAATCGGTTACATCATTGCCTTTTCATTCGGCAAAGGAGCGGTTGAAGAAGTAGCGCGGTTGAAACTGAAAGAAAATATTACTATCAAACTTGTTACGGTCGAAGAAATTGTGCCGGTTTCAAAAAAACCGGACATTACGGTCGAAATCAACGAACAGTCGCGCGACAGCAAAGGCGTTCGCGAGATAGAATTTGTAGCCGCCGGTCGCAGCGAAGCGGGGATAGAGTTTTATTCGTGGGACTTTGAGTATTCGTCCGAGAAAGGCTTCCGCGCTTCGGTCATTATCGACCGCGAGGGTCGGCAGCGACATAAACTGAAAGCCGGAGTTCATCACATCGCAGTAAAAGTGGTCGATAACGACGGTCTGGAAAACATCGAAGTGATTCGATTGAAAGTGAACGGTACGGTCGAAAGAACGGAGTGAGCGATGAAGGAAATAAAAAAAAGAAAATGTTTAACGCAGTCCGTCCTTGAGGGTATTTCAAAAATACTTGGAGATACCGGTTCAGGTCTGACAGGCTCTGAAATAGGGTATTTGCTGGCTTTTCGACGTACAAACACGGAGCAAATATACGGATTTTTTGCCGCGGGACACCCATTTTTGACTTTTCTATCGCACGACTAATTGATGATCAACGTTCAATTTTTGAATTTTTTGAGGGTGCGCAAAATATAAAAACATTCAAAGTCGCGACAAATTTTTATGCATGATGCATTTCAAATTGTCGTTTCGGATCAATGCCGACAGATTGTTGCGCTCAGGAGGGCTGTCTCAAAGCGCCAACCGTGTCAATCTGCAAACCGTACGGTACGTCCGCTTATTTTCTTCATCAGGTCTTGCAGGTCGTAATATTCCAGAACGCCATACAGCACATTGGTGTACATATCCCGCTGCATGGGATTGACGATGTATTCCGTAAACGACTTGACGGAGCGCGAAATGTCCGCCGACTGTATGCGTTTGTCTATGTAGGCGGCATGTATCACTGCCGGGCCGTACAGACCTCGTGCAACAATCCTTGTCTTTTTGTTTTTTAAATCCGGCTGTGTGTCGATGAAATCCAGCAGGCTGATGATGTCAATCACGCGTTGTCCCATGATGGTTTGCCCTGTGTGCATGGATATCATGGCGTTACGGTATTCCCTGTTCCAGTATTTGGTATCGTTCAGGTTTACGGGGTCGGCTGTTTCGCCGAAGCCGCGCAGGTCGGCGGCAATGATGACGTCGCCCCGGTTAATGTATGGCAGCAGTTGTGCTTCGTCGCCCAGTAGGTTCTGTTTGCCGTCGTCATCCAGATAAATGACGATGTCTGCCTGAGGATTGATCTGTTCCGGCGTCACTACCACGCAGGGTACGGGGATCTGTCCCGAACGGATAATCTGGTATTTGCTCAAATCATACGTGCGTTTGTTGATTTTAGCGCCGGTGGGAGCGGATTGTATCTTTTCTTTCGGAAGCTCGACCCCTAACAGTTCCAGCACTTTTGTCCGAACGGTCTTATCGTTCAGGCGCAGGAACTGTTCCCTTTTGGCGGCTAACTGCCGTGCCTGTTGCAGGTTATAGTCGCACAGCGATACGGCGTCCGGGATACTGCTTTTCACTTGTCCCGTGGCGGTACACAGCGTTTCCGACAGGGGAATGTTTGCCATAGTCGCCGGTTTCACGGGCGACAGGTCGTTGTTCAAGTATTTTTTGAAAAATGCCATTAATGCCTGTTGGCTTTCGCTGTTTCCTCCGTGTCCGGCTTCGGTGGCGCACAGGGATACTTTGTCTTTGGCGCCCAGCGCTTCATACGATTTTTCCAGTTCCCTGAAACCTTGCATAACGCCCTGAAAATCGACAAAATCATATCTTCCGGCACGAATCAGCACCGGTTTTGGCGCATACATCAGCACAAAATCGGCAATCTCAATACCTTCCCTGCCTTCGTAGGGTACGTGCTGGCAGCCGTCCGAGGGGCCTTCCAGTTCCAGCACCCGCTCGCGTTGCGAAAAGTAACTGCAAATGGAAGCGGCCTTGATGCGTTCCTCCAGCCCTACCATATAAGCCGCTTGCGTTCCGCCGCCGGAACTGCCGAAAACCCCTATCCTGTTCGCATCTATTTCGGAACGGGTTTCCAGATAGTCCACCGCGCGATGGTTGTCCCAATATTCGTAAGCGGCGACGCTACTGCCCAGCAGGTTGCACCCTGCGTTGAGCAGCGTGTGTTCTGTGGTGACGCCGCGTGTGGTCGGCTGGTCATGTTCGTCCAGCAACTCTATCCGCTCGCCTTGGCTGACGGGATCCACCACAATAGAGGCAATACCGTTGACTGCCAGCTGAACGGCTTGAAGCGGCGCTCTGTTTTTGCCGGTCAGCCCGTGTCCGCACAGGATCACCACTGCCGCAAACGGCCCCTTGCCGTCGGGTATAAAGAGATTGGTGGTAACATAGCGTTTAGGGGTGCTCTCGTAAATGATTTTTTCGATGCGGTAGCCGTCATGTTGGCTGACGCCCGTCACTTTTCCGTTCAGAGCGCCCGCTTGGGGAAGCGTTCCGATGATTTTCAGGTAGCTTTCTCTCCGTTTTTCCTGATATTGCAACATCTTGTCTTTAGAAGTCCATGCGGCGGCAAGTTCATTTTGCCGGTCGGCATATTGCCGGTGCACTTCTCGCATCAGATAACTGTTATAGGCAACAGAACGTTGCCACGAAAGTGCATTGTAATTGTCCTGCGCAACGACGGTGGAAGCAAAACACAAACTTCCCGCCAGAATCAGTAATTTATTCATGGTAGATAAAATTTTGAAAAATTGAAAATAACATCCGTTCTACACACGACAACACCTCGAAGAATGAGCGGATGTCACCTTCGACGGCTTGTGTATGGACACGGCTTCTATATGTTTATGCCAGATAGAATACCTCTTCCAGATAAGTGGTTACGGGCGAATTGTCGGGATTGCTATCCATGATGTCGCTCATGTAGTCCCACCATTTCTGCTGGATTTCAACGCTGCCCAATCCTTGAGAGGATGTGTTGCCGCTTACTTTTTGCACGCCGAACAGGATATTGGTTTCCTCGTCCAGAAAAATGGAATAATCGCTGATGCCCGAATTTTTAATCAGGGTGACAATTTCGGGCCACACTTCATTGTGGCGTTTGATGTACTCTTGTTTGAAACCCGGTTTCAGTTTCATTTTAAATGCTACTCTTTCCATAGTTGATTGATTAAAGATTGATTAAATATTTGATTAGAATAATTGATAAAATTTCATACGGTCATGATCTCACTTTCTTTTTTTGCCAGCACCTCATCCACTTTTTTATAATATTTGTCGGTCAGTTTTTGCGCCTGTTCTTCGGCGTCTTTCTCCATATCTTCCGGCAGGCCGTTTTTCTCCATTTTTTTAAATTCTTCGATGAGTTCGCGGCGCACGGTACGGATGCCGACCTTTGCGTTTTCTCCTTCGTTTTTTGTCTGTTTCACCAAACTTTTGCGGCGTTCTTCGGTGAGCGGCGGGATGTTCAGCCGCACGGTTTCCCCGTTGTTGCTTGGGGTAAGTCCTATATTGGCGGCAAATATGGCTTTTTCTATCGCATCAATAGTTTTTTTCTCCCACGGCTGAATCACGATAGTGCGTGCATCGGGCGTATTGATACTGGCCACTTGTTGCAATGGCGTCGGGGTGCCGTAATAATCCACCAAGATTCCTTCCAGCATGGAGGGATTTGCCTTGCCTGCACGAAGTTTCAGCAGTTCGGATGCAAGGTGTTTCAACGTCTTTTCCATCTTTCCGACGGCGGCGTCTAAATGCAGTTGAATGTCTTCGTTGTCCATTTTTGTGATTTTTTTTGGCATACAAAAAAACAAAAAATTATTGAGACGTAAAAATTTTTTGTTGATTTTTTTTTTTTTCTTTTCTTTGTCCGAAAAATCGCATCTATGGAAGACACGTATAGACATAAAGGGTTGCGAAGGTTGTTGGTGGAGGAGATTCGCGGCAAAGGCATTACCGATGAGCGGGTTTTGGACGCTATCGGAAAAGTGCCGCGTCATGCTTTTATGGACAGCGGTTTCATTGCTTTTTCTTATAAGGATTCCGCCTTTCCGATTGGTGGGGGGCAAACCATTTCGCAGCCTTACACGGTGGCATTCCAGTCGCAGTTGCTGCAAGTGGCGCCTCACGAGAAGGTGCTGGAAATAGGCACGGGTTCCGGTTATCAGGCGGCGGTACTGTTTGAGATGGGGGCAAGGGTGTACACCATTGAGCGGCAAAGGGAGTTGTTTGTCAAGTCGCAGCAGTTGTTGGCGGCATTGGACTACAGGATACATTTTCATTACGGCGACGGTTATGCGGGTTTGCCGGCTTATGCGCCGTTTGACAAAATCATCGTGACGGCGGGCGCGTCGGAGATTCCGGAAACGCTGGTGCAACAATTGAAGCCCGGCGGACGGATGGTGATTCCGGTGGGCGAATCGGGAGGGCAAGAGATGATACTGGTGGAGAAAACAGAGCCTGACGTCACCATATCCCGCCACGGCGCTTTTATTTTTGTGCCTTTCCTTCGGGGAAAAACGTAAAGATGCCTTACAATGGTTGCGCCGTTACAGGATCATTTTCTCAATCGGTATCACCAAGATGCCTTCTGCGCCCAGCGCTTTGAGTTTGCTGATGATTTCCCAAAAATGTTTCTCTTCGATGACCGAATGGAGGGAGCTCCATCCTTCCTGTGCCAATGGCAATATGGACGGGCTTTTCATGCCGGGCAGCAGGCGGATGATGTCGGTGATTTTATCGTTGGGGGCATTGAGCAGGATATATTTTTTGCCTTCGGCGGTTTGTACGGCATTGATGCGAAAGAGTATTTCATTGAGAATTTCCGTCTTTTCGGCGGACAAGTCCGGATGTCCTATCAGCAGGGCTTCCGATTTCATCACCGTTTCTACTTCTCGCAGGTGATTGCTCACCAGCGTGCTGCCCGAACTGACGATGTCAAAAATGGCGTCGGACAGACCGATGCCGGGCGCTATTTCCACAGAACCGGAAATGACGTGCGTGTCGGCTTTGATGTGTTTTGAGGCGAGAAAATCCCGTAAAATGACCGGATAGGAGGTGGCAATGACCTTGCCGTTGAACCACTCCAGACCGGTGTACGGTTCATCTTTGGGAATTGCCAGAGATAAACGGCATTTGCTGAAACCCAGCCTTTTGATTAGCGTCACGTTTTTTTTGCGTTCCGCATATTCGTTTTCTCCCACAATACCTGCGTCGGCAGCGCCATCGGCTACTGCCTGCGGGATGTCGTCGTCGCGCAGGAAAAGCACTTCCACCGGAAAGTCTTTGGCCTGCAGCAGAAGCGTGCGTCTGCCCGTTTCCATGCGGATGCCCGCTTCGGAAAGCAGACTCACGGTTTCTTCATAAAGTCGTCCCTTGACTTGTATCGCTATTCGTAACATTTTTTATTCGGTTTGAAATTTAACGGGACAAAATTACATGAAAAACTTGGTTCTCCAAGCGTGTGGAATGAGAAAAATCGTCTGCAAGATAGCCGTCTCTACGACAGGTCATCCATGTTGTTTTTCAGTGACAACAAGGTATTGCGTACTTTTTTCAATGACTGTACGATTTGGTAGGTATTTTCCGCATCTTCTCTGTTTTCCTTGATTTTGCGACGTGCGCCGTCCAGCGTCATGCCTCGTTCTTTCACGTAGTGGTAAATGAGTCCGAAAAGGTCAATGTCCTGTTGGGTAAACAAGCGATTGCCTTTATTGTTTTTTTGTGGGTTGATGAAGTCAAATTCCGCTTCCCAGTAGCGAATCAGCGAGGTATTGACGTCAAAGCGGGCGGCTACTTCGCTGATACTGTAATACAGTTTGCTGGATTTTACCTCCTCGGCGGGCGTTGTGTTGTTTTGCACGTCCATGTTCAATCAAGCGTTTTGCCCATGTTTGCCAAATCCTGAATCATCGCGAATGATTCAGGCGTCAGATCGCTGAAAAAGTAGTTGATGGGGTTCACCGCCTTGCCGTTTTTGTGCACTTCATAGTGCAGGTGCGGTCCGGAAGACACGCCGGTGTTGCCTACCGTGCCGATTGTTTGCCCGCGCTTCACGCTATCGCCCGCTTTCACTGCAAATTCTTTCATGTGGGCATACAGTGTCTGGTAGCCGTGTCCGTGGTCAATGATGATTCTGTTTCCCATGCCCGGCACTACGCCTCTTTTACTGATTATACCGTCTCCCGTGGCATATATTTTTGTACCGATGGGAGCGGTAAAGTCTATGCCTTTGTGGAAGAATCGCGTGTTTGAAAACGGCTGTATCCGTTCTCCGTAGCCCGAAGCTGTTCTTTTCAGGTTTTTATTGTCAATCGGTTGTATGGACGGTCGGGAAAGCAGGACGTCTTTTTGTTTTTCGGTTTGTGCCAGCAGTTCTTCATACGCTCCCGTCTGCTGGTCTGTTTGCTGGATGATTTGCCGGATACGCCGGTCTATGCTCGCCATCAGTTCGTCGTTGGAATACTCGTAAAGGTCTGTTTCAAAAGTCTGGCGGGAAGTTTGCGCAGGCTCCGCTTTGAACACGGTGCGGTAAATATTGTCGTCCCGTTGCTGCATGTCGTTGAGCACCACTTCCAACTGGTTTAATTTTCCTTCCAACTCGTGATATTCGGATGTCGCCTGATTCAGTTCGCGGGACAATACCCGTTCTCCCGGGGTGTCGAAAAACGGCGACAAGGCGATATAACTCAGCACGATGATCGCCAGCGAAGCCGTAGAAAGGGTGAACATTCTGACGACGGTTCTCTTTACGCTGGTTTTGATCTTGTCATAACTCAGCAGTTCCGGATTATATTTGTATTTGATTTTCGGCATTCCGATGCGGCAACATGGCGCAAAGATATATCATTTTCACAACTTAACAAAATCGGGGCTAAATCTTGAGGTGCTATTATATCGCACAAATTATAAACACAAAATGATTTCAATCACTCATGTTACGCACCGATCAATGTCGGGCTGTCCTGCACTCCCCTCCTGTGGAGGGGGTATCCGAAGGATGGTGTGCTTTTCTCGACTGAGCAAAACCTGACACTGTCAAAGTCCCGCAGGGACAACACTTTATTAACCGTATGCTTTAGCTTACGGACGAGCAATCACATCAACGACTAAGTCCCGCAGGGA
>JAISWR010000019.1 GCA_031270985.1 Bacteroidales bacterium | reverse complement strand
GGGTTAATTGTTTTTTATTTTTCATTGCAAGTACAAAGTAAAAACTTTTTTCTCAACCTCTGTTGGGGGCATGCCCCCAACAGAGGTTTTTTTCTTACTTTAGTTGCATTTACTATTTGAACTTACCAAACTTATGTCAGGGCGTTGAAAAAGTATTGATTTTTCCACAAAATTTACAACTACGACATAGTTTGGCGTAGTTTCGCATTATCTTTGCATCGAAGTAGATGTCAAGTTATTTTACATATTGAAAAAAATTGAGCCTACGCTTGAAAGAAAATAATTTATAATACAGCGCTTTATAAAAATTTCAAAAATAAATTTCAAAAATTTTACAACCACGACACATTTTGGCGTAGTCTCACATTGTCTTTGCACTCAAAAATAAAAACAATCATTCTCGGCGACATTCACGGCTCAACATTTTGGAAAACAGCCCTGTGGAATGTTATTCATCTGTATTCGGCACATTCCGGATGCCAAGCAACTCCACGTCATACACAATCGTGGCTCTGCGGGGGATACAGCCGTCGTCACCCATAAGCCCGTACGCCAGATGAGGCAGCAGGATGAAATGCGCTTTGTCGCCCTCGCGCATCAGCAGAACACCTTCTTCCAGTCCTGCCTCCACACCTCCCTGTCCGATGCGGAAAGATTTTATTCCAAGCCGCTCCGAAGTGTAACATACCGTATGCGAACTGTCCGCTAACGAAAGGATGTAGGATAATTCCACTATTTGGCCGGGTATGGTTTTACGCCCGTCGCCACGCCAATAAATTTCGTAGAGCAAACCCGACGGAGTAACTTGCATGTGCCAGTTTTTTTGAGCGGCATAGCTTTTGGCATCCTGCATGTCCTTATCCACCAAGTATTGGTGGATGCGCAACAAGTCGTCCGTTTTGGCGGCAGCGGACGTTTGTTCCGGTTGCTGCACATTGTAACGCCTGCACCCGGGCTGGCAGCCGGACAGAAGCATTACCAGTATCCATATTACACAACGATTAGGGCATGTTGAGCGCATCCTGATACAGAGGTAATAGTTCGCGGAATATGTGAAGCGTTTTTTCCAGTGACAGCCGTGTTTCCCCACCCGAAGCATTCAGATGTCCACCGCCTTTGAAGTGTTTTTTTGCAAAATCATTGGTGGAAAAATCACCTTTTGAACGGAACGAGATTTTTATTTTATCGTCTTTTTCAAGAAAGAACGCGGTAAAACGTACCCCTTTGACCGATAGCGGCAAATTGACAAATCCTTCGGAGTCGCCCACCACAAAATCATACTGTTTCTGATCTTCCATGCTAAGGCTGATGAGCGCCGTGCGGTATTCGGGAAATACTTCCATCTTGTGATTCAAGCAATAGCCCATCAACCGCATACGTTGCACGGAAAAATTGTCGTACACCTGTTCGTGTATGGCAATGCGGTCAATATTGTACGCCATTAATTCCGAAGCCACCAGAAAGGTGTGCACGCCTGCGTTTCTATAGCAAAAACATCCGGTATCTGTCATCACCCCCGTATAGATGCAGGTGGCAATATCGCGGTCAATCAGTGAGGAGTCCCACGTTTTCATGATGCCATACAGCAACTCGCCGGTGGAACTCGCTTCGCTGTCGGAAAAAAGATATTTCGACGAAAGATTAGGTTCCGGATGGTGGTCAATCAGCACGCGGACGGCAGTGGCTTGCCTCAGCACATGTTGCATGTCAGCGCTACGCTTCAACTGACTGTAGTCCAAATGGAAGATGAATTGCGCCCGCCTTATCAGCTCCTCCGCCAGCGATTTTTGCTTCATGTAGTTCACTACAACATGATTGCAGGGAAGCCAATGCAAAAACTCCGGATAATCGTTGGGCGTCACCACAGATACCTCATGTCCCTGCTTGAGCAAAAACTGATATAGCGCCAGCGAAGAACCCATAGCGTCACCATCTGGACCATGGTGCATGGTGATCACTATATGTTTGGGGACGCTCAATTCTTCTTTGAGCATAAATATCTGATCGCCAAAATATTCTGATATATTCTGGTTTGATAATCGCCGATTGTCCATGCCGCTAAGATAGGGATAATTTTTTGGAGATACAAACCAATATAAAAAATCGGGGCAACGCATTTAAATTTTGAGGAGATTGAGTGCGACACGTAAAAATAATCGGAAAACCCCACAGGATACGAACCAATTGATGCACGTTGTGAAGATGATGAGGCATTGTCTTTTTTACAAAACAATAAGGCTATCGGCATCTTATCTTTATATGTCATAAATATTTTGTTATTAGCAATATATGGAAGAAATCACCGGTGATTTCACAAAAAAATCAAAATATATAAAGATGCTTCACCGCCGTGTTTTATCGAGCTTTTGACACATTCCGGTTGCCGGACGCTGCACAAAGCCGTAAGAAGATGATCGGGAATTTTGTATTTTTGCAAGATGGAAAAACAAGGATTATACCCTTTAAAATTTATCCCCATCTTGAAAGAACGGATTTGGGGCGGGACGCGGTTGACGGAGTTTCCCGGCAAAAAAAGCGCGGCGAAATGCGTAGGCGAGAGTTGGGAACTTTCCGGCGTACGGGGTGACGTTTCCATCGTGCGGAACGGCTTTCTGAAAGGCCATTCGTTGCAGGAACTGACGGAAATATACACAGTCAACCTCGTAGGCGATGCGGTGTATGACCGCTTCGGAACGGAGTTCCCGATACTTGTAAAGTTGATTGACGCCCGGGAATGTCTTTCCATACAGGTGCATCCCGACGATCGATTGGCGAAAGAGCGCCACCGTTCCTGCGGCAAAACGGAGATGTGGTATGTGATGGAGGCGGGCGGCGACAGTACGTTGATTATGGGGTTTAACCGCGAAACGGACAAAGAATCGTATCTCCGCGCGATAGAGACCAAAACGCTGAAAACACTGTTGCGAACGGAAAAGGTGAAGACCGGCGACGCATTTTTCATTCCGGCAGGCGTTATTCACGCCATCGGTAAAGATCTTCTGATTGCCGAAATACAGCAGACGTCTGATGTCACTTACAGAATCTACGATTGGGACAGGACGGATGCTTTCGGAAAAGCACGCGAACTCCACACCGGACTCGCCGTGGACGCTATTGATTATCGCTTGCAGGACACAAGAATCGACTATCCGAAACGAGACGGAACCGTCAATTTGGTATGTTGTCCGTATTTCATTGCCAACATGGTACACATCAGCCAACCGGTAGAAAAAAACTACGATGCGACGGATTCTTTTGTCATTTATATCTGTGTGTCAGGAACATGCCGCATCAACCACGGCGGCAACCGGTACACGGATATGGAGAAAGGCGAAACGGTGTTACTGCCTGCCGCGCTGAAAAATGTACGCCTTATCCCCTCCTCACCTGTGGAAATGTTGGAAGTATATCTTTCGGCTGCCGCGTCCTAATTGCGCAACCTTTCGGCAATGTCCCGGCGGACGTCTTTCCGAAATTTTTGCAGCAGCAACGAATCCAGATGATACCACACAACGAGACGCGGCGACGGAATGTGTTCGGCAAGCATGTCTGCCGCTTTTCGGATGTCGTTCGGGGAAGGTTCTTCCAGACGGATGTAGTCTCCTCTCCGGACATAAAATCCCCGCAGCAGGAATGTGGTATCCGAACGGTACAGGAACGGCTCCGTTTCTTCAAAATACGGCTTCCGCATATCTTCTTCACACAACCCGTTCACCAATCCCCGGTATTGCCGGTGGTTGTCAAAACACACCCCCCAGTGGAACAACGGCAATGCCACATCCATCGGGAGCGGATACGCGCCGACATGCTGCACGTAAGCATTCAGTTCCTCCGTGTCGAGAATGGAGTTGCGGCTACCGTATTCCGTAAGACGCCCCATGTTGTAGCACATCAACATGACTCTGTCCGCAGGGGGAACACCCGTACTGCGGCTGTATTTCCACTGATGCAGACGCAACGTGACCGACAGTTGTTTCCCGTCCATGCACGGCATTTTGCGCAATGACCGCAACAACAGGAAATATTTTTCCCGGGTGGAAATATTCCAGTCACAATCTATCTGTATTTCAGAAATATTCGTGATATTCCGCTTTTGGTTGATTAACGATATGCGTGTGCAGATTTTTTCCGATAGTGCCACAATGTTGTCCTCCGGAGTGATTTCCAGCGCTTTATTTACGATGAACACTACCGGGGTTATGCTCATACCTTGAGGGAAACTGTCGCCGAATACAACGGTCGCCGCCGGTTGTATGCCGTCGTTTTCGACAACCACATCGAAATAGCGGATGAAGAGCCGCTTTGTTTCCGACAGTGCCTCCTGTTCCGTCCGACTTGGACGAAACTTCGTTTTCCATTGATAGAAAGCCTGTTCCTGTACGCCTTGCTCTTCGCAGCCTGCCAACAACAAAGCGATAACGATGGATAATATTTTCCGCATGAAAACAGTAAAAAAAAGACCGCATGCTTGACGTATCCCGCATACGGTCTTATGTTCAACCGGCGTCGGTTATTTTTTTGCCGTCAGTTTGAATTCTTCCCGAATAGGTTCCACATAATCCGTTTTCTCCCATGCGAAAAATTCAACTTTTTCCGACGTTTTCCCGTCGTAGTCCATAGGTACGATCTTTGTGTACGGTTCGTTCCCGAAATGCCCGTATCTGGCTGTATCGCGGAAGATAGGGTTTTTCAGCCCGAATCGTTTTACGATGCTGTACGGACGCATGTCGAACAATTTGTCGATTTTTTGGGCGATTTCCCCGTCCGACAATTTTACGTGTGATGTGCCGTAAGTATTGACATACAAACCAACAGGCTGCGCTACGCCGATGGCATAAGCCACCTGAACCAATACTTCGTCGGCCACGCCGGCCGCTACAATATTTTTGGCTATATGGCGCACCGCATAAGCTGCCGAACGGTCAACTTTTGATGCGTCTTTGCCCGAGAAAGCGCCGCCACCGTGCGCTCCTTTGCCGCCGTAGGTATCTACGATGATTTTCCTGCCCGTCAAACCGGTGTCGCCGTGCGGTCCGCCGATAACGAATTTTCCCGTCGGGTTCACGTGCAGGATATATTTCTTGTCGAACAACGACCGCAAGCGCTCGGGGAGCTCTTCTATCACACGGGGAATCAAGATTTCCTGCACATCCTTGAGAATGGATGCCAGCATTTTCTTTTCCTTGTCGAAATCATCGTGCTGGGTGGATACCACAATGGTGTGGATGCGCAACGGTTGTCCGTTGTCGGCATACTCCACCGTCACCTGTGATTTGGCATCGGGACGGAGATAAGTCATCTGTTTGCCTTCTCTGCGGATTTCCGTCAGCACGGTGAGCAACCGGCGGGCTACTACCAATGCCAGCGGCATGTATTCGTCCGTGTCGCGACAAGCATAACCGAACATCATCCCCTGGTCGCCCGCGCCCTGATCTTCTTCTTTCGAACGTACAACACCCTGGTTAATATCTGGCGACTGCTCATGGATAGCAGAAATAACGCCACACGACGAACTTTCAAACATGTATTCTCCTTTGGTGTACCCTATGTCGCTGATAACATCGCGCGCCACTTGCTGTACGTCCACATAGCCGCGCGTCTTGACTTCGCCGCCCAATACTACCAATCCGGTGGTAACCAGCGTTTCGCACGCTACTTTTGACTCAGGGTCACGACGCAAAAATTCGTCCACCAGTGCGTCGGAAATCTGATCGGCTACCTTGTCAGGATGCCCTTCCGATACAAATTCGGAAGTAAACAAATAAGCCATAATTTTTTAATTAATTAATTTTACTAATGATGGGGCAAAAGTAATAAAAAATTATTTCCCCACTATTTATGATTAAAAAAATATCATGTTTGATTGACGAGTTGCGCGACGTCCGGTTAAAAATTTCCTTCTGGAGCATTAATGTACAGTATTTTGCAGGTTTTGTCAATGTCTGTCACTATTTCGGGATGGAAGGAAAGGAGGGTTTCCTTATCTCCGTCTGTCACCTGCAATACGATGTTGCCGTTGAAGTTTTCAATTTGTGCAATGACGCCGATACGTCCATGCAGCATGTCATGAACGGTGAATCCCGTCCATTGTTCCAGCCCTGCTTCTGTCGGGAGGGGCACAACATCGGCATACGCTTCGCAAAGGACAAGTTCGGCGGCTTCTTCCCGCGTATTGACAAATTCGAGTTTCACGTGCGCCGCACTGTCACCGACGAGTGTAAATTTTTCAACGGGAAAAGGCACCAACAAACCGTCCACAGAAACAAACAGTTCGGGGAGTTGTTCCAAAGCGTCATCCATTTCGTTTTCGCAAATCAGCACAAGTATTCCCGTGTAGCCATGCATTTTTGAGAATTTGCCCAGCAGATGCAGCGTGTCTTTTTTCATGCGCGGTTTATTGGGACAGGAAGGGAGAACGGGACGGTTGCAGGCTGATTGCTTTGGCGATTTCCTCGGCGACGATTCTTGCAGTTTGTGGCGTCAGATGTACGCCGTCTGAAGTGACGGGCGTTCCCTGCGGCAACAGGGAGAACGGCACATGGGTATCTATGAACGTTGCGCCTTCTCTTTTGGCAATGCCGACCAATTCGCGGTTGAATGTCTCCAGCCGTTTGGATGCGCCGCCGTATTTCACCGCATCCGCCACAGTTTCATCCAGCGGCGGACAGGCAAGGATGATCAATTGTGGTTTGTCGCGACGGTATAACTCGCTGTTTTTCACCTTTTGTATCAAGGAGCGCATGTTTGCCGGAAATTCTTTTACACGCGCGGCATGCTCTCGTTTGGCGTCGTTGGTTCCCAGCCCTATGATGATGCAGTCTGTGCGGTCGTTGATTTTTTGCAACGTGGTGTCGATAGTGAGCAAAGAGTTGAGTTTGTCGCTGTTCAGGTTGGATATGCCCACGCATTTGCCGGATATGGAACGGTTGATCACTGTGGCGTGGGGATATATCATGCCTAATTGCAGCGCCCATCCGTATTTGAGAGCGGCGTTGGAATCTCCGAGCGTCAGCAATGTGATGCGGTCGGTTCGCACGGGTTTGTTCACGGGAATCAGCCCGATTGCCTGATCGGTCAGTTGCTCGTGTGTGCCTTCGAATATGGTGAGTTCCACATCGCCCGTGCGTTTGTGGTAATGTATGTGGCGGTTGCCCACCGTTGCCTGCGGTGCGCCCGGGAAAACGCGCATTGCCAGCATTTTCACAACGTCTTCCTGCGGGACAAAGTTATGTTTGTCTGCGGGATATTTTTCATAGACAATTTTGTTATACATGTTAATGGAATGGGTAACAGGCACAGATCCCGTATAGCCGTCATGAATACCTGTGTAGATGTACAGCGATGATCCTTTGCGATGCGCCGGATACGGCAAATGCAATGGCGAACGTTTGCGCATCTCGACAAAATCCGGCGTACCGTCCGGAGAGGTACTTTTCAAAATGTCATCACTGTATCGCTGCCGGCGTCCCACGGATTCCCAATACCATGCTTCGAGGTCGGAAATAGGCATCCATGCGGAAAAACTCCTGACGGGGTATTGAAGTTTCATGTAACACAGGAATGAGGCGTATCCTCCTCCGGAAGCCCCGACAATATGCACTTGCGACTTGTCGGCGTCTGTTTTTTCGATGGCGTATGCAATGGCGTCTTCGATATCGGCAATGACCAAATCGCTGCCACAGGCTTCCGGACGGTTATTGGGTCCGCGAAAATCGGGCTGTATGAAGTTGTAATCGCGGATGAGGATTTCCATCGTCAGCGGATTGGTTTGCGTGTAGTTGCCGCTCCATGTGTGGAGGCTCACTATCAGCGGTTGTCCTGCGCCTTTTGTGCTTCGGTAGAGCATCGCCTTTTGTGTCGTGCCGTCTGCCGACGACTTGATGTCCACTTCCTTAAATTCGGCCGTCCATTTGCCTTTGGAGGCGTCGTCCCACGACTGTGAAAACGTTGTGAACACGCTGCACAGCAAGCATAACGAAACAACAAAAAATTCCCTTTTCATCGGATGGTTATTTGTAAAGGTTTCATAAAATCAAAAAAATCTATTTTGCTTCGACATGATATATTTTATCTTTTTGGGTTTTGAATGAGGTGACATAATATGCTCCTTCTTTTTTTGTTTTTGCCGATGCGCCTTTGATTTTGAGTGGCACATCTGTTCTCAGCGTACATTCGTTGCCCGCTTTGGATGTTATATCGGCTGAGATTAGTTTGTTTTTCGTCCACTTCATGTTGATTTCAAAAGCGCCTCTGGCACATATTCCCGCCACTTCTCCTGTTTCCCATTTTTGAGGAATGGCGGGCAACAGATGGATTTCATTCAAATGGCTCTGCAACAACATTTCGCCGACGCCCGATATGCCGCCGAAATTTCCGTCAATCTGGAAAGGCGGATGGGTGTCGAACAAATTGGGCAATGTGGATTTGGACAAAAGTTCGCGGTACATCTTGTAAGCATGTTCCCCGTTTAGTAAACGCGCATGAAAATTCACTTTCCACGCCTTGCTCCAACCTGTTCCGCCGTCGCCTCTTACTTCAAGCGTTTTTTTTGCTGCCTGAGCAAATTCAGGCGTTAATACGGGTGAAATTTGCCGTCCGGGGTGTAGCCCAAACAGATGCGACACATGGCGATGTTCGGGGTCGGCATCCTTCCAATCTTTGTACCATTCTATCAGATTGCCTTCTTTTCCGATGCGGAGGGGGTATAATTTTTTTCGCGCTTCTGTCCATTTTTGACGTTTGTCGTTGTCTGCCCGCAAAATTTCCGAAGCCTCTATCAAATTGGTAAACAAATCCCAGATGATTTCCATGTCCATTGTGGAGGCGATGGTCACCACGCCGTTGTTGCCGTTGTCGTCGATAAAAACGTTTTCGGGCGAAGTGGATGGAGCCGTGAGCAGCCACCCGTCTTTCTCAACCAGCCATTCGAGACAAAAATCGGCTGCGGATTTCATCAAAGGATATGCCGTTTCAGCAAGGAAATTTTTATCTCCCGAAAAACGGTAATAATCATACAGATGCTGCGAAAGCCACGGCGATCCCAGAGACCAGTTCGCCCATTTGGGATCTCCGCTTTGATGCCCGACGGGATTGGCATGCGCCCATATATCCGAATTATGGTGCGTTGTCCATCCATCCAGATTGTAGTAATTTTTGGCGATTTGAGTTCCCGTGACGGACATGTTCCGAATCTGTGTTATCAGCGGTTCGTTCAAATCGTTCAGGTTCAACATCCCGGCGGCCCAATAATTCATCTGCAAATTGATGTTTACCGTATAGTTGCTGCCCCATGGAGGGCGTTGGTTTTTATTCCAGATGCCCTGCAAATTGGCGGGAATGCCGCCCGGACGCGACGAAGATATCATCAGATACCGTCCGAAATTGAAATACAGTCTTTCCAAATCAACATCATCTCCGCCGTTGGTGTAGTCTTTCAAACGTTCGTCGGTCGGTTTGTTCGCGGAACTACTGCCGCCAATATCCAGGTGCAGACGGTTATAGTATGACTGATAATCGTTTATGTGATTTTGCCTTAACTGTTCGTAGGGTGTTGCCATTGCTTTTTTAAGGTGCTTTTCGACCGTTTCATTTTCATCTTTTCCCTCAGTGTCGGGACGTTTGTCGAATCCGTTGAAACTTGTGGCTGCAGAAAGCAACACTGTCGCTTCCGTAGCCCTGTTTACCCTTATGAAAGGATGGGTGGAAACGAAACCATCCGACAATACTTTAATACGGTACTGGTAACGCATCCCTTTTTGTCCTTTTTCATCCCCGTATTTCAACAGGAAATTCCCCGCAGAATTGATGTCAACAGGCAGTTGTCCGCTCAGGTAAAACTCATTGTTTCCGATAGATTTGACCGTTGCTCCGTCAAACGGAGTGTTTCCGCTGATGCTGAAATTCAATTCACCTTTCTTTGATGTGCTCAATTTGATGACTGCGATTTGATCCGGCGCCGAAACAAATATTTCTCTGCGATAGTTCACCGTATCCACAACATACGATGTGGTTGCGATGGCGGTCGTTAAATCCAAATCCCGAACATAGTTTCGCGGTGTGGATTGGGAATTATAAAACTGTTCGATGAATATATCGCCCATTGGGACGAAAGATTGAGAATTTGCGCCCTGTATGTTCCTCAACACGCGCGACGCATCGCTCCATTTTTCCTGAAACAGCAGTTCGCGTACTTTTTCGAGATTTTCAACCGTGTTGGGCGGCGCCGAAGTATTCGCGGGACCTCCGCCCCAAAGCGTTTCTTCGTTCAGGTGAAACGTTTCTTTATATACATCGCCATACACCATCAACCCGATTCTGCCGTTGCCGAGCGGTAGCGCCTCTTCAAACCGTGATGCGGGTTTTTCATACCACAAACGAGTGGAATTGTCCGATTGCGCACTGATCGCAACATGTGTGGATGCGGCGAACAGAAAAGCTAAAATGAGTTTTTTCATGGTTAATTGGTTTTATGAATTACGTAAGTATTTGATTGACAATTTCTTCCACAAGGAAAGGTTGCCCCTGTACTTTGTTGATTTGTTCGTAGGCAAATTGCGGATACGTCATGCGCAGGTAATTGACAAATTGTCCGCCGTTGAGTTCGCACACGACAATTTTGCGGTAGTTGCCCAATATATCCGCCGTGTTGGAAGGCAACGGCATGATGTGCCTGAAATGTGCATGTCCCGTCGTTTTACCTCGTTTTCGCAATTCTTCCGCAGCAGCATGAACGGTGCCATAGGTGCCGCCCCAACTCACCAGCAGCAAATCGCCGTTTTCATCGCCTTCCGCTTCCTGCTTGGGGATGCGGTTTGCTACCCGTTGTACTTTTTCATGACGCAATTGTACCATTTTTTCATGGTTCAGTGCGTCGGTGGATACGCTGCCTTTTCCGTCCTCCTTTTCCAGTCCTCCGATGCGGTGCAATAGCCCGGGTGTACCCGGCAACGCCCATTCCCGCGCCAGCGTTTCCGCATTGCGGCGATAGGGTTTATATTCCGCATCGCCTGCTTGTGCGATGGGCGGATGGATGGGCGGCAGGTTCTTCACTGCCGGTATTTTGAACAGTTGCGAACCGTTACCGATGTATCCGTCACTCAGCAAAATCACGGGCGTCATGTGTTCCAACGTGAGTTTTGCCGCTTCGTAGGCGGTGTAAAAGCAATCCGAAGGCGATGCCGCTGCAATGACAATACACGGACATTCGCCGTTGCGCCCGAACAACGCCTGATATAAGTCGCTCTGTTCCGATTTGGTGGGCATTCCCGTAGAGGGACCGCTACGCTGCACGTTTACGATGATCAACGGCAATTCGGTGATTACCGCTAACCCTATTGCCTCGCTTTTGAGTGAAAACCCCGGCCCGGACGTAGTGGTGATGGCCAACGATCCTGCGAAACTTGCACCGATGGAGGAACAAATTCCGGCAATTTCGTCTTCCGCCTGAAAGGTTTTTACGCCCAGTGATTTGTATTTTGCCAATTCTACCAGAATATCCGTAGCAGGGGTGATGGGATACGAACCCAGAAACAGCGGACGTCCCGAACGTTCGGAAGCAGCCATGAATCCCCATGCGGTAGCGACATTCCCGGTGACGTTGCGGTACTTGCCTTTGGCGAGTTGCGCCGGAGCTACATGGATGGTGGAAGGAGTGAGTTCCGCATGGAGAGCATAACTGTACCCCGCTTCCAGCACGGTTTTGTTGTACTGCGCCACTTGCGGCTTCTTGCCGAACTTGTCGTCCAGATATTCAAAACTGCTGTCCAGCGTTTTGTTGAACAGATACAGGATAATGCCCAGCGCAAACATGTTACGGCTTTTGTCTTTCGTCCTGATGTCGGCGTCGGCGTCAGCCAGCGCTTCCCGTGTGAGACTGCTGATGGGCGCTTTAATGACATGGTAGGATTCCAAAGAGCCGTCATTCAAAGGATTGGTATCATAACCGGCTTTAGTGAGAGCGTTTTCGTCGAAAGCATCCAGATTGGTGATGATGGTAGCACCCCGCTTTGTCCATTTCAGGTTGGCTTTCAGCGAGGCGGGATTCATCGCCACCAGCACGTCAAAATAATCGCCCGATGTGTGGATTTTGTTTTTCCCGATGTGTACCTGAAAACCCGAAACGCCCGCCACCGTATTTTGCGGTGCGCGTATTTCCGCCGGATAATCGGGAAATGTTGCCAAATCGTTACCCGATTTCACTGCTGCTTCCGAAAATAATGTCCCCGTCAACTGCATTCCGTCACCGGAATCGCCGGCAAACTTGATGACTGCCTGATCGCAATCAATAACGCTTTTACTCATTGTTTTGATTGGATTTTTAATTAATTCTCATTTTGCAAATATAACGTTTTTTTCTCACCTGCGAAAATAAATTGCACTTTTGTCATAGATATATTATTTTTGCGTAAAAACGGACATGAAGTGAAAAAACATGTCGTATCGGGTTGCCGTTGTGGGCGATTATCGTACGGGCAAATCTGGCATCCGTTTGCGGGTAGCGGATGTGCCGGTTTGTTTGTTGGCAGGTTATGCCGTATGTAATCACAGCGTTTTCGATGTGGATGCCGGCATGCATGAATGGCTTTCTCTGCTGATGCTTCCGCTGTACATCATGCTACGTCCTTTTTGTGCCGACAAAACAGCAAAATGCCGGATGGCGCAAACACTGTTGGAAAAGCCGGTGAAAGTGCCGTCCACCGCTATCCGCGAAATGCAAACGGAAGCAAAAAATGTTGGAAAAAAATTCAGACACTGAATTTTCCCGCTGAAAGCCGAAAAATTAAATGTCTAAATATCAATATATTAACAACAAAAACAGCCGATCTTTTTTAGTTAGTCGGTCAGTAATGAAAAAATAGTTATTTTTACGTCGTCATTCAAACAGGAAAAATCATGAACAATGAATTGAAGAATCTGCAACCGCAGATATTATGGAAGCATTTTGCGCGGCTTTGTGCCATTCCGCGCCCGTCGAAACAAGAGGGCAAAGCCGTTGAATTTGTCAAAGCGTTTGCGGTGGCGCAAGGTTTGGACTACACCGTTGATGCCGTAGGCAACGTGGTGATTCGCAAACCGGCGACAAAAGGATACGAAAACCGTCCGGGCGTGGTGCTGCAGTCGCACTTGGATATGGTGCCCCAGAAGAACGGGGATGTGCGGCACAATTTTGAAACAGACCCGATTGACGCCTATGTGGATGGCGATTGGGTAAAAGCGCGCGGCACAACGCTGGGCGCCGACAATGGTATAGGCGTAGCGGCAGCGTTGGCAGTGCTTGAATCCGAAGATGTGCAACACGGACCTGTCGAAGCGCTGTTCACCATTGATGAGGAAACGGGTATGACCGGCGCTAACGGCTTGCAAGCCGGCGTATTGAAAGGCAGCATTTTTATCAATCTGGACTCGGAAGAAGAGGGCGAGCTGTGCATCGGATGCGCCGGCGGGCTGAATGCCAAGGCATCTATTGTTTATACGGAGGAATCTGTGAGCAAAGACACTGCCGCTTTCAAAATCAGCCTTACCGGTCTTAAAGGCGGACATTCCGGTGCAGACATCCATCTCGGCAGAGGCAACGCCAATCAACTGATGGTGCGTTTTCTGTGGAATGCTGCCCGAAAATACAATTTACGTCTGGCGTCCATCGAAGGGGGCAATCTGCGAAATGCTATCCCGCGCGAAGCCTCTGCCGTTGTTGTGGTATCCGCGTCGCAAACGGACAAACTGAAAGAAGACGTGACTGCTTTCCTGCATACCGTTTCGACGGAGTTTACGGGCGTGGAATCGGGGATTGTCTTTTCCGCCGAACCTGTTGCACTCCCTGCAAAAGTGATGACGAAACCCTCTTTGGACAATGTGCTCAACACCCTGTATGCCATGCCCAACGGTGCAATGCGTATGATTGCCGACATGCCTGAAGTGGTGGAAACGTCCACCAATCTTGCCATCGTGGAATCGGACGGAAAACAGGTGAACGTTGCATGCCTGCTGCGTAGCGCGGTAGATTCAGCAAAGAACGATCTCGCAGATAAAATCATGGCATTGTTTGCCTTGTCGGGCAACAGCGCCGAAATGAGCGAAGGCTATCCGGGATGGAAACCCAATTTCGATTCGAATATCCTGAAAACCATGACGGCGGTTTACCGGAAATTATACCGCAAAGACCCTGCAGTGAAAGTGATACATGCGGGACTGGAGTGTGCCATTTTCGGAGCCAGTTACCCCGATATGGATTATATATCGTTCGGTCCCACCATCCTGCATCCTCATTCCCCCGGTGAAAAAGTCAATATTCCGTCCGTAGCGGCTTTCTGGGATTATCTGATCGAAACGCTGAAAACGGTGGGGTGTTAGGAACATTTCCCATAAGCCTGTCATCTGAAATTGTCGGTTAGCCAATATTTACAGTATTCCGAGCATGCGCCCATGATTTTTACCCATGTGTCGTTTTGGGTATTTTTCATGGCAGTAATGTTGTTATACTCGTTTTTATACCAAAAAAATCCTATCCGCAACGCTTTCCTGTTTGCGGTGAGCGTTTACTTTTACTACAAGTGCGGAGGTTATTATTTTTCGTTGCTGCTGATTTCGGTGTTGATAAATTACCTTGCAGGACGGTCGATTGAGGCGGGAAAATCCGCAACTGTGAAAAAAGCGGTGTTATTCGCAGGCATAACGTTCAATTTGCTATTGTTGGCGTATTTCAAATACGCTTATCTGCTGGTTGAATGGGTCAATCATTTGTTCGGCGCCTCACTCAAAGTGCATAATCTGTTGGCGGATTGGACAAACCGTATTTCCGGCAGCCATTTCGATGCGGCACAGATAATGCTTCCCGTAGGTATTTCCTTTTTTACTTTTCAAGCCATCAGTTACATAGTGGACGTTTACCGCAAGAAGACGCCTGCGGTGAGGAATTTGCCGGATTTTGGCTGTTACCTTTCGTTTTTCCCGCAGTTGGTGGCAGGCCCCATTGTACGCGCGGCGGAGTTCATCCCGCAGATGTACCGTCGTTACCGCTTACAGCGGGAGGAATTTGGACGGGCGTTGTTCTTCATCGGTAGCGGGCTGGTGAAGAAAATATTGGTGTCCGATTATATTTCTGTTAATTTTGTGGACAGAGTGTTCGATCAGCCGGCGTTGTATTCCGGTTTTGAAAACCTGATGGCGGTGTACGGCTACACATTGCAGATTTATTGCGATTTTTCGGGATATACCGACATTGCTGCCGGCGTGGCGCTGCTGATGGGTTTCCAACTACCCCTCAATTTTAATTCGCCTTACCACGCCGTGAACATCAGCGATTTCTGGAGGCGATGGCACATGTCTCTGTCGGCGTGGCTGCGCGATTACTTGTACATCCCGCTGGGTGGCAACCGCAAGGGAAATTGGCGTACTTACATCAATCTGATGATCACCATGCTGCTGGGAGGGTTGTGGCACGGCGCTAACATCCGTTTTCTGCTGTGGGGCGCTCTGCACGGGCTTGCACTGGTGCTGCACAAAGCATGGACAAGCATATTCCCGCCGGCGAAAAAAAAACGCCGTGCGGTATCTTTTGCCGGTTTGTTGCTCACCTTTCATTTTACGGCTTTTTGCTGGATTTTTTTCCGTGCGGATGACATGGATACCGTAACGGAAATGATCCGCCGGATTTTTTCCGTCACCCCTTCCGTACTGCTGGGCGATATGATGTTCAGCTACAATACTGTGTTTGCTGTGATTTTTGCCGGCTTTCTTGCGCATTGGCTGCCCGCACAATGGAAGGAATACGTCTGCCGTTGTTTCGTCAAGACGCCCGTCGCCATACAGTTGGTGTTGTCCGTACTGGTCTTTTTGCTGATTTACCAGACAAAATCATCTGCAATCCAACCGTTCGTGTATTTCCTGTTTTAGAGATGCGCAATAAACACTGTCACAGACAATTGTCCGAGAAAATGATAAAAGGCTGTCCCCAAAGGATAGCCTTTTTCGGGGTGTACCGTGCCGCAGCCAAGCGCGGATAATTTTGCACACATTTGAAAATCCAAAAAATTTATGCTAACTTTGCCCTCATAATATATTTTTCACCCTATAAAATTATAAAGATATGAAAACGATTCTGTGTGTAATTGGTTTGACAAGTTTGACGTTATCCATACCGGCGCAAAATAAGATACCCGTTTATCTCGACGACACCCAACCCGTTGAACTCCGGGTGGAAGATGCGTTGTCCCGTCTCACTGCGGAAGAAAAAATACAACTGCTGCATGCCCGATCCAAGTTCAGTTCGGCAGGGGTTGCCCGTTTGGGGATTCCCGAAAACTGGATGTCCGACGGACCGCACGGTATCAGGGCTGAGGTAATTTGGGACGAGTGGAATCAAGCGGGATGGACTAACGACTCCTGCATGGCGTTTCCGGCATTGACCTGTCTGGCGGCAACATGGAATCCGGAAATGGCGGCGCTGTACGGCAAATCTATCGGCGAAGAAGCTCGCTATCGGAACAAAAATGTCTTGTTGGGACCCGGTGTAAATATCTACCGGACACCACTCAACGGTCGTAATTTTGAATATATGGGTGAAGACCCCTATTTAGCGTCTTGCATGGTAGTGCCTTATGTACAGGGCGTTCAACAGAACGGCGTTGCCGCTTGTGTGAAACATTTCGCCCTCAACAATCAAGAAATAGACCGCAATGCGGTGAATGTAACGGTGGACGACCGCGCTCTTTACGAAATTTACTTGCCCGCCTTCAAAGCCGCCGTCACAGAGGGCAAAGCATGGGCGATTATGGGCGCTTACAACCGCTATAAGGGACAATTTTGCTGCCAAAATGAATACCTGTTGGACAATATCCTGAGAAAGGAATGGGGATTCGACGGCGTGGTGGTATCCGACTGGGGAGGCGTTCACGAAACGGAATCTACCGTCTACCACGGCGTGGACATGGAATTTGGCACACATACGGACGGGTTGGCATCCGGAGCAAAGAATGCCTATGACAGTTATCATCTGGCTGCCCCTTTCCTGAACCTGATCAAATCCGGAAAGATAGAAGAAAAAGAATTGGATAAAAAAGCGAGAAATGTTCTTCGGCTGGCATTCCGCACCACAATGGACAGACAGCGTCCCTTCGGATCGTTTGCCACGCCGGAACACGGATTGGCGGCGCGGAAGATTGCGGAAGAAGGCATCGTACTGTTGCAGAACAAAAACAACGTACTGCCTATCCGTCTGCAAGACACAAAAAAAATTGCCGTGATTGGCGAAAATGCCGTGAAAGTGATGACCGTAGGCGGAGGAAGTTCTTCGCTGAAAGCAAAATATGAGGTATCGCCGCTGGACGGCATCAAAAACAGGGCAGGCGTTGCCGTCGAAGTAACGTATGCCAGAGGATATGTAGGTGAAGCCATCGGTACGCAAGACGGATTGAAAACGCAAAACCTGTCGGATAACCGTTCTTCGGATGAACTGATTGCCGAAGCATGCCGCGCAGCACAGGACGCCGATTATGTGATTTTTGTCGGCGGTTTGAACAAACACGGATATCAAGACAGCGAAGGCAAAGATCGTAAGGAATTAGGCTTGCCTTACGGACAGGACGCCGTCATCAGCGCTTTGGCAAAAGTCAACAAAAATCTGGTGGTGGTCATTCTTTCGGGTAACGCGGTCGCCATGCCCTGGGTGAACGAAGTGCCTGCCGTCGTGGAAAGTTGGTATCTCGGTTCGGAAGCCGGCAATGCGTTGGCGCGGGTACTGGCAGGCGATGTAAACCCGTCGGGAAAACTGCCGTTTACCTTTCCCGCGAAACTGACCGATGCGGGTGCACACGCCGCAGGCGACTATCCGGGCAACAACCATGAAGAAACTTACCGTGAAGGAATCTTTGTAGGCTATCGCTGGACAGACAAAAACAACATCAAACCGCTGTTCCCGTTCGGACACGGATTGAGTTACACGCAATTTGCGTACGGGAAAGCGACTGTTTCGGGAAAACACATGCAAGCAACGGAAACGCTTACCGTTACCATACCCGTGAAAAACACGGGCGAAAGGAAAGGGAAAGAAATCGTGCAGTTGTACATCGGCGATGAAAAAGCGTCGGTAGCGCGACCGGTAAAAGAATTGAAAGCGTTTGAGAAAATTGAACTTGCTCCAGGCGAAGAAAAGATAGTGTCGTTCATCATTTCTGCAGATGATTTGAAATTTTTCGACGATAAACGGCACGAATGGGTCGCCGAACCCGGAAAATTCACGATATATATCGGTGCGTCTTCTGCAGACGTCAGGGCATCGGTAGCATTTGAACTGAAATAAGAACGCGGGATGCGACTTTTTATCCGTAAGTACGGCAGGATTGACGAACATTCGGCATCGGTGAACGGCGTGACTTTGCCCGTAACGAATGCAAAGAAAGACACTAAATTCCTTACGGCATTATATCGATCGTTGGATGTGGACTATCCGAAATTTTTCAAAATGGACAATTTGTCAAAACTCGGTTTTTTAGCATCCGAACTGATTTTCAGCAACATGACGCCGCGTTTTATTCCGCGTGAAGACGTGGCGGTACTTTGCTTTAACCGCAGTTCTTCGCTGGAAACCGATACCGCATACCAAGCCACCATTGAACAGGACGGCTATTTCCCAAGCCCCGCCGTTTTCGTATATACCTTGCCGAACATAGTGACGGGAGAAATTGCTATTCGCGAAAAATTTTTCGGCGAAACGTCATTCTATATCTGCGAAGACTTTGACGCCGCACAGATATGCCGTACGGTAACGGAAGCCTTTCAGGACAGCGATACGCGAACTGTACTCGCGGCATGGGCAGAATCTTTCGGCAACAGACATGAAGTTCGCATGATGCTGATAAGCAGTGATAACGACGGCATACCGTTTTCGGAAGAAAACGTCAGGAAACTGTTGGGATAGAATCACATGAATCCGGTATCCCGATGAACGACAACAACCGCTTTACTGTACGGATACTTTCAGCGGGTTTTTCACGCGGGCGGTAAATTGCGCCACATAGTCGAACCATGCTTCGTCGGTGTCGAAACCCCACTTGCTCCAGCCGCCGCCGAAGTAATAGGTGAGTTTATCGCCTTTTTTGTAAGACGCCAATGCCAACAGATGCCTATTTTTTTCAAGCGTTTCGGTGATGGTGGTAGCCACAACGCCCACATAATTCCTGCCAGAAGGGATATGTTCCACTTCCGACACAGCGTTTTCGCCGTATGCGATATATCCCGATGCGGCGTCCGCTTTTGTGTTGCCGCGTTCCTCATGGAGGGATATGCCCAAAGCAACCTGTATTTCAGTAAAGTCGCCGTCGAAAGACACTTCCGCTTTGTTGAGTTGCGATCCTCCATCGAGGGAGATGGTGATGTTTTCGCTGAACGTCTGTTTGCCCACTGGCAGGTTGTCGTATGTAAGCACAAAGGTAGTGCGCAAAGGCCCGTTGTCCAGCACCTTTTGTGTGGTATAGTGGTTGCCTATCCACAGCGTGTCGTTGATGTAAGGACAGATGCCACCTGCGCCCAATTCATGCCCCACCTTGTAACAATCCAGCCCTTTGCCGTGGTCTTCGTGGTAAGAAATGTGGTTTTGCAGTTCTTCGCGGTAAAATTCATCCACCACAAGTTCTTCCGTTCTTTTCATCCAGATGTCCACGCCGTTACTCGGATATTCGGGCGCCAGTTTGGGGCCGTACATGCGGAAAGCTACACGGTCGTTTTCCCATGCGATATCATCCTTGCGTTCGGGCACATACCTTCCGGAGGTTCTCACCACGTATTCCTGAGGTGTTCCGGAGGCAATCAGAAACGAGGCCGATTCTTCGCCTCCCAGCGTTACCTGAAAAATCAGCGCCTGGGGAGTTTCCTGCCCGTTGTAGATGACCTGACTGGGGCGTTCTTCGCCTGTTGTGACAGAAGTTACGACCAATTTTGCGGGGTCGGCGGCGGGAATTTTGGCAACGATGTCCGCCCATGCAATTTCCACCGTCGTTTTGTCGTGCACCACATTCGACGGGTTGTTCACTTCAACCGTGACTTGCCGCTTGCCGCACGATACCAGCGCAGCCGCAACGCATAATGCAATAATAATGTTTTTCATTTTAAATTTGGTTTTTGAGGTTTGTTGATTCTGTTATTTGGGTTGTTTGCCGATATAAGCCAAAATGCCTCCGTCCACGTACAGGACGTGTCCATTGACAAAATCGGAAGCCGACGAAGCGAGAAATACCGCCGGACCTGCAAGGTCTTCGGGCGTTCCCCAGCGTGCGGCAGGCGTTTTGGATATGATGAACGAGTTGAAAGGATGCCCTTCGGTGCGCAAAGGCGCCGTTTGCGGGGTGGCGATATAGCCGGGTCCCAGACCGTTACACTGTATGTTAAATTCTCCGTATTCGGAAGCAATGTTGCGGGTAAGCATTTTCAAACCGCCTTTTGCCGCCGCATAAGCCGATACCGTTTCGCGTCCCAGTTCGCTCATCATGGAGCAGATGTTGATGATTTTGCCGCCGCCTTTCTTGATCATGCCGGGTATCACCGCTTTGGATACGATGAACGGCGCGTTCAGATCAACGTCAATGACCTGGCGAAATTCTACCGCCGACATTTCCGTCATCGGGATGCGTTTGATGATTCCGGCGTTGTTCACCAGAATATCTACCACACCTACTTCTTTTTCTATTTTGGCAACCAGATCGTTCACCGCTTTTTCATCGGTAACGTCGCATACATAGCCGTGGGCATGAATCCCTTTTTCCTTGTATGCGGTCAATCCCGCTTCTACCAAATCCTGTTTGATGTCGTTGAAAATAATGGTTGCACCGGCTTCGTGAAGCGCACAGGCTATCGAAAAGCCAATTCCGTACGACGCCCCCGTAACAAGGGCGGTTTTACCGTTTAATGAAAAATTTGCCATTAGGTTATAAGTATTTGAACATTTTATAATAATAATCCACGAATAAAAAATGAAGTGCAAAAGTACATGATTTTTTCCAAATCATGTACAAAAAACATAAAAAAATTCCGTCGTTTTGTCAAAAATATACTGTCGGATGCTGTTCGTATGGATAACGCTGCGAATGGATGGTGCGTACCTCGCGGAACAATGTTTCCTTGAGTTCTTCGATATGCAATTTTCGTAGCGCCGAAATAAATACGCAAGGTTTGCCATTGTCGGTAGCCATCCACGTTTGCTGCAACTCTTCCAGCGTTATGTTGGCTTTTGTGGCGGGAGTCAGATCGTCTGCGTCTTTGGGCGTGTACCGGTAGTTGTCTATTTTATTGAAGACAAGAATGGTCGATTTGTCCTGCACTTTGAGATCGGCCAGCGTCCGGTTGACCACGTCGATTTGTTCTTCAAAGCGGGGATGGGATATGTCCACCACGTGCGCCAGAATATCGGCTTCGCGCACTTCGTCGAGCGTGGATTTGAACGATTCCACCAGATGGTGCGGGAGTTTACGGATAAATCCCACCGTGTCGGTCAGCAGAAACGGCAGAGTGTCAATCACCACTTTGCGGACGGTCGTGTCCAGCGTGGCAAAAAGTTTGTCTTCCGCAAACACTTCCGACTTGCTCAACAAGTTCATCAGGGTGGACTTGCCCACATTGGTATAGCCAACCAGAGCCACGCGAACAATGTTGCCGCGATTTTTCCGCTGAACGGACATCTGGTTGTCGATTTTTTTCAACTGTTCTTTTAAGGCGGCGATTTTGGTACGAATCACACGCCGGTCGGTTTCAATCTCTGATTCGCCCGGGCCGCGCGATCCGATGCCGCCTTGCTGGCGTTCCAGATGCGTCCACATGCGGGTAAGCCGCGGCAGCAGGTATTGGTATTGGGCAAGTTCCACCTGTGCCTTAGCATACGAGGTTTGCGCTCTCCGCGCAAAAATATCCAGAATCAGGTTAGTCCTGTCGAGGATTTTACACGCCAATTCTTTTTCGATGTTGCGCAACTGCGACGGGGTGAGGTCGTCATCAAAAATCACCAACTCTATTTCTTCTTCCCGAATGAACGCTTTGATTTCTGCAAGTTTCCCGCTTCCTACAAACGTGGCGAAATTGGGCATATCCAGCCGTTGCGTGAATTTTTTCACAGGCACTCCTCCGGCTGTTTCCGTGAGGAACGCCAGTTCTTTCAGATACTCTCCGGCTTCCGCCTCCGTCTGTCCTGCGGTAATCAAGCCTACCAACGCCGCTTTTTCGGGCATCTTCGCCGTTTCGATATTTTGAGACATACGCAAAATTAAGGCACAAATGTATAGATTTTTCCCCGAAAATTATTCCGTCCCTCCATAATTTGGTGTAATTTCTGCAAGCGGATTGTTCGCGTGCGCTGTGTGGAAAATATCAATAATGGTAAAAAATCTCACATCATTTGAAATAAACCGTATCTTTGCACTCATGATATATCGCTATCTGGTTTCGCTGTATTTGGCGCTGATGTTTTTGGCTACGTCGGTTGTTTTCATTGTCGTTACCACCGTTTTGTTCGTGCTTACGTGCTGGTATGACAAGCGGTTGAAGTTGTTGCATCTGTTTGCCTGTTTCTGGGCTTCGTGCTACACGTGGCTGAATCCTTTGTGGCGCGTTAAAATCAGTGGACTTGAGCATATTGACCGGCATAAAGTGTACGTGATGGTGAGCAATCACCAGTCTGTTGCAGACATCCTTGTGATTTACCGTATTTTCAGGCATTTCAAATGGGTGGCGAAATCCTCCCTGTTCCGTATTCCCGTCATAGGCTGGAACTTGCAGTTGAACCGCTATATCCGCGTTGAAAGGAACATGAAAAGCCAGCGGAAAATGTTCCGTCTGTGCGAAAAGAATATTCGTCGCGGCAGTTCTTTGATGATATTTCCCGAAGGGACGCGCTCTCCCGACGGGCAACTGCGCTCATTCAAAGGCGGGGCGTTTCTTATTGCCGCGCAGCAACAGACAGACATCGTGCCGATGGTAATTGACGGTACGGCGCATCTCATTCCCCGCAACAGACTTCACCCTTTTTACAGCCAAACCATCCGGCTGCATATCCTCCCTCCCGTTCCGTACAAAGTACACGCAACCATGTCTGTACAGGAAACGGCGGATTACGTCAGGCAACTGGTGAACGAAGAGCTGATCCGTATGAGGAATCCCATTCCCCCACAAAATTAATGCTGCTTTTATCCCTATTCGTCGGAAATTTGCGGGCGTTCGACGATTTTCCGTTGTCCGTTGCCGGAGGGGAAATTACTTTTGCACCCGAAATTTTTTTTGACGATGTATGCAAATTATCACAATCAGGCACGCAATTTGCTGGATGGTTTACATCCCGCTCTCCTGTCCGACGCAACCAACAGGTTTGTGTCCGTCACAGGTGGCGGCAATAGCGTACATGATGTTGCCGCGAGCAAATTTATTCATAAAAAAATAAAAACCGGGAAAACTGTTTTGGTTTTTCAAGTTTTCATATTATCTTTGCCGCGCATTTTGGAAACAGAAATGGTAAAAAAACGTATTTTGAAGGCGGCACAGGAATTGTTCCGCGAAACAGGGATAAGAAATACCACGATGGACGATATTGCCCGTCAGGCGGGTATTTCAAAACGCACTATATACGAAAATTTTAAGGACAAGGAGGAGGTATTGGTTGCTTGCATCAACTGCATTTTTGAAGAAAACGAACGGTATGCCGCTCACGTTTTCAGAACATCCGGCAGCGTGGTGGAAGCAATCGTACTGTTGATCAATAAAGGCGCCGAATATGCCCAACAACAACGACATTCCGCTCTCAACGAAATCAAGCGGTATTATCCCGATGTGTGCAAAGGCATTGTCGCCTGCAACAAGGAGGAAAAACGGGAAGCCATTTGCCGGCTGATCGAGCAGGGGATGAAAGAGGGTGTTTTCCGCGATGACCTGAATTTGGAAATCCTTTCGGTGATGTTCCAGTTGTTGGCGGAGGGCATTATGTTGAATGATGCGGCACTGGAAAAGTTCGCGGTTTTTGAAATCTTCGGGACAATGGCTATTTTGAACCTGAGAGGTCTTTGCACATACAAAGGCCTTGAAATACTGGATCATACCCTGTCGAGAACATCAAAAAACAACAGAGATTCCGGGATGAACTTTCATGGACTAATCATAAAAAACAAATATAATATTCAATGAAAATAATATTCAAATGTATTTTTTTCTGCATGATGGGGATGAGTATCTGTTCGGCTTCATCCGCACAGTCGTCCCTGCAACTCACGCTGAAAGAGGCGCAGGAATACGCTGTGCAAAACAATAAAACCGTCCGGAATGCAGGGCTTTCTGTTTCCCGTGCACAGAAACAGGTATGGGAATCCATTTCGGCGGGCTTGCCTCAGGCGAGCGCCACGCTGGACTATCAAAACATGTTGGGATTCAAAATGGATCTTTTCGGGCAATCCATCCCACTCGAAGCCACAAGCACACTTCAGGCGCAGATAACCCAGTTGCTGTTCAGCGGCAGCTATTGGGTAGGCATCAAAATGTCGCGCATCGGCGAAGAGGTGTCGGAAACCACACGCCTGCAAAGCGAACTGGACGCCAGGCAACAGGCGCGATCGGCATACCTGAGCATATTGGTGGCGCTGGAGAACAAGGCTATCCTCGAAAACACGCTCAAAGACATTCAAACGCTGGCACAAAACACGTCGGAAATGGTGAAAGTGGGCGTAGCCGAACAAACGGACGCCGACCAGTTGACGGTTCAGGTGGCATCGGTGACGAACAGCATCAAAACGGTGGAACGAGGCGTAGAGTTGGCGTATAACCTGCTGCGGTTTCATCTGGGCGTGGACATCAATACCGAAATCATCCTGAAAGAAAACCTGCATGATCTCATCAGCATGGATGCCGTGCAAACAACACTGACAACACCTTTCGACATGGCTGACAACTACAATATACGGTTGCTGGACAAACAAGTGGAACTTGCCGACAAACAGATACAAATGGCGAAAGCTTCCGCGCTTCCCAACATATCGCTGTTTTACAATTACACCTATAAATTGAAAACGTCCTCATTCGACATGACGCCCAACAACATCATTGGACTGCGGGCGAACATACCGATTTTCGCTTCTGGGCAACGCTACGTGCAGATACAGCAGGCAAAAATAGAGAGAGAAATAGCGCAAAATAGCAAGGATTTGGCAAACGAACAGTTGCTGTTGCAGGAAAAACAACTGCGGTTCAATCTGAACAGTTCCGTTGAAGCGTTCAACCTCCAGAAAGAAGCGCTGGAAGTGGCGCAGCGAGTGCTGGAAAGCGTCACGCGGAAATACCAGCAGGGGGTGGCTTCCAGTCTTGACGTCACCACCGCCAATACCAGTCTGTTGCAGGCGCAGGGCAATTACATATCGGCAATAAACGGCGTAATCACCGCCCAAACGGATTTGGAAAAGTTGTTGAACACATTATAATTGTAAGGAAATGAAGTCAAAAATAATTATTCAAAAATCAAAAATAATGAGAGTTTTAAGTAAAGTGACAATAACAGCAGGTTTAGTGTATCTGTCTGCTTGCGGCGGCGTTAAAGAACAGGCGACTCCGGACGGAGCAGCCGCAGAAAACGCCAAGGTGTTGGTGAAAGTACAAAAAGTAATCGAACAGCCTGTGGAACAACTGATAGAACTAACCGGCAACGTACAGGCATTCAAAAGCAACGACATTGCCTCCACCGTACCCGGTCGCATTGACCAGATATTTGCAGAGGTGGGCGACCACGTACACAAGGGACAAATGCTGGTGCAAATGGACAGGACAAACCTGTTGCAGGCGAAAATACAGTTGCAGAACATCGAAAAGGAACTTGCGCGAGTGGATACCCTGCGCCGCATGGGGAGCGCCACACAGCAACAGTTAGACCAACTGACCGCCCAAGTGGACGTTGCCCGAGAGGCGTTGCGCAACCTTGAAGAAAACACCACACTACTGTCGCCAATCGACGGAGTGGTGACGGCACGCAACTTCGACGCGAAAAACATCTATCCGGGCACTCCCGCTATCCTGAATGTGCAACAAATTTCGCCCGTAAAGGTGCTTGTGAACATATCGGAGGCGTATTTTGCAAGAGTTAAAACCGGAATGGAAGTAAAAATACGGTTGGACGTGTATCCCGATAAGGTATTCAACGGGAAAATTCTCCTCGTTTATCCCACCATTCATCAAGCAACGCGCACGTTCACGACGGAAATCAGCATCCCCAACAACGACATGACGCTACGTCCGGGAATGTTTGCCCGCGTGGAACTGAACTTCGGCACGATGAACCACATCGTGGTGCCTGATATGGCGGTGATCAAGCAGATGGGCACCAACAACAAGTTTGTGTTTGTGGTAGAAAACGACATTGCCTATCAAAAGAAAGTGGAGATAGGCCGCCGTGACGGCACGTCTTATGAATTGCTGTCGGGTGTGGACAACGGTGCCGATGTAGTGGTTGCCGGAAAAGAAAAGTTGCTGGACGGAACGGCAGTAACCGTGCAGCGATAATCATCCGGAGCAAAAGCGTCATATTTGCAAAACAACCCCAATACGGTGCCCGAAAAAACCGACCATTTTTGGAATGATAGCGCGGCGTTCATTGCAGAACGCATCAACGGGGAAATACCCGAAACCGCTGTTATTCTCGGTAGCGGCTTGGGGCTAATGGCGGAAAAAACGGAGCGTCCGGTGGTGATTCCCTATGCGGAAATACCTCATTTCGCACAATCCACAGCCACAGGACACAAAGGCAACCTCATCTGCGGCATGTTGGGCGGCAAACGGGTACTGCTCATGCAGGGACGTTTCCATTACTACGAAGGCTACGCCATGCACGAAGTCGCCTATCCCGTGCGCGTGTTCCGTTGCCTCGGCGTGAAAACCCTGTTCGTGTCCAATGCGGCAGGCAGTGTCAATTCCGCATACAAAGCCGGCGACATGATGATCATCCGCGACCATATCAATCTGCTGCCCAACCCCCTTGTCGGAAAAAACATTGACGGGATGGGGCCGCGTTTTCCCGACATGACACATGCTTACGATCGCTCTCTCATCCGTTTGGCGGAAAAGATCGCATCCGAACACGGCATTCGCCTGCACAAAGGCGTATATTTGGCAAATAGCGGCCCGTCATTTGAAACGCCCGCCGAATACAACTTCTTTCGCATCATCGGCGCCGACGCTGTAGGCATGTCCACCACTCCGGAGGTGATCGCCGCAAGACACTGCGGATTGCGCGTATTCGGCATGTCGGTTATCACCAACGAGGCGCATGAATTTTCGGACGGTTATATGAACGACGGCAATGAGGTGATAGAAGCGGCAAACAAAGCCGTCGCCGTGATGTCGTTCCTGTTTGCCGAAATGATACGGCGTTTGGATGAAGCATAAAAAAATCCCGCAAAAACTTTTTTGTCAAAAATTATTGTTGTAATTTTGTCCCCTCAAATACAGGTAATTTTTAAATCGAAAATATGGCAAACCATCAATCATCCATAAAAAGAGTCAGACAAAGCGAAAGCCGCAGGCTGGAAAACAAGTATCATGCCAGAACGGTTCGTAACGCCGTTAAAAAATTGCGGCAAACCACCGAAAAGGCTGCGGCAACGGAGCAATATCCCGTTGTGGCGGCTATGCTGGACAAATTAGCCAAGAAAAACGTGATACATCAAAACAAGGCATCCAATTTGAAATCAAAACTGGCGCTGCATATCAACACCTTGGCATAAGTTGTCGCCGTTTTTTTAACAGGTTGCCCTTCCTCTTTCCGAGGGGAAGGTTTTTTTGTTGGCATGAAAATCTTATAAAATCCGAATATGCCGTCGCTCACCATCAAAGAATGGTCGGAAGATGACCGTCCGCGCGAAAAACTGCTGAACAAGGGAGTCGCCGCGTTGAGTAATGCCGAATTGTTGGCAATCATCATCGGTTCCGGTTCACAGGATGAAAATGCTGTAGAACTTTCCAAAAAGTTGCTGGCACAGGCAAATAACAGCCTCGCGGAACTGGGAAAGGCAACCGTCGCGGATTTGAAAAAGCACAAAGGCATAGGCGAAGCCAAAGCGGTTGGCATCGTGGCGGCCATGGAACTCGGACGCCGTCGCGGCAACAGCGGCAACACCGACAAGCCGCAAATAAAGTGCAGCGGAGATATTTTCAAAGTGATATATCCCGTGCTGGGCGATTTGTCGCATGAGGAGTTTTGGGCAATATTCCTGAACCGCTCTAACCGCGTGACGGGCATACAACGTTTGGGAGCGGGGGGATTGTCCGCAACTGTGGTGGACATCCGTTTGCTCATGAAATACGCCATTGACCGGCTTGCAACCGCCATCATCATTTGTCATAACCATCCGTCGGGCAACAGACAGCCCGGCACGGAAGATATGACAGTGACCGCCAAGATTAAGGAAGCCGGCGCGTTGCTCTCCATCCCGCTGATTGACCATCTCATCATTGCCGGCGACCATTATTACAGTTTCGCCGATGAAGGATTGCTATAAGTCACAAAAAATGAATATCTCTTGAAATGAACCGAAAAGAAGCAGCAAAGGCGTCATTAGGGCGTCTGATAGACATTATGGACGAATTGCGCGAAAAATGTCCGTGGGACAGGAAGCAAACCATCGAAAGCCTGCGACATCTGACGATTGAGGAAACTTACGAGTTGGCAGACGCTATTCTGGACAAGGACATGAAAAATATCCGCAAAGAACTCGGCGACATACTGCTACACATCGTCTTTTACGCAAAAATAGCCTCCGAAACCGGTGAGTTTACCCTTGCCGACGTCATCGACGGACTTTGCGAGAAACTCATTTTCCGCCACCCGCACGTATTCGGCAATGTGGCAGTGAGCAACGACGAAGAGGTGAAAACCAACTGGGAACAACTGAAAATACAGGAAGGCAGCAAGTCCACCCTTGCCGGAGTGCCTCAATCATTGCCGGCAATGGTGAAGGCGTTGCGCATTCAGGACAAAGTCCGCGCCGTGGGTTTCGACTGGGACAAACGCGAACAGGTGTGGGACAAGGTGGACGAAGAAATCGGCGAACTGAAAGCGGAAATCAAGCAAATGAACACCGCCGAAACAGAAGCCGAATTTGGCGACCTGCTGTTTTCGCTGGTCAATGCGGCACGACTGTATGACATTGATCCCGAAACCGCACTGGAACGCACCAACAAAAAGTTCATCCGGCGTTTCAACTACCTTGAGCAAAAAACCGTTCGGGCGGGACGTCCGCTTACATCCATGACGCTGGACGAAATGAACGTCATCTGGGAAGAAGCAAAAAAACAGGCAAACGACAATCCGTAAAGTTGAGCAGCAAAACCTCCTCCCGTATGCAACTGCCTCAACATCAACAGCCCGCCATCAAGCGAACAGGAACACGCCTCCGACCGACAGTAAAGTAGAGTCGAAATGATTTTTACGGCGCGTATTTTCATTTTTCACCGGAAAAATTTTAACTTTGCGGTAAATTCGTAAAAATGATGACACGCATCGGATATTTTTTGGTGGTGATGGGCTTGGTAGCCTGTACACAACAACCGCCACAACCGGAACCGCCGGCAGTGGTTTCCGAACAGCCAGAGCCGCTGACGGAACAGGAGATTGCCGGCAAAATGCTGACTCCGGAAATATTGTGGAAATTCGGCAGAGTGGGTGAATTTAAAGTGTCGCCCGACGGAAAAACTGTGATATACACCGTGACGCGCTACAGCGTGTCGGAAAACAAGGGACGCACCACCCTTTGGAGTGTTCCGGCAAAAGGCGGCGAACCGGTGTGCCTCACCGCCGATGTATTTGCGAATTGCTCCAATCCTCGCTGGGAGCCGTCCGGTAAACGTATTGCTTATCTGACCTCCGTTTCGGGCGACACACAGATGTGGGACATGAATTCCAACGGCACGGACAAACGGCAGGTGTCGTACATCGAAGGCGGTATCAACGGCTTTGAATATTCGCCTGCTGACGCCGGTCAGCTGATGTACCTGAAAAATGTACCGGTGCGGCAAAGTCCCCGCGAAATGTATCCCGACTTGTCCGCAACAACGGCAGTGATAGCCGACGACATGATGGAACGCCACTGGAACGAATGGATGGATTATGCGGTAAGCCACATCTGGTTGGGACAGACGGAAAACGGCGTGTTGCGTTCCGGAAAAGACATCATGGAGGGCGAACCTTACGACAGCCCGCTTTCCCCGTATTTCGACAGCGACGAAATTGCGTGGAGCCCCGACGGGAAACACATTGCCTACACCTGCAAAAAACTGACGGGACGGGAATATGCACTCAGCACAAATTCCGATATATATGTGTATGACGTCGGAACAGGTACGACAAAAAATATCACCGACAGAATGTCGGGATACGACAAATATCCGGTGTTTTCGCCCGACGGCAGCATGATCGCTTTCCAAAGCATGGCAACGGCAGGTTATGAGGCGGACAAGGAACGCCTGATGGTGTATCATACCGCCGACGGAAAAATTGAAGACCTGACCGTGCGCTACGACAACAATGCCGCGCATTTCGTGTGGATGCCCGACAATCGCGGCATTTGGTTCATCAGCGGGGTACGCGCCACTTATCAGGTGTATGCCGTGGATGTGGCAACAAAAGCGATACGGCCCGTCACCAAAGGCTGGCACGATTACAACGGGATAGCCCTTGCCGGTGATGCACTGACAGGCGTCAAGACAAAAATCGACATGGCGGCGGAACTGTTCCGCATCCTGCCCGCCACAGGCGAGGAACAACAACTGACGTTCACCAACCGGAACATCTACTCCGCCGTTACTCTTGCCGAAGTAAAAGAACGCATCGTGAAGACGACGGACGGCAAGAACATGTTGGTGTGGGTGGTGTATCCGCCTGATTTTGATGCTACAAAAAAGTACCCCGTCCTGTTGTACTGCCAAGGGGGACCGCAAAGCGCCGTCAGCCAGTTTTTTTCGTTCCGCTGGAACCTGCAACTGATGGCAGCCGGCGGATATATCGTGGTAGCACCCAACCGGCGTGGACTGCCCACTTTCGGACAGGCATGGAACCTGCAAATTTCCGGCGACTACGGCGGACAGAACATGCGCGACTATCTGAGCGCTATTGACAACGTAGCCGGAGAACCTTACGCAGACGCCGACCGGCTGGGAGCAGTGGGCGCGAGTTACGGCGGTTTTTCCGTGTATTGGCTGGCAGCACACCACCGAAAACGCTTCAAGGCGTTCATTGCGCATTGCGGCATGTTCAACTTTGAAAGCAAGTACGGCAGTACGGACGAATATTGGTTTCCCAACTTCGACTTGGGCGGCGCTTATTGGGACAAGCCCCGTCCGCACGGTTTCGACTTTTCTCCTCACTTGCATGTGGATAAATGGGATACGCCCATCCTGATTTTCCACGGCGAAAAAGATTACCGTGTCCCATACACTGAAGGATTACAGGCATTTCATGCAGCGCGTTTACGCAATATTCCGGCGCGGCTGGTGGTCTTTCCCGACGAGGGACATTGGGTAACCAAACCTCAAAATGCCATTCTTTGGCAACGGGAATTTTTCGGATGGTTGGATAAATGGCTGAAACAATGACGTTTGAAGAAATTATCAACGAACTGAAAAACAAACGGTACCGTCCCGTCTATTTGTTGATGGGCGACGAACCTTATTTTATCGACGCAATAACCGAATACATTGCCGTTCATGCGCTACAGGAAAGTGAAAAACCGTTCAATCAGGTGGTGATGTACGGAAAGGACAAAACCGTCATGGACGTGCTGGATGCCGCTAAACGGTATCCTATGGGTGCGCAGCATCAGGTGGTGATCGTGAAAGAAGCGCAGGAACTGACCGATCCCGAAGACAGGCGCACCAAAGGCAAGCTGGACAAATTGCAGTACTACGCCGAAAAACCGCTGAAATCCACCATTCTGGTACTTAATTACAAGTATAAAACGCTTGATAAAAGTTCAAAGGAGTACAAGCAAATGAAGCAAATGGAGAAAACGGCAGTTGTGCTGGAGTCGAAAAAACTGTACGAAAATCAAATTCCTTCATGGATAAATGGGTACTTGTCCGAACGGGGTTATTCCATTGCGCTTAATGCGTCGAAACTGCTGACCGATTATTTGGGCAACGACTTGGGAAAGGTGGTCAACGAACTGAACAAACTGATGATTGTGCTGTCGTCAGGGAAAGAACGCAAAATCACGTCCGAACACATCGAACAAAACGTGGGCATCAGCAAGGATTATAACGTTTTCGAGTTGCAAAAAGCGCTGGGGGAGAAAGACGTACTGAAAGCCAACCGCATCGTGTTGCATTTTGCCGCCAATTCCGGCGATAATTCTTTGATAATGGTGATAAACCAAATATTCTCATATTTCATAAAAGTACTCACTTACCACTACCTGTCCGATAAATCTCAGGCGGCAGCGGTATTGCGCGTCAATCCGTATTTTGTAAAAGACTATGAAGCGGCTGCCCGCAAATATTCTGCCGCCAGAGTGGTGCAGATCATATCCATACTGCGGGAATACGATCTGAAATCCAAAGGAGCAGGCAACGCATCTTCTTCCGACGGTGATTTAATGCGAGAGATGGTGTACAAAATTATGCACGCGGCATGATGCTTCACGGTGGATGATACGCGGTATTTATACCGTCCGAATTGATGAAACGACCGGCTAACCCGCACACAGTTTTCGCACGAGCATCCATAGGATTTGCCGGACGTCGGGGTAGAAATCCGACAGATAGTGCCTGATTTTACGCAAGGCAATGCCCATTTGCGTTTCCACGGTTTTGACGGATATGTTGAGCCGTTCCGCTATTTGTCGGTAGGTAAGGTTTTCCGTTTTGCCGAGCGTGAATATTTCACGGCATTTGCTGGGCAATATGTGAACGGCGGTTTGTATGTGTTGCGTAAATTCGTCAATGTTGAAACATTCTTCTCCTTCCGTCTTTTCCGATTCATGCTTTATCCATGCTTCTATGACGGTGTGGCGGCGTTTTTCGTCCCGTATATGGTTCAACATGCGGTGTCGCGCTGCTGTGAACAGCCATGCCTTGATGGAGGTGATGCGCAGAGTTTCTCGTTCGTTCCATATTTTCACAAATACATCCTGCACCACCTCTTCCACTATCATCCGGTTGGGGTGGTAATAAGAAAGATAGCGGCAAAGCGGATCGAAATAATGATCGAACAACTGCCGGAGCGATGCATGATTAATCAGGAAAATATCCGACATAGACGAAGTGTTTTTAGAGGGGTCACTGCATCGCTTCCAGAGGTATCAGCTGTACCGGTGAAGTTAGTCCGGAAGGCATCACGCTCCAGTGGTCGTATTTTTCGTTGCGGTATCTCACATTCACGAAGTTGATTTCTTTAAAAATGCGCCACTGTATGCCTTTGCGGTCGTAGTCCCGGATGCGGTTTGCCGGCAGGTTGGTGACGTCGATGTCCAATTGATTTTCGCCTTTTTGCAGATATGCGCCGATTTTCACGGTGTAGGGCAATGCCCACACGATGCCTGCATCTTTCCCGTTGACGGATACCCGAGCGCTTTCGCACAGTTTGCCCAGATCCAGCAGCCATTCGTCAGCGTCGTCCGTCAGAGAGAAAGACACGGAATAGCGCCCCGTTCCCGCAAACACGGTGGCGCTGTCGCAGGCAAGATCTGTCCACGATACGGGCGTGTCCGTCATGTCGTATTCGCCGCTGATGGAAGGCAATCCGTCCAGAAAACGGAATGACCATGCTCCGGTAACGCTTACGGGCGTTCCTTTCCGATACATCCCGTATTCCGGTATGTTGATGTCGGCGTCGGTAAAAGTTTTCACGATCACGGACTGTCCCGCCTCCAGCTGCAAATATATCTCGGTGGCACCGTCCTGCCGTCTGAGTTTTGCTTTGCCGTAACTGCCCGTAAGCGGGTCGTAGAGCGCTGCCGAACGTGCATCAACCGCCAGCGGCACCCATCCGTCTAACGGCTTGTTTTGCAGCAGGGCGATGAAATAGTGATGTCCCTGTGCGTGTTTCCGTCGCAGCAACTGTACGCCGTATTGTGCGGACAACGCTTCGGCTTTGGCGACAGATCGCAACAATGCTGCACAGTCGTTGCCGAACAGCAGTTGTCCTTTCCCGAAAGCTTTTGTTTCCGTCGCCTTGAACGTTTGCGGAGCGGCAATTTCCTCCAACAGCGCGTTCTGTTCCGTTCTTCGTTCTTGAAAACGGAACAATCCCGGCACGTCTTGAGGAACACGGTCGGTGAAAATCACCGTGGCGCCGTCTTTTGCCAACTGTACGAGTTTGGCAAGCGTTTCCACCGGAATATATTTCACACTGGGTATAATGATTGCCTTGTAAGCGGCACTGCCCGTTTGAATTTTTCCGTTGTGTACGGAGGTTTCGTTCAGATATTTATCCGAGATATAATCCGTATCAAATCCATAAGTGCGAATATCGTTTACCGTGGTGAGCAATTCTGGAAGAAGTTCCATCAATCGGTGGATGGAGAAGGTGAAGTAACGTTCTTTTTGTCCTTGCAATTCCTGCCAAATGTCAAACAGCGGGAAATATACAAGAAAGTCGTTGTCCGGATCGCCGTATTGCAGGAACGACTGTACTCGTGTGATATAGTCGTTCAATCCCCGCACATCTCTGAAAATAGTATTGTGGGCATTCATGTTGACGGAAGCATAGAACAGCCATCCTGGCCATGGCGCATCGACGGGCGAATAGGGTGTTCCGTGATAATACATGTGGTTGATGCCCGACAGGAACATTTGATCCATCACCGGCTTCATCTGTGAGAGGGAGGTGCGGAAATGTTCCGTTAGCCAGGTAAACGTTTCCGACGACACAAACGGTTTTCCCGTGATGTGTGCTGCCGACGAAGCAAATTTCAGGATGCCCGGATGTGTGTCGCTGTTGCGGATAACGCTGTCCACGCGCAAGCCGGGTATGTCGAAGATGGAGAATCCGAAAGATTCACATTCCGGAATATCCACAGCGGCGTAATAGTCGATAAGGTTGCCCGGCGAACCGTGCGCCTGGTTACGGACGGTAGCGCCGTGTTCGTGCGCCCATTTTGTCCACGGGACGGTAAATTCGTCCAGCAGCAGTTCACCGATGGTTTGCCGGTAGTCGCACACCACCCTTGCACTGATTTCCGCATCGCCTTCCCCGTTCAGTTCGGGGAGATAGTCCTGCAAGCGGTATCCGCGTCGTTTTTCAAATGTTTCCAGCAGATTTTTCGACCAGTCCGCCCCATGCACTTCATACGAATCATTGAAGAAGCTGTGCGGGTAGGGCGCTCCATATGCGGCAAACGCCTTGTCGAACCGTGAAAGGTAGCGTTGCAGAGCGTCCTCCGACAGGTGGTTGATGACCTGTCCTTCACCGCCCGGCGCCGCCCGTTTCACTTTTTGCAGGGTCTTGCCGTTCAGCGCCGTCCACACCGTCCATTCGCCGTCGGGAACATCCCAGTGCAACATCCCGTCGGCATCCGTTTGATGTGTCAGGTCTATTTTTTCGCCTGTTACGGAATAAGCCATCACTGCGGAGACAGTGGCAATGGTTGCCTGATCGGGCGCATCTGCCGCAATTTTTTGATGAAAATGTGTGCCGCCTTTCACCGTGTATTTCTGGAAAATCACCTTGCTTGCACCATCTTCCACAGGTACGTCGGGACCGCCGAAGGGCCACCCCGTCCCTGTAGCCATATCAATCAGTATGTCCAGTCGCTTGCCCTCGTTCGACGCGTGTTTGTACATGTCTATCCAGCGAGGCGAGAGATAGTTGATGTGGCGATGTTCCGCGCCGGTGATGCCGTAGATGGGCGTGATTTCCACCGCGCCTACGCCGGCGTTGTGCAGGCTTTCCATGTTGGCGGTCAAACCTGCCGAATCAACGGCGCTGCCCAACCACCACCAACGCATGCCCGGGCGTGTTTCGGGCTGAATTGGCGCCCATGCCGTATCCGGCGATTCGCCGCACGAAGACAGCAAAAGAAAAGCAAAAATAAGGGATGTGAGATTCTTCATGGCGGTATGTTGAACGGATTATTGAACGGATACGGGCACTTTCACTACTATTTTCCTGACCGAAGAAACAGTGTCTTCCTCATTGACTTTCAAAGAAGGACGATGCGCGTCTTCGGGGAAAAAGAGGAAAAAACGCAGGGAATCCGCCGTGTGTGCATGACTTTTCGTGACGGTGCCGCGCGTAACGTCTTTTATGGTATCGTAAGGCACGGTGACTGTAAAATCGGCGATCCCCGTTTGCTCAATCACTTCTTTTCCGGCAGCAACATATTGTATATCAATGTGTTCTATGTGCACTTCAAATTGGGTTTCGTTGCGGTTTTTCGGGACATAGTCCTGCACGGTGGCGTACAGTTTGCCGCCGAGTTCCACGCGTCCTGTCGGAATGGTTGTCAGGTCGGCGGTTTTCAGAAATTCAAATGCCTTGTCCCACACCGCTTTGTTGCGGTGGTAAGCAATGGCAAACTCGCGGTGATTCACGGATTCATCGGCTTGCGCCTGCCATCCGTTCAGAAATTCGCCTTTTTCAAACCACTGGTTGATCTGTTCGTCCGTCCATTTTGAAGGATCGGAAACACCGCATTGTGTCATGACAACGCAAACAATTGCTAAAGAAAATAAGTTTTTCATAAAATCTGGTTTTTGAGAATGAATTTTGGGACAAATTTACAAAAATTAATTGGAATTTTGACAAATTGATTTTTGATGATTCGGAAAAAATACGTCGGAAAAATACGAGATTAGTTTTGTGTAAAAAACGGTTTTTCCGGAACCCGCATGGATAAATCCGCGCATGAAACCGCTTTTACCGTTTTTTGAGCGGTTTGTCTTTTATCAGGATGTATCCGAATGTCCACTCGGTATAGTCGGCTTTTGCGAGGTGTGCTTTGACGAGCAGCCCTGCGAACAGCCGTTTGGTGATGTGGTACTTTATGCCCAACCTTTCGTATATCCACGGATGAATCGGATTGTCGCCCACTCTGTCGGACAGGTAAAAGCCACAATTTATGATCATACGGAGACGTTTGTAGCCGGCTTCGTGTGACAGGAAAGCGCCCCATTCCATGTTATCCAAAGGCGAAGTTGTGGCTTCCCGACCTTCTTGTCGCGCCCGATATTCTATTACGTGGCGTCCCCAGTCGAAGTAGAAAAAGTCCAGGCCTGCGCCGATCCATCTGCGCAGGCCTGTTTTGACCAATGCTGCGGACGATACGGTGGTGCAGAACCATCGCTTGCCGTCGTGCGGGTGGTTGCGGTCAAAGCCGGTATCCAACATCCTCACGCCTCCGGCAAAAGAAAGATACCATTCGAGAACGGGTTCCGACCGTATGGCGGCAAACTGTGCATAATGCTTCTCCCTGTTGGCATACAGTCCGAACTGATACGCCGCCGTCACCGATACGAGGTTGATGCCTTTGTTCGGTTTTTGGTACGAACCGTTTGAAAAATGTTGAAAACTGAAACCGGCGTTAAAAGTGGAATATCCGGGCAAGGTAAAGGTATTGCCTACGGAAAAACTGATGTAGGCGTTGTTTTTGCTGCCGATCAGCAGGTTGTAGGGGTTTTCCTCAGGATCGTAGGCGTTGAAATTGTAGGAAAATCCGGCGCTGATGTCGTACGTCGCCTGATACCATTTGGAACGGTAAAAAGGAATGCCGAAAAAAACATATGCCGCCAGCGGCTTGCCGAATTTGCTTCGTGCGTTTTGTCCGCTTTGCGTGTTTTGTCCACCGCTTCCCAGCACTATCCTGTTCATGTTCCCGACGTAATAGCCGAAGCCGTAGTACGGGTAACGGTACAGGTTGTCGTCGGGATTTTTGTCGGAATCGTCGGTTTGCCATCCTATGCGAAAATGGGAACCGCTGTAAATATTGCTGATCACTTCGCTTTGGTACGTGTTCAGCATGCTGCCGTGTTGCCTGCCGATGCTGAAAAACAACTTTTTCGGGTGCTGGACGGACACGGAATCCTCCTTTTTCATGCTGGAGTTACCGGAGGCGGCAACATTTGAAATTTTGGTGCCCTGCAACAGGCAAATCAGCAGCAAGACTTGGGAAAAACGCTTTGCCGGCATCATTTCATTAGTTTGAACGATTGCAACAATTGTCCCATTGAAAAGTTTTCGGTGGAAACGATGATATGGGCTTTTCGGTAAAACGGTTCGCGTTCCGCAAGTTTGACGGCAATATATTCCTGCAATTCCTCCAAAGATTTGTCTTTAATCAGCGGCCGTTCCACGTGTGACCGCATCAGCCGTCGAACCAGCGTTTGCGGCAGCGTGTACAGGTACACCACTTTTCCGATCGCCAGCATCATTTCCATGTTGTTGCCGAAACAAGGCATTCCTCCGCCTGTGGAGACTACCGTGAAGTCGCGTTGCCGCATTTCCTCCAGCACATCATGCTCCATCCGCCGGAACGCTTCTTCGCCCGCATCCTCGAATATCTGCGCGACAGTTTTTCCTTCCCTGTGTTCAATCCATTCGTCGGTATCTACAAAATCAAAACCGATAAGTTTCGCCATCCGCTTACCAATTGTTGTTTTTCCGCTTCCCATGAAGCCTGTCAGGAATATGTTCATTGTCCGTTTGTTTGATTATAAAACAACGTAGAAGCAAAAAATCTTTTACCTCTGCGATATATTCTTGTCAATAGGGTTACGGCATAATAGCGCTTTCTATTCCGCTCCACCGTCTTCTTTCGCTTTTCGTCTTCTGCCGGTACAGGGCGATGTACACGTTTTACCACGTTCTTTTCCGGTAAAATCCATGAAATTTATACAGGTGGAGAGTGCGTATGTTTTTTCGGTTGTCATGGCGGTTAATTGTTCAGCAAGGTGTATTTTTGTTTGTAGTCGCTGATAAATCCGTATGAATCATCGTCAATGCGGATTTCTTCACGCGTGACGTGTCCCAGCGTCATGAACGGCACGTTGCGTTCTATCATGAAGTCGATAAAATCGGCTTCGCGGGCTGTGGCTACGCTTACCGCCACTCGTGACGAGGCTTCGCCGAAGAGGAAAGCGTTTTTGCGGATTTCACTGTCCACCGTAATGTCGAAGCCAAAGTTGCGCACCATTGCCGATTCCAGTAATGTTGTGAACAAACCGCCCCGTGATACGCTGTGCGCGGATTTCACCAGTTTCCGAGAGACAGCCTGTTGTATCGTTTGCAACAACTTTACTTCCTTATTCATGTCAATAGCAGGTGGTTGTGTGTCTTTCAGGCTGTGGTAAAAACGGATATATTCCGAAGCGTTGAGTTGGTCGTCTGTCTTGCCTATCAGGTAAATCATATCGCCTTTGCCTTTAAAAGAGATGGTCATTTGTTGGTGCTTGTCTTCCAGAAAGGCGATGTTGCCCAGAGAGAGGCGGATGAGCGGGGCATGTTCATCCGGCAGGCATTGCATCGTGACGTCGGACGAGGCAATCCCTATTTGCCGACATGCCATAGCGATATGTTCTCGTATCTCCGCCGCCTTTTTGAGGGTGTTGGCGTTGCAGGTAAGACAGCCCGTCACTACCAGCGGAATGCCGCCCGAGCAGACGGTTTTGCAGACAGTTTTAGCAATCAACAGTTTGACAGATTCCGGATAAGGCTCAACAGAAAAGGCCATGCTCCCGAACGATATTGCCAGTCCATGCCGCGTTCCCTTGATTTGTACCACAGAGGTGTCGGATATGAAATTGGTGGAAAGGTTATTGATGCCCACAGTGCTATCAAAACGGTTGAAGAACCATTGTCGTGCTTGCAGATTAGGCGCTTGCAGCAATGATTTCGCTATTTCTTTGCAATTGTCCTGCTGGGGCAGGTGTACGGATTTTTGCTGTTCCGTTTCGGACATCGGCACATCCGTACCGGCGACAGCAGCCGGCGGATTAAACCACCGGAGCGCTTCTGCAGGAAGCGTTACCGGCACAGTATCGCCGTGCCGTACCGATAATGTCTGTTCAAAAGTGACTGTTCCTATTCGTAGCCATTGTTTGTCCCATTTCCTGCATATCTGTTCCATATCGTTGCGCGCGTTTTCCGGAATGATAACGATGAATTTTCCGGGCGCTTCCCGCAATAACGCGGCGTAGTCATCTTGTGTTTCGGACAGGGTTTCCGCCATGATCAGGATGCCGTTTTCGCCGTCGGCAACCATTTCGGCACATATTCCCAGTATGCCGCTACCATACACGGATTGCACGGCAACAGGCAACAGTTCGTCGTACAGATCGCAAAGCAGCTCGTAATGGGTGCGGCATTGGAATATATCAAGCGCTTCATCCGGCGTACCCAACAGGTACACATGATTGCCTTCTCCCTTGCAAACGTGGTGCAATTGTGTGTTTTTGTCAATAATGCCGACAGACAACAAGTCGGCGGCAAAAACGGACGTATCTTTAAAACACACATCGCCGCCCACCACAGGAATACCGTAGATGTTGGCGGGGGTAGCCACTTCGTTCACCGCGTTGCGCAGGTCTTCCTGTTCCGTAGTTGCCGTTTCGCCGATTGACATGGAAATCATGGAGGCTAAAGGATGAGCGCCGTGCACAAACAGTTCGCGGTACGTCTTGCCGAACGTTTCCGCCGGATTGCTGCCCACAGGTGATGCTTTGAACGTACAGGCATATTCTTCGGTCAGTTCCACGATGCCCGCCTTGTCGTCGGTTTCCGGTTGCGACAAACAACCGTTTGTGTTTACCGTTTTTCGCGCGGCACATTCCTTCCTTCGCCGGTACAGACTTTCGATGATTTCGCGCTCCAAAGCGGTGAGTTCCCTGCCTGTCACACCGGCTGCATATATTAACACATCTTCCACTCCGTCAAAAGACGGTTGATTGTCTGGATTCATATTTGAGCCATTTTTAACGACAAATTTACGCGAAAAAAATCATAATTCACCCATAGGCGGACAAAAAAGATAAAAAAAATTGCCGCTTGCGCTTGTCCGGAATATTATTGTATGGCTTGCCGGTTGTTGGTTTTTAATATTTCTTTCAGTTTGTTTTGCGGATCTATCAGCACAAACAGGTTGTGCACGTTTGCATCGGGAGGCAGCGCGAGCGATACTTCAGCGCGTTTCGGCTTCATATTGATGACGCCGGCTATGGCAGGAATAACGGAGCGCGAAACGATTTTCCCCGCTGGGTCGGTCAATGCGATTTCCGTAGCAGGTGCGGCGGCATTTCCCAGACTGTGTACCGTCACCGTCACTCGGTTGCCGTTTATCCTGACGTCTTCCGCTCCTATGGCAAGGTCGGGACGCCGGTTCAACCATTCGCCTTTACCGGATAACTTCATTTTCACCATGATGTGCTGTTGCGGCGGGATGGTCAGCATTACCGTTTCGTTGCGTCCGAAAGTTACTTTTCGCGTGGAAGTTGTTTTATCCAGTCGCCCGTCTCCGTTGGTGTCCGTGCCGTATGACAGTTGCCATTGTCCACCTATTACGTCTGCTCCTTTCATGTACGCTTCAACGGGTGTTGATGCGGTGTTGAAAAATTCCACTTCAAATTCTTTTTGTGTGGCAAAAGGGAGAAGGATGGCAACTTGCTCTGCCGTTTCACCGTCTTTAAAACGCCAACTGACGGTGTTGCCCGGGTAAATCTGGTTGCGTGAATTGGCTGTTCCGCCCATGCGCGACCGTTGAAGCATGTCGGACGAGAACGACAGGCGATCCGTCCAGATACTTCCTTCGGTATTGATGTAGTTCCGCAACCGTGCAGAGATAATCTGTTCGGCATAATATTTTTCCAAACAGGTTTTATCTCCGGTAATCTGCCATGCCATGTGTCGTGCAAAGTCCGAACCGTTTTCCGGAGTGACGTTTGCAATGATTTCTTTACCCAGCGTTTGCCTCAGGTCGGCAAGGTCGAGTGCGTTGGAGGTAATGGCCCTCAAACCTGCTTCTCCCCTGTCAAGTATGGGTTTCAGGTATTTCTGATTGCCTGTCCATTTCCATGCTGCCCACAGAATGGGGAAAGTGCTGTCCTGTCCCGAAGTGCGGATGGTGTCGCCGTAGAAACTGATTTGACTGTGGACGTTCACGTTTCCGTCGGGCGTAACGGTAGCATGTGCCAGATAACCGTCGGCAATGTCAATGACTAACTGTCGCGCTTCGGCGTTTCCGTAAAATTCAGCCATCTGGATAGCGGGAATCGTATGCAGTCCTGCCCATGGGAACGACCATGCCCATTCTCCTTTTGCTGTTTTGGTGGCGCTAAAGAAGTCGGAACGGAAATGGCGGTGTCCCGCAGGATTGACGCCCGTGATATGGTGTTTCAGCGCATAAGCGACTTCCATCAGACGTTCTACTTCTTTGGGATCGCCCATGCGCAACAGGTTCAATTCGCCTATCACGTTGGCGCCTTCCTCGAAGGTGTGCAGTCCGTCGGTTTGTATGGTGGATGTGCCGTTGGTCATCATGCCCTCGCGAATGACGGCTTCCATCATCAGGCTGAGCGAACGTTCCAGCTTGTCGGGAATGACGCCCATCAACGCCAGCGGGGGCAGGAAGTTGCCGAAGTCGCTATCGTCGGACAATCCGCCGCCAAATTCGCCGTTCTCTATCTGCCGGTTATCAATTTGCCATTCCACAAAGTGTCGAAATTCCTTCAGATATTTGAGTTGCAAGTGCGCCCACAGCGGTGCGTCCGAACTTTGCAAATCGTTTTGGCGCATTTCGGGACGTGGCTGTTCCGTGTTGTATATGTACCAATATTCCCGTCCGCGCTCATGTTCGGGATCGGCGTGCAACAGGTCGGTCATGTCGTTTTCAATCTGTACGTACTTGCTCAATCGTCGATTGTTAGGATGTTCCTCAACAATCATGGCATGGTTATCCCTCACCTGTGCGAAACGGTCTGCCGTATGTTCGGCAACGGCTTCTTTCTTTTTCTTAAATATCAGTTCGATGGTAGCGCCTTCCAGCACATTGGTGTTGAAATCCGCACCTGCGGATGTGATGGTGAGATACAGCGGTTTGTTGTCGGGGAGGATGCGGTCGCGCAGGTCGAGCCATACCGTCCGTTCTTCATTGGGTTTTACGGAGAAGCTGACGTCCATCATGTTACGCAATGTCCATATCGGGTCTTTTACTTTGACATTGATCGGGAACAGTCCGTTTTCCAGAGGCTGTACGTTCATTGCGGGCAGCGTGATGCGGATGCCGTCCAAGCCGCCGTCCATATTGTGCCAGGTGTAGGTGAAATTGTCGCTGTTGCCTGTGAGCGTGTTGCCCAGTGCGCCGCTTCTGAAATCGGAAGGGATGATGATGTGTACCAATGGCAATTTGTTGTTTGTTGGAGGTGTGCTTGTTCTTACTTCCGTTTGCCGGCGCGTTAGTTGCCTGCCGCCGCTGTATCCGGGCGTAGCCAGCATCACGGAAATTTCGTCGGCGGGATGTCGCCCGTTGATGTATTCCCGCACGGCTTTGATATTGGGGTTATTGTGGTTGCCGCGCGCGGAAAGAGTGTAAGTCAGTCTTGCAACGCCTTCCGGCGCATCTCCTTCACGAATGAGGAAGGCGTCAAATTCGCCTATGGGAGTTTCCTGAACGTTGTTGGCAAACACAATGGTTTGTCCCGTTACAGGGCGTTCCAGCTTATGAAAAGTTCGTTCGTTCCGTTTTTCCCGCGTAAATATTTTCGTTCCGTTTTTCCCTTGCGGATCGGGTGTTACGGCGATAGTGCCGTCAGCTCCGCCGGATATTTCCAGATAGTTCCATTTTTCATCGGGCATGTTGAAACGTACTTCCTTTCCGGAAACGGTGTAACAGTCCCAATCGGGCAGGATGTAGTAATCGGTGCGTCCGATGATACGCGAACGGTTAAACACGCCGGGCCATGTTGTTTCGCGGATACCGTCGTTGGCTTTCCACCACCAGCGTTTTACGTCGTATGTTTCAAGGATTTGTACTTTGCGGATGGTCGTGGTTTTGTTTTCCAGACGGGGAGGCAGGTCTCCGTCGCGATTCCATCCGTAGCGCAGTTTCCATTCGTCGCGCCATTTGTCTTGATTGAGGTTGCGCGCAGGGGCAGACGAACGGACTTCTTCGCCTTGAGAAAGCATGCGGATGTTGTCGCCGGTGAGGGCGTGATTATAAATGAGTACTTCGTCAATATCTCCGCCGCGCAAATAGTTGTACTGGCTTTGTACCTGATAGGGACTGATGATGCGCGAGTGTGGCCCCAATTGATCGAGAGCGGCATCAAGCACAACAACAGTATCGCGTTTGCCGGCAAGTATGCCATCCACGTAGAAACGTATGCCTTCCGTTTCGTCCCAAGCCAGCGCCAGATGTGTCCATTTTGCGGGAGACGGTGTTGGAGCGGTACAGGACGTGCGAATACGCGCCAGATTGACATCGGTAACAAAGGCGTCAAAACCGTGTCCGTTCCAGTCAATACGCAACCATTGCATGTCCCAGCTTGAATGGTCGGCATAGGAAACGCGGAACAGGGTAAGGGGCGTTTCATCTACAGGCGGTGTGGCACGCCAGAAGAATGACAGCGTGCCGCGCTGGGCATAAATATTGCCCGAAGCCCAATAACTGAGCAATTGCGTGTGCCCGCAGCGGATGCCCTGTCCGTACGCTCCGTCGGGGATAACGGCGACGTTGTACAGATAGTTGGGTACGGCGTCACCTGCGGCGTGATCGGCTTTAAGCCCGTGTTCGCCGGAAAGTTGGAACAGCAAGCCAACATCCTGTCCGAAAAGAGTTGCGGAAAAGAGAATGGCAAGACACATTACGACAGTTTTGAACGGAAACATTTTGATATTTTTAATGAATACGAAGATAACCGCAATATTTTTAATTTCCCACTATTTGCAAGATACGGGATTTTGACAATTATCAGGGGTTGATGACCAAATACCTGACGGGGACTTCGAGATTTGTCCTTTTCAGACAATGAAGCGAACTGTCCGGATAATAAAAAGCGGTGTTGGGAGACACGATTCTGCTTTCATTATTGATGAACACTTCGCCTTCGCCTTCCAGCAAACAGATAATTTCATCGCCCGAATGTTGGTGGGGTTCGTGTGTGCCGGTCAGTTTGTCCACATAAGTCATTTTCAGGTTCAGTCCTTCGGTGAATTTTTTGGGTGCAAACCAAAAATACCAGCCGGTTTTGGCAACTTGTACGTTTTGCTCCGAAAATTCCGTCACGCAGTTGTCCAGCGTAAATTCGCCTTCCTGAGGAGTGGTGACGTCGCTTTTTTGACCGCCCCGTATGACCAAATATTTCAACGGTTGATCGTTTGCCCGCTTGATGCCGTGCATCATATTGCTTGGGCAGAAAAAACTACTGTTGGTACCAATCACTCTTGTTGCGCCTTCGAGATACACTTCCGCTTCTCCTTCGAGGATGTAGAAAATCTCTTTGTCAAAATGTTTGTGGGGCGGGTGCATTGCAGTTTCTTTATCCACATACGACATTTTCAGGTTGATGCCGCTTTCGGTAAAAGAGTCGCGGAAAAACCAAAACATCCATCCCGCATCAGTGGGTTCAACACGCTCCTGTGCAAAAGAGGCTACACAGTTGTCCATACCGTACTCCGTCGATTTTGTTGCCGTAGTGTTGTCATTTGTCGATGCCGCGCGTGAACCGCACATTTCAAACATGGTCATGAACATCACATAACATAATGTGAAACAAATAGTTACTCCAGTTTTTTTCATGGTCTTCATTTTTTAATTTAATTTTAAAATCAGTTATTATAATTTATGTAATCATCTACGTTGGATTTAGTGAGAATATCTATGGGCACATAATTGATGCGTTTCACTTCGTTGTTGAATATCAGCCAGTTGCATAGCGCCATGATTCCCTGATAACCTTGGTCTTCGGGGCGTTGCGCTATCAGGAACGATATTAGTCCTTCTTTAAGACCGGGCACATTATCGCCCGAAAGGTCGTACCCGATTAATCGGATATGGTTTATTTTGAGTTGCTTAAAAATATCTGCCAGATAATGTACCCGCGAATGAAACACGATGGCGGCGCTGATACGGGATTGCGCAACGATTTTCCCGATTTCCACAACATTGCTCCGGTGATCGTCCACCGATAATTTGACATGTACAAAGTGGTAGTGATCAGTCAGTTTGTTTTGTGTGAAATATGCTGTGAATCCTTCCTCGCGTCTTTGTGTTTGATTGGATATGCCGTCAATATGCAAAGTGTGTACGACAAGGATTTCCGTTCCCTGCGGCAAACCATTCTGCAAGAGTTGCGCGGCAACGTATCCACTTTGATAGGAATTTTGCCCGAAATAGGAGAAATAATAATCGTCGGCGGCATTGGAATCAATATACACACCGGGGATATTGCGTTCGCAAAGTTGTTGCATCAACGATACGGCTTCATTGCGGAAAGTAGGCGCCAGCAGGGCGGCGTCCGGTTTGCTTTTGAGCAGCATTTCCGCAGCATTGGCAAAACTTTTGGCGTCAAATTGGTTGAAATACAGTTTTTCAACCGCGATATTGTAATTATGCATTTCCGCTTCCGCCCGCAGGATGCCTTTTTCCGGCGCTTCCCAATATTCTCCCGTCTGATGTTGCGGCAAAAGTGCGACTATTCGCAACGGTTCCCGTCTTGCCAGCGACCGTGCAAAGATGTTCGGGCGATAGTGATACTTTTCCACGATGGACATGATTTTTTTACGGCTTTCTTCAGCTACCTGTCCGCGATGGTGCAACACTCTGTCCACGGTTCCCGGCGAAACGCCCGCCATAAAAGCAATATCGGTAATCCTTATTTTTTTGGGAGTTTGCATGATCTCGCCGAATTTATTCCCATCCTCCGCTTTCCTTGTAATATTTTTCCCATTTCCACGCGGAAAGCAAAGTTTCTTCAAGCGTGCTTTGGGCTTTCCATCCAAGCTCCTTGTTGGCATAAGCGGTGTCCGCCCATACCTGTTCGGTATCTCCGGGACGACGGGCAACGATTTTGTAATTGAGTTTCACGCCGGTCGTTTTCTCGAAAGCGTGTACCAATTCCAACACCGATACGCCATGTCCTGTTCCGAGGTTGAACACCTCAAACGCGGCTTTATTCTTGCGATCCAGAAGTCTGCCGACGGCTACCACATGTGCTTTTGCCAAATCCACCACGTGGATATAGTCCCTGATGCACGAACCGTCGGGCGTATTGTAGTCGTTGCCGAACACGCTCAACTGTTCGCGGATGCCAATGGCGGTCTGCGTGATGAAGGGCACCAGATTGTTGGGAACGCCTGTCGGCAATTCGCCAATCAGTGCCGATGCGTGTGCGCCTATGGGATTAAAGTAGCGCAGAGCGATGCTTTGGATGTTTGTGGACGCTGCCACCGTGTCGCGGATGATGGCTTCTGACACCTGCTTGGTGTTACCGTAAGGCGACGTAGCCGGCTGTATGGGCGACTGCTCCGTCACCGGCAACTTCTCCGGCTGACCGTACACTGTACATGACGACGAAAATATCAGATGCTCAATCGCATGTTCGGGCATCAATTCCAAAATATTGATGAGTGAATCCAGATTATTGCGGTAGTATTTCAAAGGTTGCCGCACCGATTCGCCTACCGCTTTGTGAGCGGCAAAATGGATGATGGCGTCAATTCCACAGTGTCTCCGCAACATGTCCGCAAAAGCGACTTTGTCGCAAAGATCAATCTTTTCAAAAGCCGGCTGAACGCCCGTGATTTTTTGAATCCCGTCCAAAGCGCCTGTTCTCGAGTTGGACAAATTGTCGGCAATCACCACCTCATAACCAGCGTCCACCAGCTCTGTCACCGTGTGAGAACCAATGAATCCCGTTCCTCCCGTTACTAATACTTTCTTCATTTTTACTTCATTTTTAGCACAAAATATTTGTTGCAAATATACGATTCCCCAATGAAAAATGAAAACGGGGAAGACAAAAAATCTTTTTACAAACATTCGGACAGCGCAAACCCTGCCGTCTGACGGACAAAAACACAGGCACCAAACGGCGGAACAGCATTTTTGCGTTTTTCCTCCGGCAATAATCGCACCAAAACCGTAAATAATAATGCATTGATAGATTTTGACACTTTTTTTCGGATAAATATGCGTGGTTTGGGATTTAATTTGTACCTTTGCAGCCTGAATTTTTGTACAAGGATGGATCATTCGGCTTTGTATGTTATACCGTTCGGAAGCCTGTCTATCGGGGTGCACGAGTTTGATTGGCTGATAGAAAAAGTCTTTTTTGCGGAATGCGAAACATCCGAAATTGAAGATGCATGCATCAAAGTACACCTCACAGCGGTAAAGCACGTGTATTTCATGGAAGTGGAATTTTCCATGACTGGATGGGCGGAAGTGCAGTGCGACAGGTGTCTTGACCCTTTAAAAGTGGACATCGAAACGGAGGTGCGGATGATTGTCGGATTCGGAAATTTTTCCGGCAAAGAAGAAGACGACGACGATACGGATGTGGTGATATTATCCCATGATGCACATGAAATGGACATGACACATCATTTGTACGAATATATTCATTTGGCGTTACCCGTACGAAGAGTACATCAGGATGACGCCGCTGGGAAGAGTGCCTGTAACGAAGAAATGATAAAACAGTTGGAGCGGTATCTGGTAAAGGAACGTTCCGGCGACAATTGAATATTTTCGAAATTTAATTTTAAAAAGAAATGCCAAATCCAAAACGAAGACATTCGAAACAAAGAAGGGATAAAAGAAGAACGCATGACAAAGCAAGCGTTCCTACCGTGGTAAAATGCCCCAATTGTTCGGGCACGATGTTGTACCACAGGGTGTGCCCGTCATGTGGCTATTATCGTGGCAAATTAGCCGTAGAACAGGACACTGCGGTAGCATAGCGCCATAAAAATCCCATAAAACGGGTCGTATTTATTTTGGTGAACAATATAATGTTCGTACTATGAAGATAGGTTTAGACGTTATGGGTGGCGATTTTGCTCCGGAAGTGACCGTACAGGGGGCAATTTCGGCGTCTCCGCGGTTGCATCCGAAAGTAAAAATAGTGTTGATCGGCGACGGAGACGCCATCCGCGCCATTTGCACACGCGAAGGATTTGATTCGTCGCGGTTTGAAATTGTGGACGCCCCCGACACCATCACTATGGGCGACCATCCCTCGAAAGCCTTTGCGCAAAAAACACGCTCAAGCATCTACGTGGGATACGAATTGCTGAGCGCCGGGAAAATAGACGTTTTCGCAAGCGCAGGCAGCACCGGAGCGATGATGGTAGGCGCCATGTACACCGTCAAATCCATTGAGGGCATCATCCGTCCCGCCATTGCCGTTGCTTCCCCCCGTCTGGACGGGAAAGTAAACGTGTTGCTGGACGTGGGGCTTAACGCCGACTGCAAACCCGACGTGCTTGCACAGTACGGCTTACTGGGGTCGCTGTATGCCGAGTTTGTGTGCAACATCCCCAATCCGAAAGTAGGATTGCTGAATATCGGGTCGGAACCCGAAAAAGGCGACCTGCTTACCAAATCGGCATATACGCTGATGAACGAATCCAAAAACTACAATTTTATCGGCAACGTGGAAGGACATGAAATCTTTCAGGAAAAAGCCGATGTGATTGTGTGCGATGGTTTTGTGGGAAATGTCTTGCTGAAGACCGTCGAGGGATTCAGCCATATAGCGGAACAAAAAGGAATCAGAGACAAATTTTTCGACTCCCTCAATCCCGACAATTACGGAGGAACACCCGTGCTGGGCATCAATTCCAACGTAATTATCGGTCACGGAGCATCTAACAGTATGGCAATCAAAAATATGATCCTGCTTTCGCAAGATGTGGTGGAAGCCGATTTACCGTCAAAAATTAAAAAATATTTTAAACCCGATGAGCGAAATTAGAGCAGCCATCACCGCCATAGAAGCCTTTCTTCCCGAATACCGGTTGACCAACGAGAAATTAGGCGCGATGGTGGATACCTCCGACGAATGGATCATGCAGCGGGTAGGCATTAAGGAACGCAGAATATTAAAGGGCGAACTTGCCACTTCGGACATGATGACGGAGGCAGCAAAAAAACTGCTGGAAAAAACGAATACCTCCCCCGAAGAAATAGATTTTGTGGTGGCTGCCACCAATACGCCGGACATGTTGTTTCCGGCAACGGCATGTATTGTGTGCGACAAACTGGGCATACACAATGCGTGGGGCTACGATCTGCTGGCTGCCTGCTCCAGCTTCATTTATGCGCTGGAAACGGTCAGCAGGTTCGTCGAGTCGGGACGCTACAAAAAAGCGCTGCTGCTGGCGGGCGATAAGATGTCTGCCGTGACGGACTATACCGACCGTACCACCTGTCCGTTGTTCGGCGACGCCGCCACCGCACTGCTGATTGAGCCTTCCACCGAAGACACAGGCATCGTCGACCATCTGTTCCACGTGGACGGAGTGGGACGCCACTACCTGTACCTGCAAGGCGGCGGATCGCAGTATCCCGCTTCGCACGATACCGTCAGTAAACGTATGCACTACACGCATCAGGACGGGAAGATGGTGTTCAAATATGCCGTGTCGAACATGGCAGATGTGGTGGTGGAGATGATGGAACGACACCGTATCACCCCAGACGATCTCGCATGGCTGGTACCCCATCAGGCAAACCTGCGCATCATCGACGCGGTAAGCCGCCGAATAGGACTTACCCCCGACAAGGTGATGATCAACATCGAAAAATACGGGAACACCACCGCAGCCACTATTCCCCTGTGCCTGTACGAATGGATGCCGCAACTGAAAAAAGGAGACAAGCTGATTCTTGCCGCTTTTGGCGGCGGCTTCACATGGGGCGCCGTGTATGTGAAGTGGGCATACTGACATCACAATTTGCGGACGTGGCGTAATTGGTAGCCGCGCCAGACTTAGGATCTGGTGCCGTAAGGCGTGGGGGTTCGAGTCCCTTCGTCCGCACTTGAGTTTTTAAACCACCGGCAAAAATACTTGCCATCTCAAACTTGTCATCTCAAAATTATCATGTAATTTTCCCCTATAAATTCTTTCAAAGAACGCTGTCATACCTATTTTCGCCTTATGATGCGATTTTCCCCTGCGAGTTTGGCATATCTGCTGTTACAGACAGGCATTAACTCA
>JAISWR010000104.1 GCA_031270985.1 Bacteroidales bacterium | reverse complement strand
ATGTTTTTGCGGTCAAAATCCGTTAGCCGGATGTTGATGTCCCATTCGTTATTGCCTTTTTTGAATTTGGCGTCTTGATTGCCGTTGAAAGCGTTGCTCAAAGCCGCTCCGAGCATGTCGGACGAAATGCCGAGCGCCGCCATTTTCGAGCGGTCGGGCAGGATGTGTATTTCGGGATTGCCGCCTTCGACCGAACTCTTGGCGTCCACCAGAATGCCGACCACGAGCGACAGTCCAAGCAGCGTCATCAGATTAAGCGTAAATCCCATAAGGTACATCACGATAAACGTAGCCACCAGCGATGTGGGTATGGATATAAGTACAATCAATGAATTGCGGAAGCTGTGCAGGAAAAGCAGCATGGCGACGGCAACCAGCAACGCCGCTGGCAACAGGCAAAATAATTTGCGTTGATGATCGTTGTATAATTTTCCTGACAGTTTTGATATTATCGTCCTGAGGACAATTGTCAATTGAAAACTAACCGTTTAGCTGTGTTTCTTTCCACAAATTCAGGTTTCAACTCTTCCTTGCGGTGAGGGGGGGATTCGAACCCCCGGTACGGTTACCCGTACGACAGTTTAGCAAACTGTTGGTTTAAGCCGCTCACCCACCTCACCGTTTTGACGGCGCAAAGGTATATAAAATATCCGGAATATTTCAAAAAATTAGAATTTAAATCCTAAAGTAACGGCTATCCTTCGGCTGGTACTTTGCACTTGTGAACTGATCCACGGAGCGTTGACGCTTGGGTTCGGGTATCCCGGATTGTCGGGATCGCGGTACATATCGTAATAACTTTCAGGGTAAATCGTGTGTACATACGCCACATCCACATAAAAATCCTGTATCCTGAATCCGATTCCTCCCGATATGCTGAGCGTGCCTTGTTTTTCCAATCCCTCATTGCGCTCGTAATATTCGCTGCTATAGGGACTTGCATAGTGAGCAACACCGCCTCGCAGGGAAACATGTCCTACACGAAATTCCGTTCCCGCTTTCAGATTGATGGTGCTTTTGTATAATATTTTTGTGAGATTATTCTCTTCATGAAGATCTGCATTGGGCAGCAGTTCGGAGTGGGTATAGTCCACATACTCAGCGTCGAAACTGAACAGACCAACCGTTCCCAACACCACTGCTATGCCTGCGTTGTAGCGCCAGGGAGACACCAGTTTAAACTTCTTTTCCGCTATATCGCTGGATGCCGTATAATAGTAAGTATTCGGCTTGGAGATGTCCGGCGCCTGATTGTAATATGCATTGATGTCGGTGGTCAGTTCCGATCTCAGCCGGTAGCGCGTGGGCGTATGTATGGCGACGCCCAGCCGCAGCAGGTTAAAGGGACGGTAAATCAACCCCGTCTTGAGGTTGATGCCCAAGCCTCGTGTGGTATAGTCGGATTGAAATTCAAAATCATTCAGAATTTTATCGATTGTTTCGGAATGGGTGAAAAATTCTTCGTACCACAGGCTTTGTATGCCCATGGTGGCGCCCCAGTACAGTTTGTTGTCGAAATTCAGTCCCAGCGACAGGTCATATTCACCAATGCCACCTCGTGCGCCGAATGTGCGTTTCATGGGATGTTCGGCGAAGGGGTCGCCGTCGGCGATCAGGTTGTTCCTGTAGGCATCATTATAATCGGGGTCGTCGTCAATGGCAAAAACGTCGTACGCCAACTGCTCATACCAGTCGTTCCACCCGCCGGTGTTGGCTGTCCATGCAAAATCGTTCAGCATGGACGAAGAGACGTTCGTGTACACATAGGCGTTGTATGAAAACTCTTTCAGGCGGTTGTATGCCATGCCGAAATTCACGCTTTGCAAGCCTTTTTCACTATGGCGCGTCCATGTGGATACATATCCTATGTTGGTGATGTTGAACCGTGCATTGCTTTCCGTAAAGGAAGTTTTGTTCGGGACAAAGCGGCTGTCGCTGCTGGTGAATGTCATCGCCGGTGTGAAAGAAAATTCGGCGCCTCTGTAAATGGCTATGCCCGCAGGGTTTAGACTCATGGAGGACATGTCGCCACCCAGCGCTCCGAATGCGCCGCCCATGGAGAGCGACCGTGCCGTTCCCCCCGCGTAGTGTTGTGAAAAGCGGAGAATATCTCCCGCGTTTTGCGATAACGCACAAGGTAAGTACAACATACCTGTAATCCATATCATGATGATTTTTTTCATGGCATCAAAGCTTGAAAGTGATCAATAATATCTTATATGGTGCTGCCGTTTGTTGCCGTCAGCGTCTTCCTCCCGAAGAGGAAGACGAAGAACTGCTGCTTCTCGAAGAAGATGACGATGACGAACTTGACGGAGCGCTGTAACTCGAACTGCTGCGTGCCGGAGCGGAATAGCTCGACGAACTGCTTGAACTGCTGCGTGCCGGAGCGGAATAGCTCGACGAACTACTTGAACTGCTGCGTGCCGGCGATGAATAGGAAGGCGAACTGCCCGAAGACGACGAACGCGACGGCGTGCCGGAAGAAACAGTGCCTTCGGTGCGCGGCGTAGCGTATGAAGACCGTGTGCCGCTTGTGCTTGTGCTTGTGCTTGTGCCCGTCCTCACCGGCGATGAACTCGTGCCCGTCCTCACCGAGGATGAACTCGTGTTTGTCCTTACTGGCGACGAACTCGTGTTTGTCCTTACCTGCGATGAACTTTCGGTTCTTGACACATTGGCGGCGCCGCTACGATTAGCCGGTGTACCGGTGCTGCTGCGGTAAGCCGACGACGAAGTTGCCGAGCGCGTATATACAGACGGCGAATTGGCGGAGCGATAGGTAGAACCGATTGTGCTCGTCCTGTTCGGAGAAACTGCCGTAGAGGTACGCCTTCCGGCAGAAGCGGAAGTATAGGTCAATCCTCCGCTGCGACGGTGCAACTGTCCGGAAACAACCACTACCGGTCTGGGGTTGTAATAATGCGGATAATAGTAATCCCGATAACCGTAATAATACGTACGATACGGATAGTAGTGGTAGTAGGAATAGTACGGATATCCGCCCCATCCCCATCCCCATCCCCATCTCCAGTTGTAATAAGGGCTGTACCACGAACTCACGGATGGATAGTACCAAGGATCGTACCAAAACCTGTCAAAGCGGCTCATGCGGTAAGCATACGAATTATCATACGAATTATCATAATAATTATCGTAATAATTATTGGTGATGTACGTATTACCCGATTCGTCTTTGGTTTGGGTGGATTCCACGTATGCGGCAGATGATTTCTGCTGGGTTTCCGAAACTGGCGTTTCGTAATATTCTACCGATGCGCTTTGGGCGTCTCCCGTTTCCAGCGCCATACGGTATTTCTCGTAATTACTCAATCCGTCGTCGGCAGACGTCTGATTGTTATAACTCTCTGCTGCAGCGGTAGATACCGGCTCTGCCACCTGGTGGGACGCTACAGCCTCAGTGCGCTTGTCGGGGTTGTAATAAATGTCGTCATCGTAGAAAGCAGCTACCCTTCCGGACGAACAACCACTTGCCATCATTAAGGCAATTGTGCAGGGGAAAAAATACATTATCTTCATGACTTGTCCTCCTAGATTTTTGATTTGATGTAAAATTATTATTTTTGCGATTATATTCACTTATAAAATATCATACAAATTTTATACCAAAAAAAAATTTCGATGTCAAAAGGTGTTACAAGTAGGAAAGAAAATTATTCGCAATGGTACAACGAATTGGTCGTAAAGGCAGATTTGGCGGACAATTCAGCCGTAAGAGGGTGTATGGTCATCAAACCGTACGGATATGCAATTTGGGAAAAAATGCGCGACCGTCTGGACAGGATGTTCAAAGATACGGGGCATGTGAATGCATATTTTCCGTTATTCATACCAAAATCGTTTTTCAGCCGCGAGGCAAGCCACGTAGAGGGATTTGCCAAGGAATGTGCGGTGGTAACGCATTATCGCCTGAAAAATTCGCCCGACGGAAAGGACATCGTGGTGGACAGTGACGCCAAACTGGAAGAAGAACTGATTGTGCGCCCCACTTCGGAAACCATCATCTGGAATACATATAAGGATTGGATACAGTCGTACCGCGACCTGCCCCTATTGATCAACCAATGGGCAAACGTAGTGCGGTGGGAGATGCGTACACGGCTGTTTCTGCGCACAGCTGAATTTCTGTGGCAGGAAGGACATACGGCACATGCCACCCAAGCGGAGGCAATGGAAGAAACCGTGCGGATGATACACGTATATGCCGATTTTGTCGAAAAATACATGGGCGTGCCGGTGATTGAAGGCGTAAAAACGGCAAATGAACGTTTTGCCGGAGCGCTGGAGACCTACTGCATTGAAACGATGATGCAGGACGGAAAAGCGCTCCAAGCGGGAACGTCGCACTTTTTGGGACAGAATTTCGCCAAAGCGTTCGATGTGAAATTTGCTACCCGCGAAGGAACTCTGGATTATGTATGGGCTACTTCATGGGGCGTGTCCACACGGCTGATGGGGGCGCTCGTCATGGCGCATTCGGATGACAAAGGGCTGGTGTTGCCCCCGAAACTTGCGCCCATACATGTAGTCATCGTGCCGATTTACCAAAAAACGGAACAACTGTCCGCGCTCCGCGAAAAAATATTGCCGCTGAAAAAAGAATTGGAAGCCAACGGGCTTACCGTGAAATTTGACGACCGCGACACTGTCAAACCGGGATTTAAATTTGCCGAGCATGAACTGAAAGGCATCCCCGTGCGTATGGTCGTCGGACCGCGCGATTTGGAAAACGGCACCGTGGAAATCGCCCGCCGCGACACATTTGAAAAAAACGTATATCCGCTGCACGAGGCGGTGAACACGACGGTTCGCTTGATGGACGACATTCAGGACAATCTGTACCGCCGAGCGCTGGCTTTCCGCAACGCCAATACTTTTCAAACCGATTCGTACGACGAATTTAAGGAGATTCTGGACAGGGGTGGGTTCATCATGGCACACTGGGACGGGACTTCGGAAACGGAAGACCGCATCAAGGAAGATACCAAGGCAACCATCCGCTGCATCCCGCTGGACGCCCCCGAAGAAAGCGGAAAATGTATCCTTACGGGAAAACCCTCCGCGCGAAGAGTGCTTTTTGCCAGAGCTTATTAAAATCTGTCTCCTCGGGATTCGGGAAATCATGAAAATCACATTCCTTTGGGTGGGCAAAACGGCTGAACAATGGTTGCAGGCGGGGCTGGCGGAATACGAAAAACGCCTGAAACACTACATTGCATACTCCGTTATATGCGTGACACCCAAAAACCTGCCGAAACAGGACATTGAAAGGCAAAAAACGATGGAAGGCGACGCCATTCTTGCCGCGATAGATCCTGCGGACGAGTTGTACCTGCTGGACGAACACGGGAAGATGTTTTCGTCGGAAGAAATGGCGCAGTGGCTGGAACGGAAGATGACTGCGAGCGTGAAAAATCTGGTATTGGCGGTGGGCGGACCCTACGGTTTTTCGCCGGCCGTGTACCGGCATGCCGACGGGCAAATATCCTTTTCCAGTCTCACCTTTTCGCACCAGATGATACGCCTGCTGCTGTACGAACAGGTGTATCGCGCCCTGACCATCATCAAAGGAGAAGCGTATCACCACCGGTAAGAGGCAGACAAAGACGCCGGCGCGGGCAACGTCACTCCTGCGATTCGTTGCGGTGATAGGCGGCAACGATATGTTTCACCAGCGGATGGCGTATGATGTCGCGTCCGTCGAAGCGTACAACGGCTATTCCGGGTATGTCTTCGAGGATGTTCACGGTAGTTTCGAATCCCGAAAGTCGTTTGTCGGGCAGGTCAATTTGTGTGGCGTCGCCGGTAACGATGAATTTGGCGTTGGGCCCCATACGGGTGAGGAACATTTTCAGTTGCCCCACTGTGGCGTTCTGCGCTTCGTCGAGGATGACACAGGCGTTGTCGAGCGTCCGTCCGCGCATGTAGGCAAGCGGGACGATTTGTACGATTTCTTCGGCAATCAACTCTGCCAGACGATGCGGGGGAAGCATGTCGTGCAGGGCGTCGTAGAGTGGTTGCAGGTAAGGATCAAGTTTGTCTTTAAGGTCGCCGGGGAGGAACCCGAGTTTTTCGCCCGCTTCCACAGCGGGACGGGTGAGGATGAGTTTTTTTACGGATTTTCTTTTAAAGGCGGCTACGGCAAGGGCAATAGCGGTGTAGGTTTTGCCCGTTCCCGCGGGACCGGAGGCAAAAATCAGGTCAGCATGACCGTACCGCTCAACGAGCAAACGCTGATTGACCGTGCGCGCCCTGATGCTCTTGCCGCCGTTGCCGTAAACGATCACATCGTCGATGAGGACGGCAGGTTCGTCCTCCTTCATATCGCCGTTCGCCAGCCGGAGGACGTCCTCCTCAGTGAGATGCCGGCATGTCCGGTAATACGCTATCAGGCGTCCGACGGCGGTCTCAAAACGCAAAAGTTCGGATTCCTCGCCTGCCGCTTTGATCCGGTCGCCGCGCGCAACGATTTTCAGTCTCGGAAAAAAACCGCGCAGTTTTTCATACAAAACATTGTTCACCCCGTAGAAATCCAACGGGCTAATGTCTTCCAAATAAATCAGTTTTTCTGTCATCATGCCGCCTTTGATTGATCATTACGGTCGCCGTGCAACACTATGCTGCCGCAACCGGTTTGTCGAAAATGATGGTGCGGGGGTCATGCAATGGGCTGTTGCCGGAAGTGAACCTCGTTACGATCTTCATGGCGTAGGATTGTCCTACAGTCAGAGCGTCCGGCACGCGGCAAATGATTTTTTTAGGGTTATTCTCCGTGACAGGATACCCCAGCGGGATCACCCTGCCGTCTTCGGCTACGTAATCGTCCCTGTCATCCCGGGTCAGCAAATTGAGCCTGAGCCATACTTTCCATGTGATCTTTTTTGCCATAACGGTTTTTTGATTGATGAATAATTTGATGGCAAAGATAAATGAAATAAATTGAAAAGGAAAAGGAAAAGGACGCATTTCAAATTGTTGCAAAGCCAAGGGATGAAAAAATGATCCGACACACGTCAAAATCCTGCCTTCGTTAGTAGAATAATCCGGGATTGGCGGCAATATTGCCGTAAAAAGACGGTTTACGGATTTTTTGTCCGGGCAGGAACAGGTACATATTTTCGTCGGCGTCCAGCATCGGGACATGCGAACTTGGGGTTTTTACCCATTCGGCAGGTAGGAAACACAAATCGTGGGTGAGGCGGTTTTGAAACAGGTGACGGATTTGTTCCGCATCCACGCCTGCCGCTGCGTGTATGTTTTGACCGTATCCTGCGTGGTGTTGCACCTGCAAGGCGATAATGCCATGCGAGCAGTTACCGAAGCGGGTCGTTTCGCGGTAGCCTCTTCGCGACGGGTAGCCGCTTTCTGTGACGCGTTTGCCTTTTTCGCCTGTCCATGTGATGATGCTTATGCCCAAAATGTTGTTGAAGCGCCGGTACTGCACCGCTAAAGCTCCCGTGCGGAAACGGTCTTTACCGTCGCCCAGCAGGTCGTTTTCCGCGATGATGCTCAGGCGGCGTATCTGAAGGGCTACAGTGCCTGTTTTTTGGTTCATCTGCATACCGTCCCGATAAATATTACAGGCATAGGCAATGCTGTAGCGCCGTCCGGTATGGTTGGCAACACTATTGACAAACGGGTTGTCGTCCGCATCCCGCTTTCCCCAGCCCACCAGCAATCCGTTGCTGACGTTAAGTTCCATGTATTTGCCGGGAGGTCCCAGATTTTTGAAATGATACAACAGCCGTATGCCGGGATTGTATTGTATCCTGTCGGCATAAGCAATCCATGCGGCGGCAAACGCGCCTATGCGGATAATTTTGTTGCCCAGTGCGACGGACAGACCTGCCGTGGCGCCGCTTTTCCAGTCACCGGCGGCGGAGGCGTACCGCAAAAATGTAAGCAACAGGAATCCGGACAATAACTGTTTGTTCACCGCACGTTTTTCACGAATTTTTCCAGTTTCAGGTATGTTGCCTCCGACACGGGCGTCAGCGGCAACCGCAGCACGTTTTCACACAGTCCCAGCAGGTGAAGCGTCGCTTTAATGCCGGAAGGATTCCCATCGGCAATCAAGGATTCAAAAAGCGGCAGTAAGCGGTAATGCGTCTCCCGCGCCTTTTCTAAACGGTTCGCAAGGGCTTCCCGCACAAGTGTTGCCATACGTTGGGGAAATGCGTTGGCCGCTACCGAAATAACGCCGTTGCCGCCAGCGGCAATCAGGAGAAGCGTAAGCGCATCGTCGCCGGAGATAACCGCAAAATCATCCGGTTTTCCGGCAATGATCGCCATCATTTGCGTCATGTTGCCCGATGCTTCTTTTACGCCGGCGATGCGGGCTTCCCGAGCCAGTGTCAGCGTGGTTTCCGCCGTCATGTTCACGCCCGTGCGTCCCGGAATGTTGTACAGGATGACCGGAACGGGGCTGTGGGCGGCAATCGCACGAAAATGAGCGATAATGCCGCATTGTGCGGGCTTATTGTAATACGGCGCTACGGACAATATCCCCGAAATACCCGAAAAATTGATGTTTCCCATGTTCGCGATGATTTTAGCGGTATCGTTTCCGCCCACGCCCAACACAACAGGGATTCTTTCCGCCGCAACAGCGACAATATGCCGCACCACAGCCGCGTTTTCATCCGGCGACAAAGTGGCGGATTCCCCTGTGGTACCCATCGCCACCAAATAATCCGCCTGTCCGGAAATACAGTGCTCCACAATGCGGCTCAACGCCTTAAAATCAACAGTTCCATCCCGATCGAACGGCGTAACCAACGCCACTCCTGTGCCTTGAAACAGCATTTTTATTGAATGTTTTTATGATTGCAAATTCGAATTCCTCAGGTTTGAGAGGTACAAGCGGAGATTGTCCAAAAAATATCCGATGTCTTTTTTCTTGCCCACATCTATCATCAGGTCATAATCCGGAAAATTATCGCCGGAAATACCCACTTTGCATTTTGCCATAGAGACCTGCACCATATATTCTATGGGAAAGTAGCAATTCATGCTGCAATTGAGCAACATGTCGAACGGTTCGGTCATGAATTTTTCCGCCACCTCTCCTTTCGGAATACAAAAAGCGTTCAAATTATTCTGCGTGATGAAATCAATCTCTTTCCGGAACAGAAAATTGTTGGGGATTTTTTTTCCGTTAAAGTACCCCAGCACCTGATATTTGATGTTGTTCCCGCTCAGGAATTGCAGAAAAGATTTCAGAATATTGACGCTTGTTTCGTCGGAAGAAGCGCAAATGATGCCTATGTACTTTGCTGATGCAAAGTCAAACAGCATCTTTTGCCGTTTCAATTTTGCCGATTTGCGGCGAAGTATCCTTCGCGCCACTTTTAAACGTAACCCATCGAATATCACGATAATATCGTATATTTAAATATGCGTGCAAAGGTACATATTTTTTTGATACGAATGGCTATTGTGCGAAAAAAATGTTACAATCACTTGTAGTAAAAGCTTCGCCGTTTCCCGCAATTCTTCGTTCGGACGGGATTTTGGAGACAGCCTTTTACTATTTATGACCACACCGTTATTTTTTTGTCACTTACACGGGCAAAATAGCACTTCAAACTTTTCCCCAATTGACAAATCTTTCTTACCTTTGTGCGCTCTTAGCTGTTTGAATCAACATGCAAAAACCTTCCATACCCAAAGGGACGCGCGATTTTATCCCGTCCGAAATGATGAAGCGGATTTATATTTTCGACGCCATCAAAACCGTGTTCCGGCGTTTCGGATTTCAGCCCATCGAAACCCCTGCTACGGAAAATTTGTCCACCTTGCTGGGTAAATACGGCGAGGAAGGCGACAGACTGCTGTTCCGCATCCTCAATTCGGGTGATTTTCTGTCGGATGTGAATGATGCCGATATTGCAGAAAAGAACCTCAACCGGCTGTCGGCAAAAATGTGTGAAAAAGGGTTGCGTTACGACCTCACCGTGCCTTTTGCCCGTTTTGTGGTGCAGCACCAAAGCGAAATATCGTTCCCGTTCAGGCGCTATCAGGTGCAACCCGTGTGGCGCGCCGACAGACCGCAGAAAGGACGCTATCGCGAATTTTACCAATGCGACGCCGATGTGGTGGGCAGCAACTCCCTGCTCAACGAAGCGGAACTGTTGCAAATCATCGACGAAGTGTTTCACAAACTGAACATCAGAGTGGCAGTGAAAATAAATAATCGTAAAATTCTGACGGGCATTGCCGAACTCATCGGACAAAAGGACAAAATATCGGACATCACCATAGCCATTGACAAAACAGAAAAAATTGGGCAGGAAAAGGTAATGGAAGAACTGCTTGAAAAAGGGCTTACTCGCGAAACAATCAACGCACTGCAACCGGTGATGCAACTGTCGGGAAGTAACCGCGAGAAAATTGCAAAATTAGAAACGCTCATGGCGGACAACGAAGCCGGACAAGCCGGTATCAGCGAATTGTGCGTCATTCTGGATTACGCCGAATCATTGAACCTCCGAATGCCCGTTGAGTTTGACCTGACGCTGGCGCGAGGGCTGAATTATTATACCGGCGCCATTTTCGAGGTAAAAGCGATGGATGCGGAAATGGGCAGCATTTGCGGAGGCGGACGCTACGACAACCTCACGGGTGTTTTCGGACTGCCCGATATGTCGGGCGTGGGCATATCTTTCGGCGCTGACCGCATTTACGACGTTCTTACACAATTGGACGCTTTCCCGAAAGATTCTATGCAAACTACACGGTTGCTGTTCATCAACTTCGGGCAAAAAGAAGAACGCTATGCCTTGAAACTGCTGGCTCAGATACGTGCGGCAGGCATCAATGCCGAAATATATCCGGAAGCCGTTAAAATGAAGAAACAGTTGGCTTACGCCAACAACAAAGCCATACCTTTTGTCGCCATAACCGGCGAAACGGAAATAGCCGCAGGCATCGTCAGCCTGAAAAACATGCTCACCGGAGAACAAAAAAACGTGTTGCCTGCGGAAATAGTGGAACAGGTCAGGTGATAATTCCTCTCTGCGGCGATGTCCATGCGCTTATGCAGGAATGACGGCAAGACACACGTATGGGAACTCGCTTTTGCAGGTAAACGATCACCGTTGTGCGTTCCTCGTTCGCGGCTCAATACTTCCGTTAAAACGAATGGGCTGGCGTGTGACGTCGTTCACCGATAAGGTTGCCGAACCGCTTTCGGACACGCTGAGGAACAACTCATAGCGTTTAGGAACGTCTTTGGGCGTAATTTGTATCTCCCTGCCGTTCTTCTTTGTGACGCTCAACGTATAAGCAAAATCCTTGCTCACAAAAGTAATGCCGCTTTCGAGCGGATTGGACGGCGCGACATACGCTCTCCCAAAGTACGGCAAGAAAGCGCTCACCGTATCTTTGCCCACCGTGAGGTCATACGGCGTAGTGAGCACACGAGTAGGTCCCGCCATCGGTAATGCCTGATTGGCGACAAAAACAAAGTCCTGTGCATCTATCAACTGCCTAACTTCTTCGGCATGTTCCCGCCTGAGTTGCTTCTTCGATTTTTTTTCCTGTCCGTGTACAACAACGTTTGCAGCCATAAACGCCAATGCAACACATACAAATATTTTCTTCATGTTTCCGTACATTTTAAGATTGAATCCACAAAATATTCCGAACAACAGAAAACTACCCACGTTGTTATATGTGTATCTACATAATAACAAACGAGTTAATCAAACCACATCAAATAAACATCACGTCCATCCATTGAATGTCTGGTATCGTGTGTATTTGTCCTGCACATTGATATAATAGGCTTTGTACTTGATATAGTGGTTTCCCTTCTGGTATTCCCACACGACATTACCTGCTTTGAATATCTTTCCGATACATGCTTCGAATATCAGAGAATAATGTATTCCTGTAACCTCCGATGCTTGCATGATGGAATTGAACAACACACTGCGGTCGGCAAAATGACCAATCACCGGAAGATGGAACTTCCGTTGTTGTTGTTTCTTCTTTAATTTTGCCCCAATTTCTTCAGGCGTAGGTTGATGAAGTGACATAACTGCAAATTTTGATTTTTCAATGCCAAAAGTACATATTATTCTTTTATGATGTATACGAAAAAATCAAAAAAAAGTTACATTTTTTTGATTTTTTTTTGTGGAAAAATATAACTGTCAGAACCAGAATCCCATATGAAATACTGCGAGCAGGCTACGGTGCAAATTGGATGAACTGAGCGTGAACCCCAACGGTCCGACGATGCTGTTGTATTGTGTCGAAACACCATAGCCCACTACCATTGAGCGTGGCGTAAGTAATTCGGCAAAAACATTATCCATTTTGCCCACATGAGTGCGCAAGGTAACATAGACATTGTTCCACAGTCTTATTTGATGATGCCAATGCATTAACATCATGTTTTTTGCACTCTGTTGCCTGAAATCCATTCCAGTGAACCGAAATTCGTAACGGTAAAGTTTGTTGGGCAGTCCGCCTGCGTACAAGAGATATTGGAGAGGAATATCATTGCCGAGAATCGCTCCCGCATCAGCGCCTATGTGGAACGTCCAGCGACGCGTGGGCGACAAGGCAAAGTTGGAACGAAACATGAAGCCCAGCAATTTCTCAGAGAGGTGGACATTTTTAGACAATTCTCTGTGATAGTTGCCTTCCAAATGGAAAAAGCTCCCTGATGTGGGGAAATAGTCCTCATTGTAAGTATCCCATTCGTAATACAGTTGCCACGACATGAGCAGGTTGTCGGATTTTCGTTTTGTTGCGGGAGGCGACACGAATTGGGAACTGACAGTGGAATATTCGCCCGACAGTCTCATGCCAATCATTGTATTGACGGACGGGGTAAACTGTATGCTCACCGACGGCACAATATCCAGACAATCAAACATGTCTGCTTTACGGTTGTCCACGTAATTGTAAAACGAACGTTGATAAACGTTGATCTGAAACATCCATTCGGGAAATAAAGATGTGTTGAAAATGGACTTGCCGAAAGGGCTAACGCCGGGATTGTGGAGATAGGTCAGCAAAAGCGACGGGTTTTCGCCGATGGATAAATCCATCAACAAGTGGGAATTGTTGAGCAACAGATTGCGGAACGACACATTCAGCAGGAGCGCCGCCTGATATTCTTTGTCATAGTGCAACCCCACCCTGAACAGATTGGTGCCGGCTTCAACAAAATCAAACTGGATATTCACTTCGTTCTCCGTATAGGAAGGCAGGATGTGGTACACGATAGATTCAAACATTTGAGTGCCTTTGAGTCGCTCAACGGCTTTGTCCAATTGATCGAAAGTAATCTTTTCTCCGGTGACAAGTCCCGATTTTTGCAGTACATATTGCTGCGAAATATTCTCTAATCCTGTCACGACGATTTCTTTGACGTGGAGTGCCGGCAGCGGTTGCAAAAAAACGGTACGTTCCGGCTTTTGACCCAGCAGACGAAGTGAGTCGGCGAGCGCTTTCAGTTCATCGTAATGCCGGCGAGCGCTTTTCTCCCCACGCTCAATCAAGGTATCGACAGCGTTGAAACTGGAAAAGCGAAACTCATTCACATCGGGCATGATCAACACTTTGCACAAATGCTTGTTTGCTTCTTTCAGCGGTGTGGACGCCATAAATACCACCTGTTCCGCAATCCGGTACATGTTTTCGCTTTCCGAAGTTTGCGTTTGGGCGGAAACATCCACGCCTATCAGGATGTCTATTCCTTTGTCCTTTAATTTATCAACAGGGAGGTTGTTCACCAATCCTCCGTCAAAAAGCATTTTGCCGTTCAAACTGACGGGGGTGAACACGGAGGGTATCGCCATGCTTGCACGCATGGCTACAGGCAGTTGTCCGCTTTCCAGCACCACTTCCTCGCCCGTGCGGATATCGGTTGCGACACACAGGAACGGGATGGGAAACTGTGAAAAATCCGTTTGGTCGTATGCCGGACTTGCCAACTTTGTAAACAGATTGGATATGTTTTGTCCGGACAGTAACCCTATGGGTAAATTGATTTTATGACCGGAAATAGGAAACTGCAACCAGTATTTTTTACGTTCTCCTTTTTCGTAAATCATCACATTTCTGCGAGATATTCGGTCGGTGAGCAGATTGTTCCAGTCCGTTTCTTTCGCGTATGTTTCAAGTTGTTGTGCGGTATAACCCAAGGCATACAGTCCGCCGACAATGCTACCCATACTTGTTCCTGCGATATAGTCCACCGGCATTCCCACTTCTTCGAGTACTTTTAACACGCCGATATGTGCAAATCCTTTTGCACCGCCCCCACTCAACACAAGCCCCACACGCGGATGGCGGCACTGCGTGTTGTCGTCGGCGAGTCCGCTGATACACAGCAGACTCAATAAACATATCGTCACAAGGCATTTCATTTACCGGTTTTTAAATCCGACAGCGCCATATACTGCGCCTTCCAGTACGGCAGGAATGACGAACAGATCATTGCGGGAGTCGTAGATGAAGTCGGCAGGGCCGCCTATTTTTGAAGTTAGCTGGATGCGTCCGCACTCTCCCGTATCAAGGTGATACCAACGAAGTACGCCACGTTTGGCATTCATCGACACCCAGTCGCAAAAATACAACCTTTTCCCGTCGATTGCCAATCCCCAGAGCAGTCCTTCACATTCGCCCAATTGGCGGTATGTCTTCCGCTGCATGTCTATCACGCCCAATTTTCCGTTGGGTAAGCTGTCTGTTCCCCAACTGCTCACATACATCCTGTCTTTGTCTATCAGCAGGCTGTTGGGCGCAACGGTTTCCATCCATTTTTTGCAGGTTTTTTCGGTCAAGTTCACCTCAAAAATTGCATTGATGTCGGTAGCCGATACATATATAATATGGTTGCCCGACGATGCAATATCCGACAGGCAGACGGTATGGTGGGCGGCAAAACTCAGTTCAAACACCTTTTTTTTCGATTGCAGGTCGAACCCCAGCAGACGGTCAACATCGCAAACATACAGTACGCTTTGCCACGCATATATCCCGTGGGGGCTGTCCAGCCCCGAAAGGAATTTCGACGTAACCTCTTCCTGGGAACCGTCGCTTCTGATGCGCGAAATGTACCCGTCGCCGTCTTTTGCCGACATTGCTGCAACATTTCCTGCATTGGATAAATAGAAATACCCTCCGTACTGGACGATACTTATGGGAGCGTCAAAACCTCTGTAACTGTATTGGTCCTGTGCAAAAACTGGCTGATAGACAAGCAGTCCGATAATTGCTGTGATCATGTAATATTTCAACATCATTCGTTTTTATTGAAGCACAAATATAAAAAATTTTGGAAGATTCCAAAATGATGATTGTTCTGGTCAAGAAAAAGTTTGAGTTGCTTCCTATTATTCCTTATTTAAACAGGTTCGGCAGTGAAGTTCCGACCCCATGCCGCGTTCATTATTGAGCTGACAGGCGCTGCACAACCGGCCTGCGTTAAAAGGTGTGCAGGTTGAAACACGGACTGAACCTGATGTGTACGCCGAAACTGTAATCCGTCGCGCTGCGTTCGAGATCGGTGTAGGTTTCCGCCTGCACTCCGATGGACACGTTTTTGTACAGTTTTTGCTCATAGGCTATTTTCAATGTGAGCATATTGCGGACGGGGATTTGTTGCGTCGGCGCAAAGGGATTGAATGTGCCGAACAGCATTTCTCCTTGGAAGGCATAAAATTTTTCAGCATACCAATACCCTGCCATACAGGAAAAAGGGGCGGCATCAATATGCAGCACGGGATAAATACCCCATCCCCTGTCAAAAGGGCGTAGCGACTCGTTGGGGTAACGGTCGTAATAACCTGCGGCGTAAATATCCAGCCCTATGGATCGCAGCCAGCGATTGCCCGTATTGATGTGAGAACACAATCCTGCGGCAAGGTTGCCCAGCACAACCATCGGTTCATCCGAAACGTCAATCTGTCCGCCGTGATGCTGAACCAGCAATTGCAGTGGTAATGAGAGGCTGTAGCGGCTCTCCGGAGGGGTCATCCGCCATGCTATGGACAATCCGAATGCCAGCGTTTCCGGGAAATCATCGCCTCGCTCAATGTAACGTTGCCAGTCCACCCACACATCGGCGAACCAACGGGCATTGTCCAGCACAAACTGCAAGCCGCTTTCGGGGTTTGCCACATAATGCCGTTCCCATTGGTATAACGGTTCTATCAGCCGGTGGTTCACTCCTCCGTACAGGTTGCCCAGCACCATGTGGAAAGACGGGGAGAGGGCATATTGCAGGCGAAGGAAAGGCTGTAAGGCGGAGAAGTCGTTGCGTCCCGAAAATTTCACGGCATACGCGCCTGCTTCGGCGCGAAACCTGCCGCCCACCTGATAAGTCAAAGCCGGAGTCAGCGCAATGCCCGGGTAGGTCTGCCCGACGGCTACTGCACTGAAATATTCGTTGTTTTTGAAAAATCCGGTCACATCCGCAACCAATAACAACTGATTGCTGTCCGCAGCGGCAATAGCGGGAGAATGGAGCAATGACGCAGGAAACCATTGAGCCTGCATGTTTTCCGTCCATACGAAAACGGATAGGCACATCAACCACAATATTGATTTTGCATTGCGTCTCATCGCTCAAAACAGCAATTCAGGGTCTTTGTAACGACTGATTCCCATATTGACGTATGCGGCGGGCGTTACTTCTCTGCCGCGCGGCGTTCGTTTGATGTATCCTTCTTTTATGAGGAACGGTTCATATACCTCTTCAATAGTGCCTGCATCTTCACCCACGGCAGTGGCAATGGTGGACAGCCCTACGGGTCCTCCGTGAAATTTGTCGATCACGGTACGCAGGATGCGGTTGTCCATTTCGTCCAGCCCGTGCTTGTCGATGTTGAGTGCATCCAGAGCATAGCGCGTGATCGCGAGAGTGATGGTGCCGTCGCCTTTCACTTGTGCAAAATCGCGTACTCTGCGCAACAAGGCATTGGCGATACGCGGCGTTCCCCTGCTTCGCGAGGCAATTTCCACAGCCGCTTCCGCAATAATGGAAACGTTCAGGATGCGGGCGGCACGGAGTATGATGTCGGTGAGGATGTCGGCATTGTAGTATTGCAGATGGCAGGTGATGCCGAAACGCGCCCGTAGCGGACTGGTGAGCAACCCGCTGCGGGTAGTCGCCCCCACCAGCGTAAACGGATTGAGGGTCAATTGTATGGAACGTGCGCTGGGACCTTTATCTATCAGAATATCAATGGTGTAATCCTCCATGGCGGAATACAAATATTCTTCCACTACGGGACTCAGACGGTGTATTTCGTCAATGAACAGCACATCGTTGGTTTCGAGATTAGTGAGGATGCCGGCAAGGTCGCCCGGCTTGTCCAATACCGGACCGGAACTTAATTTGAGATTGACGCCAAGTTCATTGGCAATGATATTGGCAAGAGTGGTTTTACCCAGTCCCGGAGGGCCATGCAGCAACACATGGTCGAGCGCTTCACGGCGCATTTTGGCTGCTTTCACAAACACACGAAGGTTGTCCACCACTTTATCCTGTCCGCTAAATTCTCTAAATCCCGCAGGACGCAACGAACGGTCAAGTTCCTTGTCCTCGGTGTCCCAATTATTGGTGCGAAATGCTATCTTGTCCGACATGGTATAATTTTCCGCCCAAAGATACAATCAAAAATTGAAAAATGATGAATTCGAGGCTGTATTCCCGACATTATTTTTACGACAATCATGCTTTTGCGCTATGTTTTTTATAAATGACTGTATGTCGGCAATAAAAGCACTTTCTTTCATTAACAAAACAGCACCCCCGACCGCTAAACTTTCAACACGATTTCCAAAAAATAAACTGAAAAAGTGTTTTCCGGCATGACTTTTGCGGCATTGCAATATTTTCAGTCGATAAAATGGAATTGGAACAAGAGATTCGTCGTCGTCGCACATTTGCCGTCATTGCCCATCCCGACGCGGGAAAAACGACGCTGACGGAAAAGTTACTTCTGTTCGGTGGCGCCATTCACGTTGCCGGCGCGGTGAAGTCCAACAAAATACGGAAAACCGCCACGTCCGACTTCATGGAAATAGAGAAACAGCGCGGCATTTCCGTTGCCACGTCAGTGATGGGATTTGAGTACAGGGGCGTCAAAATCAACATTTTGGATACGCCCGGGCATCAGGATTTTGCAGAAGACACGTATCGTACGCTCACCGCTGTGGATAGCGTCATTGTAGTGATTGACTCCGCCAAAGGCGTGGAGCCGCAAACGCTTAAATTGATGGAAGTGTGCCGTATGCGCAAAACGCCCGTTATCGTGTTCGTCAATAAGTTGGACAGAACGGGGCAGGATCCTTTTGACCTGATGGACGAATTGGAGCAACAGCTCCACATACATGTGTGTCCCATGACCTGGCCTATCGGTAGCGGCTCTGCATTCAAAGGCGTGTACAACCTTTACGAAAAAAATTTACAACTGTTCACCTCTCAGGAAAAACAGACCATTGCCGATTCGATAAAAATCAATGATCTGTACGACAATGAATTGGACAATCATCTGGGTGAATATGCCGCAAAATTGCGAGAAAATTTGGAAATGGTGCATGGCATTTATCCCAATCCGCAAGCGGATGATTATCTCACAGGAAAGCAGGCGCCGGTGTTTTTCGGCAGCGCCCTGAACAATTTCGGCGTACGCGAACTGTTGGATTGTTTTTTGGATATAGCCCCCACGCCGAAAAATTTTGAAACCGAAGAACGTACGGTGCATCCGGAAGAACCCAAATTGAGCGGCTTTATTTTCAAGATACATGCCAACATGGACCCGAACCACCGCGACAGGATTGCTTTCTTGCGCATTTGTTCGGGACAGTTCAAACGCAACACCAACTACCTGCACGTGCGACTGATGAAAAACCTCAAATTCGCTAATCCCACTTCCTTTATGGCTGACAAAAAATTGATGGTGGACGAAGCCTACCCCGGTGATATTGTAGGCATCTACGATACGGGCAATTTCAAAATCGGTGATACGCTTACGGAAGGTGAACAGATTCATTTCAGGGGCATTCCGAGTTTTTCGCCCGAACTGTTCCGCTATGTGGAAAATGCCGACCCTATCCGCTACAAACAATTGGCAAAAGGACTGGAACAATTGACCGACGAGGGAGTTGCACAACTATTTGTTAATCAGTCGAATAATAGAAAAATCATCGGTACGGTAGGCGCACTGCAATTCGACGTCATCCAATATCGGCTGGAACACGAATACGGCGCCGCATGTACCTATCAACCCATGCAATTATACAAAGCCTGTTGGATAGAAAGCGACAGCAAAACGGAAATGGATGACTTCAAACGTCGCAAATGGCAATTCATGGCAACCGACAAAGAAGGCAGAGATGTATTCATGGCAGAATCACAGTATGCTCTTGCCGCATCGCAGGAAAAATTTCCCGGCATCCGATTCCATTTTACATCTGAGTTTTAACCGATCGTAGCAAAAAAAAATTAAAAAAAATTTGGTGATATGAGAAAAACAATATAACTTTGCACCAGATTCATTATTATAATAATTACAGTTTTGTGATGAATGTACAGGCAGACATATTTGGCAGATTACAGGCGGGGGGAGTAAAACCTTCGATGCAACGGATTGCGGTCATGGAATATCTAATGACGCATTGTATTCATCCTACGGTAGATAAAATCTATAGCGATCTTGCGCCGGCTATGCCCACCCTGTCCAAAACAACGGTGTACAACACGTTGAAACTGTTGTCCGACCGAGGTATTATCCGTACGATTTCCATAGACGGAAAAAATTTGAGGTACGATGCGGATATTTCCCGTCATGCCCACTTCAGATGCAAGCGATGCGGGAATGTGTACGATCTTCAAGTGGAAGGATTGGACAAGGTGAAAGTAAACAATGCGGCACATTTGTTGTTTACAGAGTGTCAGTTATATTATAATGGATTTTGCGAAAAATGCAAAAATATCAGAGATTCAATTAATTAAATTTTATTCACTTAATTCTTAAACAAATGAAAAAAAAATGGATTTGTACCGTATGCGGTTATGTTCACGAAGGCGATGAAGCGCCTGAAACTTGTCCTCAATGCAAACAGCCTAAGAGCAAGTTCAAAGAGATGGTAGAAACAACCGGAGCGTTGAAATTTGCCGACGAGCATGTAATTGGTGTTGCCAAAGGCGTTGACCCTGTGATTGTAGAGGGATTGAAAGCCCATTTCATGGGTGAAGCCACCGAAGTAGGCATGTATATTGCCATGAGTCGGCAAGCAGATCGCGAAGGTTACCCCGAAATTGCGGAAGCATTCAAGCGTTATGCATTCGAGGAGGCCGATCATTGCGCAAGATTTGCCGAATTGTTGGGCGAAGTGGTGTGGGATACCAAGACCAACCTGAAAAAGCGTATGGAAGCCGAAGCAGGCGCCTGCGAAGACAAAAAGCGCATTGCTACGCTGGCAAAACAGCAGGATCTGGATGCCATCCACGATACCGTACACGAGATGTGCAAGGATGAAGCACGCCACGGCAAGGGGTTTGAGGGGTTGTACAACCGTTATTTCAAATAAATTCCGCCATGATGCCGTACGGGTAACGTTAGGACAACATCGTTGATTATCCGGTATTTGCATACATATTTGCAAATATCGGATTTTTTGTGTTCATGGCTCATTCGCGCCATTCTCCGTTTCCGGATTTTCTCCATCCGATGAAATATTCCATCAAATCGTTATCAATATGAGTAACGGCAAGTATTTTTGGAAGGTTGGCTGCGGCTGAACCACCTGTCCCGCGAGGTATAAAAAAGATAAGATATTTTGCGTTTTTTGCAAATGTTTTATACTTTTGTATACTTTGAATTTGTTTTTACTTTGACGAATATCCCTGTGTATGAGCGACAAGTTGATTTTTTTTGTTGATGACGATCCCATGTTCATCAATTTGCTGGAATATACTTTTAAGGGGAAAACCGGATACGTGTCAAAGGCATTTGCTACGGGCGAGGAATGTGTGGAACATTTACATCTGAATCCCTCTTTGGTGGTGGTGGATTTCCATTTGGACAACAGTCCGCCGGAGATGACAGGACTGGATGTGGTTCGCGCCATCAAACGGCAACAACCCTCCTTACCGGTGATTATCCTGTCGGGCAACAATGACAAAGCGACTATAGATGATTGCATGAGAGCCGGAGCAACGGGCTATATCGTTAAAGACGGGTATTTCATCGACCATCTTACGGAAAGCATTTTCAAAATCCTGCCCTGAAAGACACGACGCAACTGCTGCTATTGCATGTCTTTCCTTTAGTTATTCCTGTTGTTGCTTATTTTTTGCAGGAGGAAAGTACGGAACTGAAACTCGGCGACATATAACTTCATCACTTTACTGTTGGGCAATACCTTGCGTAGCCGCGTGATATATTCTTTCGATATTTCGCTTTCCTGCTGCTGGATCTGCATCAGTTTATCCAGCAATTTTGCCGCTTCCTTGTCGGACAGTTTGTCATGTTCGTTTGAGAAACGCCATAGAATACTTGACTTTTCGTCAAACAGGGCGGCGTTTTTCTTTTCCATTTCGTTGTAAAGCGGCCAGAACACTTGCGCTTCATCCACCGTTAAACCCATCGTTTTTGTAAAAAATGCCACTCGTTCCGCTTGAATGCGTCCGCCTTCCATAGGCCATGGACCTCTTCTTCCGGAACCGTTTTGCGCGATAATTTCCACATTCCACCCCATCCACAATGTCAATAATATCAATATTTTATTCATAATTTTTAAAAATTTATTCATCATAAGAAACGTAATTATCTCCGTTCATGGAGCGGGCAATATCTGCGATAGCGATATTGTCACGTTCGAGGAAAAGGATAATCTCGTCTTTCTGTTCTTCAGAATATTCCATGAAGATTCCCTCTTCGATTTCCGCATCCGCCAAAGCCGTCATCAAATCTCTTGTTTTCAGTAAGTACAACAGTTCCGTCTGGTCGTCGTCCGCATCGGCGACCATTACGGAAGGCGTCATTCTTCCGCGCAGCATCATGCCTGCGGCAAACAGCATCAGGATACATGCCGCTATCGCGATGTATCGGAGATAAGGCACCAAGCGTACCGCAGGTTTTTCCTCCTTCCTGATGCGGGCAAGGATTCTGTCCGGAAAGTCGTCGAAATAACCGTCCGGCACTGAAAACGGATTGCGTTTATCCGCTGTTGTCATCTCGTTGTCATTCATACGTTGTGTTTTTTAGTTCAACCATATCATATTGCCGCCTGCTCCAAACAGGCTTTAATTTTTTGTACCGCATGATGGTACGATGCTTTCAACGCGCCTACGGACGTTCCCAGAATAGCAGACATTTTTTCATAAGGCATTTCATCAAAATACTTCATGTTGAAAACTATCCGCTGTTTTTCGGGCAGTGTCAGCAATGCCTTTTGCAGTGTCAGTTGCGCTTCGTCACCTGAAAACCAGACGTCGCTGTGCAAGGACTGCGCCAGCATGTTGGCTGCCTCGTCCAGAGGCACTGCTTCCCTGTGCCGTTTTTGGTTCAGGAAGCTGATGGATTCGTTGGTGGCAATTCGGTACAACCACGTGTACAATTGTGATTCGTTCCGAAAGCCTGCCAGACCTTTCCATGCCTTCTCAAAGGTATTTTGCAACACGTCATCCGTATCCTCGTGTACCAGTACGATTTTACGAATGTGCCAATATAGCCGCGTCTGGTACTGCTTTACAATTCTGTTGAAAGCTTCGTACCTGCACTTTTCGTCCCGAAACATTTCCAACAGTTGGGCGTCGCTATACTCGCTCATTCTCTTTTTAATACCTTTATTGTTTGGACGCAATATTACGGAAAAAGTTTAATTGACGGTATATTTTTTTCTGTTTTTTTTACGATTTCGTTATTTTTGCAAAAAATATATTTGCTATGTTGAATGATCAAACGCCGGAAGCGGCTCATCTCAAGTTGAAACGGCTCAGGGAAGTACTGAAAGATTTGCGTCATCTTGCGGTGGCTTTTTCGGGGGGAGTGGATTCCACTTTCCTGCTGTATGTGGCGCATCAGGAGCTTGGCGTAAAGGTGCTGGCGCTCACGGCAATGTCGGCATTTTATCCGGACAGGGAATCGGAGGAAGCGGTGGCTTTTGCGAAAGCGCACGGTATCAGGCACATCACCTGTGCGGTGGATGAGTTGGCCATAGCGGGTTTCGCGGATAATCCGCTCAACAGGTGTTATTTGTGCAAACACAATCTGTTCGGCGTGTTCGACAAAATACTGTCGGAGCAGGGAATGACCCATCTTGCGGAAGGCTCCAATGCCGACGACACGGGCGACTATCGTCCCGGAATGACGGCGGTGAAAGAGATGAACGTGCTCAGTCCTCTGCGCGAAGTGGGGATGACAAAGGGCGAGATACGGCTGTTGTCTATGGAAATGGGCTTACCTACGTGGGATAAGCCTTCGTTTGCCTGTTTGGCGTCCCGCATCCCTTACGGGGAAAAGATTACACGGGAAAAGCTGGAAGCCGTCGGCGCATGTGAACAGTTGTTGATTGACGCGGGATTCAGGCAGGCGCGCGTGCGGCATCACGGCAAGTTGGCGCGCATTGAGGTGAACCCGGAAGAACTGCCGAAGATGCTGTTGCCCGAAAATCGTGCAACCATTGTCAGCGGCGTAAAAAAACACGGGTTTGCTTACGTCACCGTTGATTTGCAAGGCTACCGTACCGGCAGCATGAACGAAACCATCCAGCAATAACATGCGTCCGTTTATTTTAGCCGACAATCAAGACATTACGCGCGAAGGGGTATGGTCTTTGCTGCAACAGGCGCATCTTGCGGATGTGGTCACTTGGGCAACCTCGCGGAAAGAATTGCTGAATGAACTGAAAAGGTATCCCGACGCTGTGGTGGTGCTGGATTATACGCTGTTCGATTTTTCGGATGTCAATGAAATTGTGAACATCAAAGGAGGACACAGCCGGTCATCATGGTTGCTGTTTTCCGACGAATTGGGCGAACAGTTCCTCCGGCAGGTGTTGTTTTCGCCGCAAACCTTCAATATCGTGATGAAGCACAATTCGCGGCAGGATATTTTTGTCGCTTTGGAAAATACCTCGCAAGATAAGGAGTATCTTTGCGAATTGGCGAAACAGGTGGCACAAAGCAATATTCCCGTCATGGCTGTGCCCGATTTGCTCACCGTTTCCGAAAAAGAGGTACTCTATCAAATTGCTTTGGGCAAGACGACCAAGGAGATTGCGTATGACAAAAACCTGAGTTTCCACACGGTGAACGCCCACCGCAAGAACATTTTCCGGAAGTTGGAAGTCAATAATGTACACGAAGCCATCAAATACGCATTGCGTGCGGGCATCATCAATGTTGCCGAATACTGCATCTGAGTTTTTGCGAAAGATTTTCACGGTTTACGGCGTTTGCGACAAGCATTTCACGGGCTGTCGGATGGGGCGTTCGGGACGGCGTCAGGCTATGTTCAAGCGGTCCGTCACTTCTACTGTACTTTTGCCGTTTGCCGTCTTCGTTACGCGTACCTGTGCGGCGATGCGTTCGGTCATTTCTTCCACATGAGAGATGACGCCGACTTTCCGTCCCTGCGTTTGCAGGCTATCCAAAGCGTCCATGGCAATACGCAGGGTGTCGACGTCCAGCGATCCGAAACCTTCGTCAATGAACAGCGACTCGACTTTCATCCGGTTGGACGAAAGGGAGGAAAGCCCCAGCGCCAACGCCAGCGATACCAGAAACGATTCGCCGCCCGACAGTGAATGTACGGTGCGTACTTCATTGCACATGTCCAGATCAATTACCTGCAAGGCTAAAGTGTTGCCGATGCGCTGCAACTCATATCGCTGTGTCAGTTCACGCAATTGCTTATTGGCGTGAACGAGCAGAAAATCCAGCGTGTATTCCTGCGCGATTTTTTTGAATCTTGTCCCGTCTTTAGCGCCCAGCAAGGTATTCAGTTTTTGCCAGTTTTCGTACAAAGTTTCTTTTATTGCTATTTCTTTTTCATATTGTTGCCGCCGCTGTTCGTTTTCGCGGTTTTGTTCGAGTTTCACTTTAATTTGTATTTCCAGGTTGCGTTTTTCCGACAATTGCTGTTCTATTTCCGGTTTTTGTTCCATTAATCGGGTTTTTGTTTCGTTTTCTTCGGATGGTTTTTCTTCGGCTTGCTCGTGTTGTGCAAGATTTTTTTTTCGTTCTTCAAGCGTAGCCAAAGCTGCTCTTTCCATTGTTTTCAACTCCGTTAATAATTTTCGTTCCGATTCTATCCACTGTGCCGATTTTGAAAAGAAGCTGCTGAGTTGTGCATCGGAAAAAGTCGTCGGTTGCGTTGTCGCCCATGCTTCTTTTTGCAGGGTCAAAGCATCGTATTGTTGGGTCAATTGCCGGTTTGTGTGTTCCATTTGGGCGATAAAGCCTTTTGATTCCGCCACTTTCCGGTTCAGATCTTCCTGTTCTTTTTGCGTTTGTTTGCACTGTTCCGTTATTTCCCGCTTTTTGGTTTCATGCCGTTTTTTCAAGTCATCCACAGAGTTGCCGTGAAGGAGCGCGGCGCGTTCTTTTTTCAAATTGGCGGTTATTTCCGTTGTTTCCGACAGTTTTTTATCTTTGATGGTCAGGTGTTTCGCTGTTTCTTCGTATTTGTTTCGTTCGTCGGCGAGTTGTGTTTGCAGGATGGCCATATCCTGTTCCAAGTGTTGGATAAGATCTGTGCACTGCGTCCATTCCAAAGCCATTTGCCGGATTTGCGTTTGCAAAGCGTCTGTGTCGATCCTGTCTCTCCACGAAGGGAAGACGTCCATTATGGTTGCTATTTCGTGTATTTTTTCATTTTGTTGCTGCCGGTAAGTCTGCACAAGTGTGGAGAGTTGAGTGATTTTGCCGTTGCGATACTCCATTGTTTCGGCAAGGCGGACGATCTTTTCCGCCGTTTCGCGTTTTTTCCGGCTCAGTTCCTTTTCTTCCAAAACGGAATTTTCGTCGGCGGTTGTATAAGGGTGGTACGTGCTGCCGCACACCGGACAAGGTTCGCCCTCACGCAATGCCGTCCGCAATATTGCAATTTCTGCAGGCAGCAATTGATTCAAATGTTCCTGCTCCGCTTTTAACGCTTCCATCTGTTCGCTATCGGTCAGCAATAAAGCATTTTCCTGTTCCAAAAGCCGATGATTGATCTGGACGTCTTTACCGGTTTTCCGGATAAAATCCAACGATTGAAGAAGCGCATCCGATTTTAATATAAGTTCTTGGTATTGAGCGTGTTCTGCTTTCCGGCGGACATGTTTTTCCTTTGCCTGTTGCTTTTCTTGAAGCAATGCCGTTAGTGTCCGTACTGTTTTTTCGATATTTTGCTTTGCCGCACCGGCTGTTTCATATTCTTTTCGGGCTTCCGCTTCGTTTGTTTCGGCATTGCCGATTTTGATGTCCAAGTCCTGCGCCCTACGCAATTCCGGCTCTAATTCGGCGTATGCTTCTTCAATATTTTTCAGTTGCTTTTCCAAAGCGGCATAAGTGGTGTTTTTGTGTGCCGATAACGTTTCTTCCCGGTTCACTTGCAGATATTTTGCATTAAGCGCGGTTTGATTTTCTTCGCGTTGTTGTCTGGTGGTTTGCCATTGTTGAAATGTGTCGCGGATACTTTGTACACTGTCTAATGCGGCAAGTTCTTCGTAGCGTGGTGTTGCTGCCGCAATGTTGTTTTTCGCTCCGGTAAATACTGTTTCTGCTTCAGAGATGCTTTTTTCCAGTTGTACTTTGTCTTCCAGCCATTTTATTTTCGTATCTATGACTTTCAGTCGATTGTCTAAATTTTTGATGAGCTGTTCCGTTTCCTGTTGTTCGGCAATCAAAGCCTCTGTTTGTTCGCTGGTGAGCGTTTTAACATCCTGCAACTGCCTGAAAATGTTTTTATATTCTTGTTCCGCTGTTTTGGTTTTGTCGAAAATCAGGCTTGAAATGCGGGAGTATATCTCCATGCCGGTCAGTTTTTCGAGCAATTCTGCTTTTTCTTTTCCTTTGGCTTTGAGAAAAGTGGAAAAATCGCCTTGCGCCAACAGGACAGCACGTGTAAACTGTTCGAAATTAAGCCCGATGAGTGCGGAAATACGGGCGAGCAACTCTTTTTTTGAGCCGTATATTTCTTCGTTTGCGGTAATATTTTTCAATGTGACAGAGGTGTTTTGCAAAGCGCCACTCGTTTTGCCCTGCGCCCGATTGACCTGCCATTTTGCGCGGAACTGTTCTCCACTCAGCGACAAAAATTCCACTTCGGCATATCCCTCCGCTGTTCCCCGTCGCAGGATAGATCGGCTGTCGTCCTGCCGGATGGTTTTATTGCCTGAGTCGGGTATTTCAATGCCGGTTTCCGTAGCGGCGTGCAGGCGCGGCGTGTCGTCGAACAAAGCCAGACAAAGCGCGTCCAGAATGGTAGATTTACCCGAACCTGTCTGTCCTGTGATGGTAAAAATGCCTGCCGACGCCAAAGGTTCTTTCGTGAAATCCAATACAAAAGCGCCTTCCAGCGACGCCAGATTTTTTCCTCTGATGGCTAAAACTTTCATGCTGTTTTATAAATTTTCCGCTTCATTAATTACCTGTTGCAAAATCGTTTTTATTGCTTGGGGCATATCATCGCCTCCATATTGCCGTTTAAAGGCTTCTGTCGCCATGTGCATGGGGGTGATGCGCTGCAATTCTTCAAAAGAAGCGACGGTTTGTTTTATGGCGGATGTGGTGTTTTCATGGGGCAAGGCGGCTAAACGCGCCAAACGAACGGCTTTGCCTTTCAGCGCTTCTTCTATCCGGTGAGGCAGCGACGGTTCCGGTTCGCCGATCCGTACTCTGATTTCCAGATAATCCGCGTCGGCATTATCTCCTTCGGGTAAACCGGCTATCTGTTGCAAGGCGTCCTGCACGGAGGATGCCCTGATGGTGCGCAATCCCGTCAAAGGCGATAATGCTGCCGTTTCGATATGCGTCTGCTTGCCGTCAATCTCTACAAGAATTATGTTTTGTCTGTTTCCCGTCTCGGCAAAAGACATGGGCAACGGAGAGCCTGCATAGCGGATGTTTTCGTGTCCCGAAACCTTTTGCGTACGGTGCAGATGTCCCAATGCCGTGTATGCAAACCCGCGGGAAAACACCTCGGGCGAAACGCCCTCCAAACCGCCCACCACAACACGCTCCGATTTGTCATTGGCCGACAGTTCGGAACCCGATGCCTGCAAATGTCCCATCGCGACAACCGGCAAACGTTTATCGGGGATTCGCTCATACAGGTTAAGGAACATCTGCTCTACCCCTTTCGTATAGTTTTCCGCAGGCGGATAATCGCCATAACGGAGATAGGGGACAGCCAGACACCACGCAACGGTTTGTCCGCCTTGTGTGAGCGGCACAATCAGGCGGGAATAGTCTATTTCGCCGTTGACGTCGCGTCTCACCACGCCCCGTACCGTAATGTTGAGCAGTTTAAGCAAGGGATTGGGCGCTTCGAGTCGCCCCGCCGAATCGTGGTTGCCGGCAATGATGATTACCTGTAATTGTGGATTTTCCGCAATCGCTTCATGCAAAAAACGGTACAGCATCTCCTGTGCATCCGCCGGAGGATTGGGGCTGTCGAAAACGTCGCCCGCTATGAGCAACACATCTGCCGCATACGTCCCGATACGCCTTTTCAATTCCCCCAAAAAATGCAGATGTTCTCTTTTCCTGTCAAAATCATGGAAAGTCTGTCCCAGATGCCAATCGGCGGTATGTATAATTCTCATCTCCATTCGGTTATCCGTTTTTACCCGTACAAAGATACATCATTATTCCGAAACGGGAAAATATAAAAAGCGTTCAAATTAAAATCTCCACCCTGTTGTTAGGATCAAAATCAAAAATATCTTTTCTTCTGTAAAAAAACTTTTTTTCATTGCATGCGCTTGGAAAACCAATGTTTTTCATTTAATTTTGTGTCAGAATTATAAAGTAAAATTATATGACCTTTAAAAATAATTTCAAGATTTTCGCCCTTATTTTGGGATGTGCAGCAGTGTTTGCAGCGTGCAGCCGCGAATCAAATTTGGATGACGATTTGATTTCTAAGCAAATCATAGAACGTATCTGCGAAGCAAACGCCAAACTGTTTGCCGAAAACGAAATTACAATCACTCAGAGCGAAATAGATTATGCTATTTGGGGATCAACACTCTGGTTTGAGCGCAAACTGGAGGTAAATCTATCCACAAAAAAATCACTCGCCGTTCAAAAAATAGCTGGTGTGTTTGAAGATTTTCGTTATTACGACGAAACCACTCACTATCTTTTTCAAAGCGAAACCGACACAGAACCTGAAAGTTTTATTTCCTCAAAAATTTCAACGGGATATTGGAAATATTATTCGTGGGACTTGCCGTATTTGCAAGACAGTTTGGTAAAAGATATTGGCAAATGGAGAGAGGAAAACGGTCAGTTTGTGGGAGATAATCCTGTTACGGCAATTGAAGCATACCTAGGAAGTAAATATTATGTCACGCTGAGTGAAAACAACAAATATCTGAAACTTGAGCTGAAATCGGCAACCGGAGAAAGTTTGGCTATTTACGAGTATTCCTACACCGCCAATCCCGTTTTTCCTGCGGGGTACCAGCCGGTTCAATTCCCTGCCGCAAAACAATACAGCGTGCATGTGAACTGGGGCGAAACTTACAACACGGATACTTATTATACTAACTATGATTGGGTTGAAGAAAACCTTAAATATTTTGTTATAGGCAGGATAGGTAATTGGGGAGAAACCCCGGAAGTTGCTGGAAAAATGCCGCTGTTTTATTATGATGAAGCTTGTACACAGTTGATTTTGGAAGATTCAAAACCTGTTTCTGTTTCTTACGATTATGATGAAAGATATTATTGGTCTCTCACCGGAAAATTATCTTCCGAAACCGACGGCACAACCGTTTATGTTCGGTGGGAAAATGAAGAAACAGTATATAACCAATATGGTAATGATTAACAAAACAATACCCGTAATGGCAGAAATTGGGATTAAAGACATACCTCTTTATATGGCATAGGATACGGAAAACAGACTGGTGAGTGGCATTTCCGTAACCGCAAACCTGACAGGGCGGCTTGCCCATCGAAGATAAATACGTTCAATATAGTATGAGGCGTTATTTTACCGGTAAACATCCGTACAACTCTCTTATCCGTTCGTTTATCCGTTCGGAAACTTCCTTGATGCTTCCCGTTCCTTCTATCGGATGATACTTTTGCTGCGCGCGATAATATTCAATGATGGGTATCGTTTTTTGGTGATATACGTTTATGCGGTTTTGGATCACGTCTAAGAACAGGTCGTCGGTGCGTCCCGAGATTTCACCTCTTTTCTTCAGGCGATTGAGTAATTCTTCCGTGGGCACGTCCAAAGCCAGCATGGCGGTGATACTCATCCTTTTTTCTTCCATCAATTGATCCAGCGCCTGAGCCTGAGCCCGTGTACGCGGGAAGCCGTCAAAAATAAAACCTTTTGCTCCGGCATATTTTTCTATCTGTTCCCTCATCATGGCAACGACCAGTTCATCGGGGACAAGTTCGCCTTTGTAGATGGTTGCTTCGGCGAGTTTGCCCAATTCCGTCTGTGCGGCTATCTCCTGCCGCAGCATATCGCCTGTAGATACATGTATCAATCCGTGTGTGTTTGCCATCAATACCGCCTGAGTACCTTTTCCGGCGCCGGGCGCTCCAAATAATACAATAATTAACATTCCGATTTTTATTGACTTTAAATGGTTTCAGCACATGATGCAGATGTCTTCCAGATTTCTGCCGTACCCGTTGTAGTCCAACCCCCATCCTACCACAAAATCATTGGGGACTTCAAATCCTACATAATTTACCGGGATGCTTTTCCGGTACGACTGTGGTTTGAACAGCAACGAAGCCACCGCAATGCTCTCCGGAGAGTAGTTGGTTCTGATTTGGCGCATCAGATGATCGAGCGTGAAACCAGTATCCACGATATCTTCCAGCAGAATCACATGTTTCCCGTTCAAATCTTCTTTTAACCCGATGAGTTCCCTGACGATTCCGCCGGAAGTATCTCCCTCATACGAAGCGACTTTCACGAACGAAATGCGGCATGTCAGTTTTATCTTTCGCATCAGTTCGGCGACAAACATGAAAGAGCCGTTCAGAATAGCGACGAAAATGACTTCCTTACCCGTATAGTCGCTGTTGATGCGGTTTGCGACATGTTCTACGGCAAGTTTTACCCGCGAACAGGGAATGCTCACCTTGAACTCTTTGTCTAACAAATGTATCGTTTTCACCGTTTCACAGAATTTAAATGATGACAAAATTATATATTATTTTTGTCATCTAAAAATTTTTCCGAGTTGGGCGTATTTATTTTCGATGAGTGTTCTGTCGTTCAAATTGTCGCGGGCTGAAGTCCGGAGGGACAATTGCGGACTGGGATGTAGGCGGATATTTCTGTTATTCCCCGTGTACATGCACCGTTTTGACAGAACGCCCCGACGGGTCGGCCTGATTCTTGAAAGATGCGTCCCATTCCAGCGCCACTGCGGTACTGCACGCTATTGACGGCACGGAAGGCACGGTTTGTGCTGCCGACGCCGACGGGAAATGTTCTTCAAAGATGGATCGATACCAATACTCTTCTTTGGACATGGGCGGATTAATCGGAAAGCGTTCTGCCGCCCGTTCCATCTGGTGGTCGAGCACTTTTTGTTCTGCGGTGGCTTTCAGTGTGTCAATCCAATTATATCCCACTCCGTCCGAGAATTGTTCTTTTTGCCGCCACACGATTTTTTCGGGCAGATAATCTTCAAAGGCTTTGCGAACCACGTGCTTTTCTATCACATTGTCGCCGCACATCTTGTCTTTGGGATTCAGGCGCATGGCAACGTCCATGAATTGAAAGTCGAGGAAAGGCACGCGTCCTTCCACACCCCACGCTGCCAGCGATTTGTTGGCGCGGAGGCAATCGTACAGGTGCAGTTTGTCTAATTTACGGACGGTTTCTTCATGAAGGGCTTTGGCGTTGGGTGCTTTGTGGAAATAAAGATACCCGCCGAACAATTCGTCCGATCCTTCGCCCGAAAGCACCATTTTCACACCCATTGATTTGATGAAGCGCGCCAGCAGATACATGGGGGTGGACGCCCGCACGGTGGTTACGTCATAGGTTTCAATGTGGTAAATGACATCGCTTAGCGCATCCAGCCCTTCTTCGATAGTGAAATGTATTTCGTGGTGTACCGTTCCGATGTAATCAGACACCTCGCGTGCGGAAATGAGGTCTGGCGAGTCTTTCAGTCCTACGGCGAAAGAATGCAACTGTGGCCACCATGCTTCCGATCCGTCTTCAATCCGCTTTTTTGAATATCGTTTGGCAATAGCCGAAATCACAGACGAATCCAATCCTCCGGAGAGGAGCACGCCGTAGGGTACGTCGGACATCAACTGCCGGTGTACGGCTTCTTCCAAACTTTCGCGCAAACAATTGATATCTGTTTCATTGTCTTTCACGTTCTCATAGTCCATCCATTCGCGACTGTACCAGCGTTTAATTTTATTTTCCTTGCTGTACAGGTAATGGCCGGCGGGAAATTCCCGTATGTCGGAACAATATCCTTCGAGGGCTTTGAGTTCGCTGGCGACATAGAATTGTCCGAAATCGTCATAGCCGATGTACAGCGGGATGATGCCCATATGGTCGCGTCCGATGAGATATGCGTCATTCTTCTTGTCATACAGTGCAAAAGCATAGATCCCGCTCAGGTCTTCAAAAATGTTGGGGCCTTTTTCGTGGTACAGGGACAGGATGACTTCGCAATCGGAATTGGACTGGAACTCGTACATGTCTTTGTGCCGTTTTCTGATATCCTGATGGTTGTAAATCTCTCCGTTCACCGCAAGGATCAGGTTTTTGTCTTTGCTGTATTGGGGTTGTCCGCCAGAGGCTATATCTACGATGGACAAACGTTCATGCGCCAAGATGGTTTTCCCTTCGCAATAGATGCCCGACCAGTCGGGGCCGCGATGCCGTACTTTTTTCGCCATTTTCAGCGCTTGTTTGCGCATGCTTTGCATATCCTGCGACACTTCAAATACACCAACAAATCCACACATATCATGTACTTTTTTAATATTTTGATTGACCAGACATAATGATTTTTCGGAATACAAAGGTATCAAAATATTTGCAAATCAAGAACGACTTGTAAAGAATCATCATGTTTTTTTCGAATTCGGCTTCAATTTTTTATTTTTTCCGCAATGGAGTAACCGGTTTGAAAAATAAAACCAAACGTTCGGTTAAACCGGATTCTTCGTCAGGGAACAATATCCATTCCTTGGTGTTGTCGTGTTCCTTGCGGGAAATTATGCCGGCATCATTTTCAAGAAAGCGACTTCTTCTGGAGTAAGGAAACGCCATTTGCCCCGTTTCAGTCCTTTGCGCGTCAAACCGGCGAAATATACGCGGTCGAGTTTGATCACCTTGTATCCTGCCGCTTCAAAGGTGCGGCGCACAATACGGTTTTTGCCCGAATGTATCTCCACGCCTATCTGTGTGTGGTTTTCAGGGTCGGTGTAGGCAATGGAGTCGAAAGCGATGAAACCGTCTTCCAGTTCGATGCCTTTGGCAAGTTTATCCATATCTTCTTCCGTAAGCGGCTTATCCAATGTTACTTGATACACTTTGCGCATTCGGTTGGTCGGATGGGTGAGTTTGAGTGAAAGGTCGCCGTCATTGGTGAACAGGAGTACGCCCGTGGTCATCTTGTCCAGCCGCCCTACGGGATAAATCCGTTCTCTGCAAGCGCTCCGTATCAGGTCCATCACCAATTTCTTGCAATTGGGGTCGTCCATTGAGGTGACAAAGCCTTTGGGTTTGTTGAGCAGAAGGTATATTTTCCGCTGGTTGGTCAATGTTTTGTCTTTGTAGCAAATTTCGTCCTCCTGATTCACTTTGACGCCCATTTCGGTCACTACCTGGCCGTTGACTTTAATCAAACCTTGCCGGATGTGTTCGTCGGCTTCGCGACGGGAACATAGCCCCGTGTTGGAGATGAAACGGTTCAGCCTCACGGGCTTGTCGAACACTACATCAGGATAGACCGGCACTACGGGTTTGGGTGGTTTCTTGAGCAGCGGCGGTGATTTTCTTGGGAGGTTCTTTTTCAGCAATACTTTTTGGTAGGGTTTTTGTACGGGGACCACTTTAACGGGGGCTTCCTTTACGATACGCTTTCGCTTTTTCTTGGCCGGAACGGAATCTACAGCACTACTCAGGTCAATGTAGCCCGAATCGTAACCCGAATCATTTCCACGGTCGTAGTTATAATTCGTATCTTCCATACGGTTGCCGTAATCATCCGGCGAATCCTTCGCATAGGTATTCCCTCTCTCGTTATAGGTGTTTTTCGGAGCAGATTCTCCATCACGGATTTTATATCGCTCGTTTCCATACTTTTCTGAATGGGAAGATGTTCTCGGCACACGCTTCCGATCGTTTCCGTTGTTCATAAAATTTTATAATACTGTAATTTAAATTATTTTTTTAAAGTTAAAATTGTGTACAAATGTACATGAAAATTTTGATAACTATATTTTATCTGGTAAATTATTGCAAAAAATTATATGCAAAAGTCATACCAAAAATTCGGTGATGAAATTTTTTTTACGTACGTTATGTATAAACGGCTGATTATCAATGATTTTTTGCATCTGCCATATTTGTTCGAAAGATAAATCTCAACGAGCTTCGTATTGCTTGGCATAATATTTTTCATAATCGCCGTTCACCACGTTTTGCAGCCACTGTTCATTGGCTAAATACCAGTCCACTGTTTTTTCCAGTCCTTCTTCAAACTGGAGCGACGGTTTCCATCCCAGTTCGCGTTGCAGTTTGGACGAATCAATGGCGTAGCGCAAGTCGTGTCCGGCACGATCTTTCACAAAAGTAATCAGTTTTTCGGATGCTCCCGCCTTGCGATGCAACTTTTTGTCCATAATGCGGCATAGCAGTCGTATCAGGTCAATGTTTGTCCATTCGTTGTGGCCGCCGATATTGTAGGTTTCGCCGTTCTTTCCCTTGTGGAAAATCACATCAATGGCGCGGGCATGGTCAAGTACATACAGCCAGTCGCGCACGTTCTCGCCTTTGCCGTAAACGGGTATAGGCTTGTTGTTTTTTATATTGTTGATGGACAGCGGAATCAGTTTTTCCGGAAAATGGTTGGGGCCGTAGTTGTTGGAACAGTTGGACAGCACTACCGGCAATCCGTAAGTGTGGTGATAAGCCCGCACCAGATGGTCGGAACTTGCCTTGGATGCGGAATAAGGGCTGCGTGGGTCGTATGCTGTCGTTTCGGTGAAATAACCTTCCGCGCCCAGCGAACCGTACACTTCGTCGGTGGAAACGTGGTAGAAACGTTTTTCTTTCGTATCATTGCCCCACAGTGTGCGTGCAGCATTCAGCAAGGTCGTCGTTCCCACGATGTTGGTCATAATAAATTCCATCGGGTTGCTGATGGAGCGATCCACGTGCGATTCCGCCGCAAGATGAATAATGCCGTCCGGCCGGTAGCGTTCAAACACGGCCTTGATGCTTTCGCTGTTCGTAATGTCTTTTTTTTCAAACACATAATTTGGATTACGGTCAATGTCGGAAAGATTTTCGAGATTGCCCGCATAGGTCAGTTTGTCCACATTCACAATCCTGTAATCGGGGTACTTGGCGACAAACAAGCGAACCACATGCGAACCGATAAATCCGGCTCCTCCGGTGATGATGATGGTTTTATTCATACATAATATGTTGGGTTTCTTCAAAAATCAATTTTCACCGTGTTCGCCCATGCAGAGCGCCTCGTTGAGTGCAATAATCGCCGCATTGTAATGTTCGCGGCGAATAACGAACTGCATGTTCACCTGCCGTAGCGACTGACTGAATGCCTCCACGTTGATGCCGTTGCGATGCAGCGCATTGGAGGCTTTGGCCAACATGCCCGGAAAAGCGATGTTGGTGCCCATGCAACACACCATTGCGACGGGCTTTACCACAATTTCTTCGTAATGGGAGCGCAATTTTTCCACCAATGCGTCAAGTTTCGGGCTGTCCCACACTACCATCGTGATACAGTTGGCATTCGTGGATTTCAGGATGTAACTGGTGGCGTTCCGGAAGAATATTTCCATGATCCGCATATCGAAACCTACTTCTCCTACCATCATGGGATCGTAAATCTCGATAGCGGTTACTTTATTCGTTCCTGAAACGATTTCCACCTTTGAGGTGGGGCTGATATAGGCTCTTGTGATGAGCGTTCCTTCATGTTTCGGTTCGAAAGTGTTTTTGATACGGATATTGATACCGTTCATTTCCAGTGGTTTGGCGGCTTTAGGGTGAATGGCTTCCATCCCTATGTCCGCCAGTTGGTCGGCAATGATGAAACTTGTATGCCCTACGGGAACACATTTGTGCTCACCCACAATGTTTGGGTCGGCGCTCGACAGATGGTATTCCTTGTGGATGATGGCTTCATTGGCTTTCACCTCTACGGCGATTTTGCTGAACGTCACTTCGGAATATCCTCGGTCGAATGCACGCATGATGCCTTCCGTTCCTTTGGTGTAGCCGGTGGCGACGCACAAGGTTTTTGAAAAGTCTATGTTTTCAAACGCTTTTTGGATGCGTCCGTCAATGGTAAGCGGTTCGGAATCGTAGAATCCGCACAGGTCAATGAAGGTGGAGTTCAGTTTGTTGTTTTTGAGGATGTTCACCGAGTTAAAAGCGGAGTGTGCTTCGCCCAGCGAGGCGAGAATTTCTCTAACTGCCAGATAGATATCCCCTTTGTTCACATAGCCGGAAGCCAGCACCTTTGCCATGCTGTTGAGGTAATGGCGGGCATGGGCGATGCGTTTTTTGATGAATTGGTCGGCTTCGGAACGGTTTAACCCGATGTTTTCAAATTGACGGTTGATTTCGATCAATTTACCGCATAGTTCGTCCAGTGCGGGTTCGTAATTTTCGTTGTGGTAAAACTTGGTATAAATCCCGGGTTGCCCGGATTTTTTGTGTTCCAGCAGCCAATTGGTGACGTCGCTGTAAGCGGACACCACAAAGATGCGGTTGTAGTAATCGCTTCCGGTTCTGTCGTCCAGAACGATATCACGCAGCACATCGTGGAATTTCGACATGGATGTACCGCCTATTTTTTCAACAGTCAACATAGAAACATGATGAAACGTCTGATGATACAAACCTCATACGCAATAATTCACCGCCGTATCATTTATCGTATGAACAATTGTATAACGATTATTCCGAAACAACCTCAAAATCAATTTCAGCAAAGACTTCTTTGTGCAGTTTGATTCTGGCTTTATACGAGCCTACCTCTTTGATCTGGTCGTCCTTAATGGAGATGCTTTTGCGGTCAATTTCAAATCCTTTGGCTTGCAACGCTTCCGATATTTGGATGGTATTTACCGAACCGAATATCTTCCCTGTGGAACTGGTTTTAGCGCCGATGGTCAGTTGCAATCCGTTGATTTTAGCGGCGATTTTTTCGGCTTCGGTTTTAATTTTGGCCTCCTTGTGCGCCCGTTGTTTGATGTTCTCGGCCAATACCTTTTTGGCAGAAGGGGAAGCGATAACGGCAAAACCTTTGGGAATAAGATAATTGCGGGCATATCCGTCTTTTACAACTACCACATCGTCTTTCGACCCGAGCTGACTAACGTCTTGTTTTAGTATGATTTCCATTTTTTTCTGTTTTATTTCATCAAATCGGTAACGTACGGCAACAAAGCCAAATGACGCGCACGCTTGATGGCGGTGGCTACTTTCCTCTGATATTTCAGCGAAGTTCCGGTAATCCTGCGGGGTAATATCTTGCCCTGTTCGTTCAGGAATCTTTTCAGAAATTCCGGATCTTTATAATCAATGTATTTAATACCGAGTTTTTTGAAACGGCAATATTTTTTACGCTGTACATCCACCGTTACGGGGGTCAGGTATCTTATTTCCGATGAATTTTGTGACATAATGTTATTCCTCCTTTGTTTTTTCGTCCGGTTGTTCTTCTTTCTTTTTTCTTCTCTTCTCGCTGTATTCCACAGCATATTTGTCCATAGCGAAAGTCAGAAAACGAATGATGCGTTCGTCACGGCGATACTCGGTTTCCAATTTCTGCACAAAAGCGCCATCCACCTTAAAATCAAGCAGGTAGTAAAATCCTGTGCTCTTTTTCTGGATGGGATAAGCCAATTTGCGAAGCCCCCAATCCTCTTCGCTCACAATTTCGCCTCCTTCGCTCTCAATGAGGCTTTTGAATTTTTGAGCCGTTTCCTTCATCTGAGCGTCAGACAAAACGGGAGTTGCAATGAAAACGGTCTCGTAATGTTTTAACATAAAGAACTATGATTAAATTATTTAAGTAACCTTTTTTAATAATATGAGGGCACAAAGGTAATACTTTTTTTGAAGTGCGCAAACAGGACGAAAATTTTTATACGGATAATTTTCAAAACGGTTGGAATTTGCGTTCATTAAGATGAAGTTTATTCCAGATAGGTATATCCGTACAGTCCCGACCGGTAGTTGGACAGGAACTCCTTGCCTTCTTCGGCGGTGATCAGTCCTGCCTTGACGGAGCCGGAGACCCACGTTTCCACCGTGCGCACCAGTTTTTTGGGGTTGTACTGCACGTACTCCAGCACTTCCGCCACTGTTTCGCCGTCAATCAGTTTGTCGATTTCGTAGCCGTTGGCGGTCATGGAGATGTGTACGGCGTTGGTGTCGCCGAAGAGGTTGTGCAGGTCGCCGAGGATTTCCTGGTATGCACCCACCAGAAACACGCCGATATAATACGATTCGCGGTTTTTGAGGGAGTGTACGGGCAGGTGGGAGGCAAAGTTTTTGGTGGAGATGAAGTTGGCGATTTTTCCGTCCGAATCGCAGGTGATGTCTTGCAAAGTGGCGTACCTGTCGGGCTTTTCGTCCAGCCGGTGAATGGGCATAATGGGAAAAATCTGGTCTATCGCCCACGAGTCGGGCAAAGACTGGAACAGGGAGAAGTTGCAGAAATACTTGTCGGAAAGCGCTTTGGAGAGTTGTCGCAATTCTTCGGGCGCATGTTTGGATTCGCCGGAGATTTTGTAGGCTTCCAGCGCTACCGACCAGAACAGGCGTTCGACTTGGGCGCGGGTTTTCAGGTCGATCAGTCCGAGGCTGAACAGGTCGAGCGCTTCTTCGCGGATTTGCTGCGCGTCGTGCCACGATTCCAGCACGCTTGCCTGATTCAGGTGATCCCATATCGAGTACATTTCGCGTACCAGTTCATGGTCGTCGCCCGCCACCTCGTCGTTTTCGTCCCACGACGGCACGGTGGTGGTTTCCAGCACTTCAAAGATAAGCACCGAGTGGTGTGCGGTGAGCGATCGTCCCGATTCGGTGATGATGTTCGGATGCGGGACGTCGTTTTTGTTGCTGGCGTCCACAAAGGTGGATATGGAGTCGTTCACGTATTCCTGTATGCTGTAGTTGATGCTGCTTCCGCTGACGGCAGATCGCGTGCCGTCGTAGTCCACGCCCAGTCCGCCGCCGATGTCCACGAAATCCACACTGTATCCCAACGTTCTGAGGCGTATGTAGAACTGCGAGGCTTCGCGCAGGGCGTTTTTGATGCGGCGTATTTTGGTTACCTGGCTGCCGATGTGGAAATGGATGAGGCGCAGGCAATCTTTCATTTCTTTCTTTTCGAGGATGTCCAGCGCTTCGAGCAGTTCGCTGGAATTTAAGCCGAATTTGCTGATGTCGCCGCCCGATTCTTCCCATTTGCCGCTTCCGATGCTGGCCAGTTTGATGCGAATCCCGATGTTGGGCTTCACTTTCAGCCGCCGGGCAATGCTCACCACCAATTTCAGTTCGTTCAGTTTTTCCACCACGATAAAAATCCGCTTGCCCATTTTCTGCGCCAGCAGGGCGAGTTCGATGTAATCTTCGTCCTTGTAGCCGTTGCAGATGATCACCGAGTCGGTGTCGGTGTTGATCGCCAGCACGGCGTGCAACTCCGGCTTCGATCCCGCTTCCAGCCCGATGTTGAACTTTTTGCCGTGGCTCACAATCTCTTCTACCACCGGCCGCATCTGGTTCACTTTAATCGGGTAGATGATGAAATTCTGCCCCCGGTAGCCGTATTCCTCCGAAGCAATCTTAAAACTGTTGAAAATCTTTTCGATACGACTGTCCAGAATGTCGGGAAAACGCAACAATACGGGCGTTGATACGTCGCGAAGCTGCAATTCGTCGATCACTTCTTTCAGGTCAACGCTGGCGCCTCCTGCTTTCGGCATGACAACGACATTGCCTTTGTCATTGACGGAGAAATAATTCAGTCCCCACCCACCGATGTTATA